>JBLUOL010000131.1:0-13667 GCA_048065775.1 Pseudomonas sp. GW6
GCGCTGCTGCTCCTCGGCCAGCAGCAGGACGTCGTCCTCGCTCTTGCGGCGGAAGCTTGGCAGGCGCGAGCCGAGCGTGGTCATCAACTGGTCGATGCGCCCCTTGAGCGCCGCCGGCCGCTCGATCACCGGCAGCTGGTAGTGGCTCTGGTTGGTGGCGTTGAGGTTGACCGCGATGATCAGGTCGCAATGGCTGGACACCACCGGCACGATCGGCAGCGGGTTGAGCAGGCCGCCGTCGACCAGCATGCGCTTGCCCTGCACCACCGGGGTGAACAGGCTGGGAATCGCCGCCGAGGCGCGCATGGCCTGATGCAGGCAGCCTTCCTGGAACCAGATTTCCTGCTGGTTGGTCAGGTCGGTGGCCACCGCGGTGAAGGGGATCGACAGGTCCTCGATATTGATCTCGCCGACGATGTCGTGGATGCGCCCGAACACTCGCTCGCCGCGGATGGCGCCGAGGCGGAAGCTGACGTCGAGCAGGCGCAACACGTCGAGATAATCCAGGCTTTCGGTCCATTCGCGGTATTCGCGCAGCTTGCCTGCGGCGAAGATGCCGCCGACTACTGCGCCCATCGAGCAGCCCGCGATGCAGCCGATTTCGTAACCGCGCTCTTGCAACTCCTCGATCACACCGATGTGCGCATAGCCGCGCGCACCTCCCGAGCCCAATACCAGCGCCACTTTCTTGCTCATTGACCGATTCCCCCAGTGAAGCTTCGACCTTACTCGCGCAATTGGGCTTAGCCAAGGCAGTCTTTGCTAGAATCCGCCGCCAGTCGTCGATGCAAGAGAGAGACATGAGCGAGCCAATCCGTTTGACCCAGTACAGCCACGGCGCCGGTTGCGGCTGCAAGATTTCCCCCAAGGTGCTGGAGGTGATTCTCGCCGGCAGCGGCGCGCAGAATCTCGACCCGCGCCTATGGGTAGGCAACGCCTCGCGCGACGATGCCGCGGTCTATGCCATCGACGAGGAACGCGGGGTGGTCTCGACCACCGATTTCTTCATGCCCATCGTCGACGATCCCTACGATTTCGGCCGTATCGCCGCTACTAATGCCATCAGCGACATCTACGCCATGGGCGGCGATCCGCTGATGGCCATCGCCATCCTTGGCTGGCCGGTCAATGTGCTGGCCCCGGAAGTGGCACGCGAAGTGATCCGGGGTGGCCGCGCCGTGTGCGATGAAGCCGGCATTCCGCTGGCGGGCGGTCACTCGATCGATGCGCCGGAACCGATTTTCGGCCTGGCCGTGACCGGCCTGGTGAGCAAGGCCAACATGAAGCGCAACGATACCGCCACGGCTGGTTGCAAGCTGTATCTGACCAAGCCGCTGGGCATCGGCATCCTCACCACGGCGGAGAAGAAGGCCAAGCTGCGCGATGCGGACGTTGGCCTGGCGCGTGACTGGATGTGCACCCTGAACAAGCCCGGCAGCCGTTTTGGCAAGCTCGCCGGCGTGCGCGCGATGACCGACGTCACTGGCTTCGGCTTGCTTGGCCACCTGGTGGAAATGGCCGATGGCAGCGGCCTGAGTACCCGTGTCGAGTTCGCCCGAGTGCCGCGTCTGGCCAGTGTCGAACACTATCTGGAGCAGGGCTGCGTACCGGGTGGTACCTTGCGCAATTTCGACAGTTACGGCGACAAGATCGCGCCGCTGCCCGAGCTGGCCAAGCTCCTGCTGTGCGACCCACAGACCAGCGGCGGTCTGCTGATCGCCGTGGCGCCGGAAGGCGAGGCCGAGTTCCTCGCCCTGTCCGCCGAACTGGGGCTGAGCCTGGCGCCCATCGGTGAGATGGTCGAGCGACAGCGTTACGCGGTCGAGGTGCTCTGATGCGCGACGACTGCACCGACTACCGCGATCTGTTCCTGCATGACCGGGCGATGATGGATACCCGTGCACCGGTCGAATTCCATAAAGGTGCCTTCCCCGGCGTGATCAATCTGCCCCTGATGACTGACATCGAGCGGCAGAAGGTTGGCACCTGCTACAAGCAGCAAGGCCAGCAGGCTGCAATCGAGCTGGGCCATCAACTGGTCAGCGGCCAGACCAAGGCCGAGCGCATCGAGGCTTGGGCCGCCTTTGCCAAGGCCAACCCTGACGGTTACCTGTACTGCTTTCGCGGTGGCCTGCGCTCGCAGATCGTCCAGCAATGGCTGAAAAGCGAGGCGGGCATCGACTATCCGCGCGTGGTCGGTGGTTACAAGGCCATGCGCGCCTTCCTTCTGCAGACCACCGACGAGGCGGTACAGGCGTGCGATTTCGTGCTGGTGGGCGGGATGACCGGCACCGGCAAGACCGAGGTGATCAGCCAGCTGAGCAACAGCCTGGACCTGGAGGCGCACGCGAATCACCGAGGCTCCAGCTTCGGCAAGCGCGCCACCGGCCAGCCCGAGCAGATCGATTTCGAGAATGCCCTGGCCATCGACCTGCTCAAGCGCCGCGCGGCAGGGCAGCAGCAATTCGTGCTGGAGGACGAAGCGCGCCTGATCGGTCGCTGCTCCCTGCCATTGCCGCTGCACCAGGCTATGCAGCACTACCCGCTGGTCTGGCTGGAAGACAGCGTGGCCAATCGGGTCGAACGTATCCTGCAGGCTTATGTGGTCGAGCTGTGTGCCGAGTTCGTTGCACTGCAGGGCGAGCAAGAGGGTTTCAGCGCCTTCGCCGCGCGTCTGCGCGAGAGCCTGGCCAATATCACCCGTCGCCTGGGCGGCGAGCGGTACCAGCGCCTGGCCGCGATCATGGAGCAAGCGCTGCAGGAGCAGCAGGTCGATGGCCAGGTCGATACCCATCGCGGCTGGATCGAAGCCCTGCTGGTCGAGTACTACGATCCCATGTACGTATTCCAGCGCGAGAGCAAATCCGGGCGGATTGAATTCGCCGGGGAGCAGCAGGCTGTGGTGGAATACCTGCGTAAGCGAAACGGCGGGTGAGGTGGGCACTTTCCTTCTGCCGTAGCGTCATAGACTGGGCCTAGCAGGCCGTTGAAAACTAACTGCGTTGCCATTGCTGCGTTAAAAACAGGCTCACAGTCGCAGACTGAACGCGCTTTAGCGCGGCCCCGAAGGGGTGAGCGAAGCGAATCAAGTGCTCATTTACAACACGTAAACTGCGCTTTTTCGCCTGTTTTGCGGGGCCGCCATCGGTATTGCACTGGCTGCCTCGCCTGCGTTTTCAACAGCCTGCTATACGTAGTCATATCCGTTCGAGGAGTGTGGTCGATGAAACACTGGATCTGTTTACCGCTGCTTGCGGTGGTGCTCACCGGCTGCGCCGGCAAGACCGTCTACCGTGAGACCTGTGCCAATCAACTGGATGCCGCCTGGAAAGAGCTGAGCATCGCCGAGGCCGAGGGTTTCGCCGGTACGGTGAGCTATTCCAAGGCGCTTTCGCTGCTTACCGCTGCCAAGACCCAGCAACAGTTCGAAGCCTACGAAGGCTGCACCAGCAAGGCCGAGCGTGCACGCTTTTACATCCGCGAATCGCGAGCGGGGCGTTGATGCAGCTCGATTTTTCCGATCTGAGCCCGCTCGAGGCTTATCGCTGGCTGGCTTCCACTGTCACGCCGCGGCCTATCGCCTGGGTCTCGACCCGTTCGGCCGAGGGCGTGACCAATCTGGCGCCGTTCAGCTTCTTTCAGGTGATCAGTGACAACCCGCCGACCTTGCTGATCAACGTCAACACCCGCGACGATGGCAGCCTCAAGGACAGCCTGCGCAATGCCCAGACCAGCGGCGAGCTTGCGATTCAACTGGTCAGCTTCGCTCAGGCCGAGGCGATGAATGCCAGTGCTGCGATCCTGCCGCATGAGGTCAGCGAATTTGCCCACTGCGCCATTGCCAGCCAGCCGTGCGAGCGCATCGACGTGCCGCGCGTCGTCGGCGCCCCGGTGACCTTCGAATGCCATGTGACGCAAATCCAGCCCTATCCGGCGCAGCAACCCAATTGTCATCTGATCTTCGCCGAAGTGTTGCTGGCGCATATCGATGACGCAGTGCTCAACGAGCAGGGACGCATCGACCCGCTCAAACTCGATCTGGTGGGTCGCCTCGGTGGTAGCGCCTATTGCCGCACACGGGATCTTTTCCAGATGCAACGGCCCTGAACCCGTTCTGAAAACGACGTCCAGTTAACTCTCCCGGCCATCTTGCTGTTTGCTGGCTTGTCGCCAGTAGCGCTGCGCTCCTATGTTCCAGAATTCGGGGCTAGCTGCAGTAGGCAGGGGGATGTCATGGGTGGCTCATTGAGCAAGCGGCTGGCCAGTCTGAGCACGGCCAGCAAGTTGATGCTGGGTTTTGCTCTGGTATTGATTCTGACCGCTTTGGTGGCTGTTACCGGTTTGCTGGCGTTGCGTGAGGTCAGTGCTGGCGCCGAGCTGCAGCAGCGCATGAGCGCGCTGGGCGAGCAGGCGCTGCGTATGCGTCAGAGTGAGCAGGCGTTTGCGTTGAGTGGTGACAGCCAGCACGCCGAGCGCCTGGCCGAACAGGCTGAGAGCATTTTGCAGACCGGACAGGCACTGCAAAGTGAGCTCGATAGCAACACGGCCGCGATTCTGGCGCAGGTCGAGCCTGCACTGGCCGACTACCGCAGCGCCTTTGCCCGCTACGTTGAGCTCACCGACAACATGCAGCTGTCCTTGCAAGCCGCCGACTGGCTGGTGGTCAGCGCGGCCAACAGTCTGGATCTGCTGCAGGAAGGGCTGGCCGAAGACGGCGTCGACCTGCTCAAGAGCTCCCAAGGCGAGCAGGGCGGCGATTCGGTTCTGCAGGCCGGCAAGGTCGGCAAGATTCATCAACTGCTGTTGCAGGCATTGGATCAGGCACGCCAGCGCCTGGAGGCAAGCCGGCGCAGCGATAGCAGTGAGCAGGCGGAAATTGCCCAGGCAGGCGAGGCGCAAGCCCTGGCGGCCGAGTTGCGCGATGCGCTGGACGATCCCGGCTATGCCGCGGTGCTCGGTGAGGTGGTGGTCAACGTCGACTCCTTCAATGAGCGCCTGAAGGAGTACGCCACCCAGCTACAGCAACAAAAACAGGTATACGGGCAACTGGTCGCTCAGGTCGAGCAGTTGCTGCAGCGGGTCGAGCTGGCTCTGGACACGCAACGCCAGGCCATGCATGCCGAGCGTCAGGCCAGCAGCGGTCTGATCATCCTGGCAGCGGCCTTGGCGCTGCTTTTCGGTCTTGGCGCGGCGATCATGATCAGCCTGGCCATCGTGCGTCCGCTCAAGCGCGTGATCGGCCTCGCCGAATCCATTGCCAGTGGCGACCTCAGCGTACGTATCGAACAGGATCGGCGCGATGAAATCGGTCAACTGCTCGCTGCCATGCAAGGGATGTCCGCCAACCTGCGAGATATGGTTGGCCGCCTGCAGGGGGGGGTGGCGCAGATTTCCAGCTCCGCCCAGACCCTCTCGACAACTGCCGAGCAGACGCGCCAGGGCGTCAATGGTCAGAAGCTGGAGACCGATCAGGTCGCCACCGCCATGAGTCAGATGACGGCCACGGTGCACGAGGTGGCACGCAATGCCGAGGCCGCAGCGGCTTCCACCGAACAGGCTGACCAGCGCGTCGGTGCCGGTAGCCAGGTGGTGCGCCAGACCCTGCAGCGCATCGAACAATTGGCTCGCGCCATGGACGCCACTACCGAGAGCATTCAGCGTCTGAGCCAGGACACTCAGCGTATCGATGCCGTACTCGACGTGATCAAGAGCGTGGCCGAGCAGACCAACCTGCTGGCGCTCAACGCGGCCATCGAAGCGGCGCGCGCCGGAGAACAGGGGCGCGGTTTTGCGGTGGTCGCCGATGAGGTGCGGGCGTTGGCAAAACGCACTCAGCAATCCACGGCGGAAATCGAGTCGCTGATCGCGGCTTTGCGCGAGGGTAGTCGCCGCGCCGTGACGGACATGGAGCAGAGCGCCAGCCTGGTGAACCTCACGGTTGGCGACGCCAACCAGACCGAAGGCGCCCTGGCGGCCATTGCCGAGGCGGTGAGCCTGATCTCGGAGATGAATCAGCAGATCGCTGCCGCGGCCGAGCAGCAGACCGCCGTGGCCGAGGAAATCAACCGCAGCGTCACCTCGATCCGCGATATTGCCGATCAGTCAGCCACGGCCATGGACGAAACCGCCGCGTCGAGCATCCAGTTGGCTGAGCTGGGGCGTGAACTGCAGGGCATGGCGGGGCACTTTCGCCTGACATAGCGTCTGGCCTCACAGTTTCGTGAGCAAACTTTGCATAGCGCTATGCCACGCCCCGGCGCCCCAGTAGCATCGACGTTCTGCATAAGGAGCGAATGATGCGAAGCAAACTGGATACCTGTCTCGACTCGGTCAATCAGGTGTTGCTGGGCAAAGAGGCGCAGGTACGCCTGGCGCTGACCTGCCTGCTGGCGCGCGGTCACCTGTTGATCGAAGACCTGCCGGGCATGGGCAAGACGACCCTCAGTCATGCCCTGGCACGTGTGCTGGGGCTGAGCTTTCAGCGCATCCAGTTCACCTCCGACCTGTTGCCCGGCGACATTCTTGGCACCTCGGTGTTCGACAAGGACAGCGGGCAGTTCGTCTTTCATCCGGGACCGATCTTTGCCGAGTTGGTGCTGGCCGATGAAATCAACCGCGCCACGCCGAAGAGCCAGAGCGCGTTGCTCGAAGCCATGGAAGAAGGCCAGGTGACCATCGAGGGCGCGACCCGGCCGCTGCCCGAGCCGTTTTTCGTCATCGCCACGCAGAACCCGGTCAGCAGTGGCGGCACCTTCGCCTTGCCCGAATCCCAACTCGATCGTTTTCTCATGCGTCTGTCGCTGGGCTATCCGGCGCAGGCTGCGGAACGGGCGTTGCTGCTGGGCGATGCCCGGCGCGATCTGTTGCCACGCATGGAATCCATTCTCGACCATGCCGAACTGGCCCGTCTGCAGGCGCAAGTGCCCAAGGTGCGTGCCAGCGATGCGCTGATCGACTATGTACTGCGCCTGGTCGAGGCCACCCGCAGCCAGCCGCAATTCGCCTGGGGCTTGTCGCCGCGTGCCAGTCTGGCGTTGCTGGCCGCTGCACGGGCCTGGGCTTTGCTGGCCGAACGTGATTACGTCATCCCCGAAGACGTGCAAGCGGTACTGCCATCAGTAGTGGGGCATCGTTTGCGCGAGCGCGCCGACCCCACCGGTCATGGTGGCGGCACTCTGGTGCAATGGCTGCTGCGCGAAGTGCCGGCGCTCTGATGCGTGCAGCGCTGAAGCCGCTCTGGAGGCGCTGGTTGGCCAGGCGTATTCCGCCAGCGGCCAGTGTGCGCCTGAATCAGCGGCGCATTTTCATTCTACCCAGCCGGGTGGGGGCGGTTTTTGCCGTGGCCCTGCTGCTGATGCTGCTGGTGGGCATCAATTACCAGAACAGCCTGGCCTATGGCCTGACCTTCCTGCTGGTATCGGTGTTTGTCGTCACCATCCTGCATACCTACCGCAACCTGGCCGGGTTGGTGCTCAAGGCCGGTGGCGGTGGTGCGGTGTTCGTCGGCGAGCATGCGCGTTTTCGCGTGCGCCTGGAGAGCCCTGAGCGTGAGCGCCAGGCCGTGGCGCTGGGCTGGCCACCGTCTGATCTGGTGGTGCGCGACGTACCTCGCCAGGGGCAGACCGAAGTGGAGCTGAGCCAGCCAGCCGTGCGACGTGGCTGGCTGCGGCCCGAGCGTCTACGGGTGGAAAGTCGTTTTCCGCTGGGCTTGCTGGTGGCCTGGAGCTGGGTCGATCTGGATCAGGCGGTGCTGGTCTACCCGCGGCCGCTGGAGGGGGAGCTGCCGTTGTCGGCAGGTCTGGGCGACGAGGAGGAGGAAGAGGGCATGCGTGCCCGCGGCCAGGGCGCCGATGATTTCCAGGGCCTGCGCGAGTATCAACCAGGCGACTCGAAACGGCGCCTGGACTGGAAGGCCTATTCACGTGGCCAGGGCCTGCTGGTCAAGGATTTCGCCATGCTCAGCGGCCGCGATCTATGGCTGGACTTCGACAGCCTGGGGGGCGACAGCGAAATGCGTTTGTCGCTGCTCTGCCACTGGGTGCTGCAATTTACCGAGCGGCAACAGGCGTTCGGCCTGCAACTGCCTGGGCAGGTAATTGCCCCTGATTACGGTGAGGGGCATCGCGATGCCTGCCTGCGCGCCCTGGCGTTGTTCGGAGCACGCGTATGAGCAGCCTGCCGGGTATCCCGAGGATCGCCCTGACCTGGTTGCTGGTCGCCCAGGTGCTGGTGATCGTGCCGCACCTGGTGCATCTGCCGCTGTGGATGATCGCGCTATGGCTCGGCGCTGCCGGTTGGCGCGTGCAGATCTTCCGCATGCGGGCGCGCTATCCCAATGGCTGGGCCAAGGGCGGTCTGGTGCTGCTGGTACTGGCGGGCATCCTGCTTTCGCGCGGCACGCTGGTGGGGCTGGATGCCGCGTCAGTGCTGCTGATCGCCACCTTCACCCTCAAGCTGCTGGAGATGCGTACGCGGCGTGATGCGCTGGTACTGATCTTCCTCGGTTTCTTCTGCGTGGTGACCGCCTATCTGTTCGAAGACGGCATTCTTGCCGCGCTCTACAGCCTGCTGCCGGTCACGGCGCTGCTGACCGCCCTGGTCGGCCTGCAGCACAGTGGATTTGCCGAACGCCCCTGGCCGCCCCTGCGCCTGGCAGGTGGCCTGGTGCTGCAAGCGATACCGCTGATGCTTCTGCTGTTCGTGTTCTTTCCGCGCATGGGGCCGTTGTGGTCGCTGCCACTGCCCAGCGACAAGGGCGTCACCGGCCTGTCGGACAGCATGGAGCCGGCTGATATCGCCGAACTCAGTCGCTCCTCGGCACTGGCCTTTCGCGCCAGTTTCGAGGGTGAAGTGCCGCCCAGAGGGCAGCTGTACTGGCGTGCTCTGACGCTGGAGCGCTTCGATGGCAGGCGCTGGTCGCAGTCCGGTTACGCTGATGTTCCGCTGGCTCCGCAGTGGAGCAAGGCCGGCGAGCCGCTCGATTACAGCATCATCATGCAGCCCAGCGGCAAGCGCTGGCTGTACGCCCTCGACGTTGGCGAGATGGCGCAGGACAGCGGGCGGATGATGAACGACTTCCGTTGGCAGAGACTGCGTCCGGTGGATCGGCCCCTGCTGTACCAGGTGCGCTCCTGGCCCGAGGCCGTGCGGGAGGCGCAGGCCGAACCGCCAGGTATCCGTCAGGCGCTGCAATTACCCCAGCAGGGCGACCCGCGCAGTCGCGCCTGGGCGGCTGAGCTGAAGGCGCAGTATCCGCAGAGCGACGCATTGGTGGCGGCAGTGCTGCAGCATTTCAACCGTGAACCCTACGTGTACACACTGCGCCCGCAGCCTCTGGGCAGCGACAGCATCGACGATTTCCTGTTCAACACCCGGCGTGGTTTTTGCGCGCACTATGCCGGCGCCATGACCTTCGTGCTGCGTGCCGCGGGTATTCCCGCGCGGGTGGTCGCCGGTTATCAGGGCGGCGAGCTCAATCCCAATGGCAACTACGTCCAGGTACGTCAGTTCGACGCCCACGCCTGGGTCGAGTACTGGCAGCCGGGCCGTGGCTGGCGCAGCGTCGATCCGACTTTTCAGGTAGCGCCGGAGCGTATCGAGCAAGGGCTGGAAGAGGCCTTGGCCGAAGAAGATGGTTTTCTCGACGATCAACCCTTCTCGCCGCTGCGCTACCGCGAGCTGGCGTGGCTCAATCAGCTGCGCATGAGCTGGGAGAATCTCAATTACGGCTGGCAGCGCTGGGTGCTGGGGTACCAGGGTGAACAGCAGCTGAAACTGCTGCAGAACTGGTTCGGCAGCCTCGATTGGCAGCGTCTGGCGATCGCTCTGGTGGGCACTGGAGCGCTTTTGATTGGCCTGCTGGCGCTGTGGCTGCTCAAACCCTGGCAACAGCGGCCTGATCCGCAACGCCAGGCGTTTCGCAAGTTCGAGCGGCTGTTGGCGCGCCATGACGTGCGCCGGGAAGCGGGTGAGGGCGCACGCTCCTTCGCGTTGCGCGCGGCGCGGCAGTTGCCCGAGCAGGCGGAGCAGATCGAGACATTTGCCCGATGCTTCGAGCAGCAGCGCTATGCCGGCGGGCCAGCGTCACGTGATGCTTTGCGGCAAGCACTGAGTGATTTGCGCAGAGCATTGCCCTGGCGCTTGTCGCGTTAGCGACCATTGGCCACTTGCTTGAGTGGGTGGTCGGGCTGTTAGCTTGATGCATCATCGTTTGGAGGAGCGAGCATGAGCGATTTCATCGAGCATTGCCTGGGCCGCGTCCTGGCTCTGCAAGTGCGGTTGTATGCCTGCCAGGCACGGCTGGCCGACTGTACCGATACCGAGGCATTGCACGATTTACGCATCGCCCTGCGGCAATTGCGCAGCCTGTTGCGTCCGTTACGCGGTTTGCCGGCTGTAGATGTTCTGGAGCAGGGAGCAGCGGTGCTGGGCCGCCTCAGTGGGCCACTGCGTGATCGCGAAGTCCTGGTAGCCGAACTGGCACGAATGGGCTTGGCCCATCTGGCGCCTGTCGATGAGGCGCAGCGCGCCGCAGGCTACGCTGCCATTGCCAGTAGTCGCGAGTTGGCGGACCTGATGCTGTTGCTCGACGGCTGGCCGGCGAATTGGCGTGAAGCCGCCAGGCAAGGCCAGTTGAACGATATAGACAAACGCATCCGGCGTCGCCTGCGCCGTCAGCAACGACAACTGGCCCGTGCGTTGCTCGATCCGGCGCATGATCGTCACCGCCTGCGCCTGTTGATCAAGCGCGTGCGTTACGCCGCTGAAACCTACCCCGCACAAAGTCGTTTGAGCAAGGCGGCGCAGCTCAGGCTCAAGCTTGCGCAAAGCGCGCTGGGTGACTGGCATGATCGGCTGCAGTGGCTGGCACAGGCCGATGCGATGGTGTCCCTGGAACCTTGCCGGGCCATCTGGCTGCAGGCTCTGCTGACTGCCGAGGGGCGCGCCGATGATGCCTTGCTGGCGCTGTATGGCGACCTGCCGAACGCGGGTAAAGGTGTCATTCTCGCCGCAAATATGACCGAATAGGCATCCTTGTAGACTATCGTTCAGTCGTCAGCATCCCCTAAGATCGTCGCCATCGATGAATGCCGAGGTGCGTATGATCTTTTCCGAAATACTTGAGGCGGTGCGCCGCGATCCCGATGCCGTGGTGATCCCGGCTGATTGGGGGCAGGGCCGCGCCAGTTTCGGCGGCCTGGTGGCGGCTCTGGCGTTCGAGGCCATGCGCGCCAAGGTGCCGCAGGGCCGACCGGTACGCTCGCTGGCTATTACCTTCGTCGGCCCCGTGGCGCCGGATGTTCCCGTCAGTTTCCAGGCCGAGGTGCTGCGCGAGGGCAAGGCGGTCAGCCAGATGTTCCTACGCGCGGTTCAGGACGGACAGGTGGTGACCGTGGTGCAGGGCAGCTTTGGCGCATCGCGCCCTTCGGCGATTGCCGTGGAGGCGCTTGCCGCACCGCAGATCACGCCGGTCGAGCAGTGCCAGGAGTTGCCCTACGTGCGCAACGTCACGCCGGAGTTCACGCGCTTTCTGGCCATGCGCTGGGGAATTGGCGGCATGCCTTTCAGCAATACGCCATCGCGGCAGATGGGCGGCTGGGTGCGTTTGCGTGGTGAGCGCGAGCCGCAGATGCTCAGCGAGGCGCACTTGCTGGCACTGGTCGATGCCTGGCCGCCTGCAGTGCTGCCCTATCTGAAAAGCCCGGCGCCGGGCAGCTCGCTGACCTGGACCATCGAGTTCGTCCAGCCGCTACACACACTTAGCAGCGAAGACTGGTGTCTGTATCGCGCGGATATCGAACATGCCCGCGATGGTTACGGGCACGTGGCGGCGGCGATGTGGACACCTGCAGGTGAGCTGATCGCCTTGAGCCGGCAGACCGTGACCGTATTTGCCTGATTCAGTGGCGCCGGCGTTGGCGCCAGGCGCGCCACCACGCGCCGCTGAAGAGAAAGCGCGGGAACGTCACGCACTGCTCCAACAGCAGACGCTTCAGCGCATCGCTCTTGCTGGCGAAGGGTTCCGCAGGCTGTTGCTCCAGTCTGTGGCCGTGAGCTTGCAGCGCCAGGGAGGCGATCAGGCCGATGCTGCCCAGTGCCAACGGCACGAACCGCAGATGCCATAGGCCGATCAGCAGCAGTATCAGCGACAGGAGGAACAGTGGCACGGCGATCAGGTGCAGCAGCAGATTGGTGGGATGCCGATGCTGGCTGGCGTAATGGCGCCATTGCCAGGCCAGCAGGTTGGGGTGACGTTTGCTCATGGGACGATCCTCGACTCGATGAGACGAGTCTAGGATCGCCGCCAATGCAGAGCGAATTGCTCCTGGCTATGGCGCAGATAGGCTTATGCCTAAAGGGCCACCTCTACAGGCGCAACTGGCCGATGGCCCTGTTCAGTTCGCCTGCCAGCTGGGCGAGCTGCTGACTGGTGGCGGCCGATTCGAGGGTCTGGCCAACGGTCTGTTCGGTGACGTCACGAATGCCCACCACCGAGCGGCTCATCTCTTCGGCCACCTGGCTCTGCTGTGTGGCGGCCACGGCGATCTGTGTATTGCTGTCGCGCATCAGCGCCACGGCGGCGGTGATCGCCGCCAGCGACTCGCCGGCTTCTTGCGCCAGTTGTACGCAATGGTTGGCGTTCTCCGAGCTTTCGCGCATGAACTCCACGGCGTCGCGGGAGCCAGCCTGCAGGTTGCCGATCATCTGGGTGATTTCGTCGGTGGAGTCCTGCACGCGCTTGGCCAGGTTGCGCACCTCGTCGGCGACCACGGCGAAGCCGCGGCCCATTTCACCGGCGCGGGCGGCCTCGATGGCGGCATTGAGGGCGAGCAGGTTGGTCTGTTCGGCGATGCCGTGAATCACACCGACCACGCGGCTGATGTGCTGGCTGTCTTCGGCCAGGCGCTCGATGCTGGCGGCGCTTTGGCGTACGCCCTGCGACAGGGCAGCGATGGATTGCTCGACCCGTTCCACCACCTGCTGGCCTGCGCGCGCTAGCTGATCGGCATTGAGCGACTGATCGCGGGTGGTGCCAGCGTGATCGGCGATATGCTGCACGGTCGCTGACATCTCGTTGATTGCGGTGGCAGCCTGATCGGTTTCACTTTGCTGGCTGAGCATGCCCTGGCGCACCGCCCCCATGCGCTCGGCCATATCGCGGGTGCCACTGTTCAGCTCGCCCGCCACCTGGCCGACGGTGCCGACCACGCGCTGATAGCCGGCCTGCATGGCGTTGAAGGCGGCGGCCATCTGGCCGACTTCGTCACGACTGCTCAGCGGTACGCGCAGGGACAGGTCACCGCTGCGCTCGGCTTGCAGTATCACGTCCTTGAGGGTGTTGAGGTGGCTCAAGAGAAAGCGGATCAACAGCTGCGAAGCAGCCAGCAGCAACAGCATCAACACGGCGACTGCGACGGCATAGGTCAGCGCATGCTGGGCGAACAGGTCGAGCAGGCTGGGTGCGCGCGCCACGATCGCCAGGGTACGTCCATCGCTGAGGGTGACGTGCTGCGCCCCGATCACGGGGGAGTCGCCGAACCGGGCGTCATGCTTCACTGCCTGCCAGCCGCTGGCGTCGGGGGTACCTCGAGCGCCCGGCAGGCTAGCATTGCCTTGCAGCATCTGGATGCTGCTCGAGTTGGGCAACGCAGCCTGCTGCGGCCACT
>JBLUOL010000132.1:0-13631 GCA_048065775.1 Pseudomonas sp. GW6
CCACCTCATCGCGCTGCCGCCCGGCAGCCGCCTCGGCCGCCACGCCGCGCTGAGTCAAGCTGCGAATCTGCTCACCGGTACGTAACGCCACCTCACCCGACTCACGCACGATGGGCTGCAGCTTGGCGATGAAGCGATTGACCGCATCGGCCATCTCGCCGACCTCGTCCTGACTGTCGATGCTCACGCGCCGCGTCAGATCGCCCTCGCCCGCCGCCAGGTCATTGAGCGCTGCACTAAGCAAGCGCAAGCGACTCAGCACTCGCCAACCCAATACAAGGGCGACCACTAGCATTGCCAGCGCCCCCACGATCAACAGGCCGAGGGCGATGTTCCAGCGCAGCGAATCCGCCGCCACGCGCACCGACTCACCACCGTTGCGCGCCATTTCCTGGGTGTAGCGCTCGGCCGACTGCAGACGCTCGCGCAGCGCACCGGTCGCCTCTTCGGAAGCGCCAGCCAGACTGCTGTCGACCAACTCACCCGCACCACTGACCAGCGCCGCGAAACGACCGTCCAGCGCCGTCAGCTCCTTTTCCACCAGATCCAGCGACAGGCCCATCTGCACCTTGCCGATCGACGCCCCCATCGGACTGATTTGCGCCTCGACCACGTATACACGCGGATCACGCGAGGCCGCCTCCACCAACTTATCCAGCGGCGAGTCACCCTGCCCGGCAGCGACCAGCTCGCGCACCTGCGCATTACTGCGATTGAAGTTGCGCGTCAGGCGCTTGCCTTCGGCGTCATAGATGATGGCGAACAGCACCGCTGGGTCCTGCTGGGCGATGCGCGTCAGTGCCGTGAGCGCTGGAATATCCAGATCCCAGATGGACTTCGGCGCCACCCCAGCCAGCAATTGCGCCAGCGCCTGGCCGGACTGCTTGAGATTGCCCTCGAGCACCGCACGCAGTTGCGCCTGCTCACTCTTCAACTGGCCAGAAAGCCCTTCGCCCAGGCGAGTGCGGGTACTGCTCGCCAACGCCGCAAGACCCTGGCTCATCTCGCGTTCAGCCATGTTCAGCTCTTCGCCAAGGCGGCGGCTCTCACCACCCAGGCGCTGCGCCAGATCCTCGACCATACCGTCGACCGAGGCGCGCATCAGCCAAACAGCCAAACCGACCTGCACCAACATGGCCAGGCCAAGCGCAACGAACACCGGGCGCAACAAACGGCTACGCAACATGGAAACGATGGCGAACACTGGGGACACTCCTCAACAACCGTAATAGCTATAACGGCGACTTCCGGGATTTATTGAATATAAGCAAAGCGCATGCCCAGCTCCCATGCAGGAGCGCCGGTACGGACGGGCACAAAAAAGCCGCCCGAAGGCGGCTCCTGTGCGACTCGAGAGCATCTCGATCAGGCAAACGGATGACGCAGTACGATGGTCTCGTTGCGATCCGGGCCGGTAGAGATGATGTCGATTGGCGCACCAACCAGCTCTTCCACACGCTTGATGTAGGCACGAGCAGCGGCCGGCAGGTCTTCCAGGGTCTTGGCGCCCAGCGTGGATTCGCTCCAGCCGGGCATTTCCTCGTAGACCGGCTGCAGGCCGATGTAGCTGTCGGCGTCGGTCGGCGCATCGACCAGCACCTGGCCGTTGGCATCTTTGTAGCCGGTGCAGATACGGATGCTTTCCAGACCATCGAGCACGTCCAGCTTGGTCAGGCACAGGCCGGAGATGCTGTTGATCTCGATGGCGCGACGCAGGATCACCGCATCGAACCAGCCGCAGCGACGGGCACGACCGGTGGTGGCGCCGAACTCGTGACCACGCTTGGCCAGGAAAGCACCGACATCATCGAACAGCTCGGTCGGGAACGGGCCGGAACCGACACGGGTGGTGTAGGCCTTGGTGATACCGAGGATGTAATCCAGGTACAGCGGACCGAAACCGGAGCCGGTGGCGATACCGCCAGCAGTGGTGTTGGAGCTGGTCACGTAGGGGTAGGTGCCATGGTCGATGTCCAGCAGCGAACCCTGGGCACCTTCGAACATGATGTCCTTGCCCTCACGACGCAGGTCATGCAGCACGGCAGTCACATCAGCCATCATCGGCTTGAGCAGCTCGGCGTATTCCATGCACTCATCCAGGGTTTTCTGGAAGTCGATGGCCGGCTCTTTGTAGAAATTGACCAGCTGGAAGTTGTGGTAATCCAGCAGCTCGCCCAGCTTGGCGGCGAAACGCTCGCGGTGGAACAGGTCACCGACGCGCAGGCCGCGACGCGCGACCTTGTCTTCGTAGGCCGGGCCGATACCGCGACCGGTGGTGCCGATCTTGGCATCGCCACGGGCCTTCTCGCGCGCCTGATCCAGCGCCACGTGATAGGACAGGATCAGCGGGCAGGCTGGGCTGATGCGCAGACGCTCACGCACTGGCACACCCTTCTCTTCCAGCTTGACGATTTCGCGCATCAGGGCGTCGGGCGCAACGACCACGCCATTACCGATCAGGCACTCGACGCCTTCACGCAGGATACCGGACGGAATCAGGTGCAGGACGGTCTTCTCACCGTTGATCACCAGGGTGTGGCCCGCGTTGTGACCACCCTGATAACGCACGACTGCAGCGGCCTGCTCGGTGAGCAGGTCGACGATCTTGCCCTTGCCCTCATCACCCCATTGGGTGCCCAGGACGACGACATTCTTACCCATAAACTTGTCCTCTTCGCGCAAGCTTCGATGCCGGCCGCGGGCCGGCGAAAATGTATTCAGGACGCCAGGGGCGCCACCTGCCAACGTCCATCGCGCAGCGTCAGCAGGCGATCACAGCCTGCTTCGCGCGCATCCGCCTCGCTCTGCCCGGGCAGCGCCTGTACCACGCGCTCGCCCTCACCACGCAGACGACGAACGGCCTGCCACAGATAGAGGTCATGATTGTCCGGCGCCCAGACACCGCTGAGCGCCTCATCCACACGCATGTCACCCAGGGTTACCAGGGTCTTCAGGTCCGTGGAGAAGCCGGTAGCCGGGCGCGCACGACCGAATACCGCGCCAGTATCGTCATAACGCCCCCCCTGAGCGATGGCACCGCCCTCACCCGGCACAAAGGCCGCGAACACCACGCCGGTGTGATAGTTGTAGCCGCGCAACTCGCCCAGGTCGAAGTACAGCGGCAGCTCCGGATAACGCAGCTCCAGCGCATCGGCGATTGCCACCAGCTCATCGAGCGCAGCGTGCACCGCATCCGGCGCCTCGACCAGAACGGCCTGGGCCAGATCCAGCACTTCCCGGCCGCCACACAGCTCGGCGAGCGAACGCAGCATGCTGCCCAGGCCCGCCGGCAACGCGGCGGTCAGGCTCTCGATCTCATCCATGGCCTTGCGCTGCAGCGCATCGAACAGTTGCTGCTCGGCCTCACCGGACAGACCGGCGGCACGCGCCAGACCACGGTAGATGCCGACATGACCGAGATCCATGTGCACGTCCGGCACCGCAGCCAGCTCAAGGGTCTCGACCAGCAAGCTGATCACTTCGATATCGCTGGCCGGACTGGCGTCGCCATAGAGCTCGGCACCCAGCTGGATCGGGCTACGCGAGGTAGTCAGTGCACGCGGCTGCGCATGCAACACGCTGCCGGCATAGCACAGACGGCTCGGCCCCTCACGGCGCATGGTGTGAGCATCGATGCGCGCCACCTGCGGGGTGATGTCGGCACGAAAGCCCATCTGCCGACCGGACAGCGGATCGGTGACCTTGAAGGTACGCAGGTCGAGATCCTGGCCAGCGCCAGTCAGCAGGGATTCCAGGTACTCGATATGGGGGGTGACGACGAACTCGTAACCCCAACGTTGGAACAGATCCAGCACCTGACGGCGCGCCGCCTCGATGCGTGCCGCTTCCGGCGGCAGTACTTCTTCGATGCCATCTGGCAGCAGCCAGCGGTCTACCGTTGCCATTTCGCCATTCCCCTCTCGATCCGGGCGGCACAAGCCTTCAGTGAAGCAGATATAGAAGGGCCGTACCCAGCAGCATGCTGGCCAGCCCCATAAGGCGCAGTCGGCGGTCGGGCAGACGAGCTGCCTGCATGACCGCTCCGCGCCAATGGCGCGGATAGAGGAAGGGCAGGATGCCTTCCAGCACCAATACCAGACACAGTGCGATGCCGAGTTCCTGCCACATGATTCCCACAGACGCAAAAAAGCCGGGATTTTCCCGGCTGCCGCATGATACCACGTTTTACCTTGCGGTCACCCTGGCGACGCATCGCGCCGCCAGGGTTGCCGATCAAGGCCTGGATTTTTCCAGGTAGCGGAAGAAATCGCTGCCCGGGTCCAGCACCAGCACATCACGCTTGTCAGCGAAGCTTTCGCGGTAAGCCTGCAGACTCCGGTAGAAGGAGTAGAACTCCTGATCCTGACCGAAGGCGTTGGCGTAGATGGACGCAGCCTGGGCATCACCGTCACCGCGCAGCTCTTCAGCTTCACGATAGGCTTCAGCCAGCAGTACACGGCGCTGACGATCAGCATCAGCGCGAATACCTTCGGCCAGCTCACGACCCTTGGCGCGATGCTCGCGCGCTTCACGCTCACGCTCGGTGCTCATCCGCTCGAACACGCTGCGGTTCACTTCGCGCGGCAGGTCGATGGCCTTGACCCGAACGTCGACCACTTCGATACCCAACTCACGCTCGGCGGCGCGGTTGAGGGTCGCGGTCACGTCAGCCATCAGCGCATCACGCTCACCGGATACCGATTCGTGCAGGGTGCGCTTACCGAACTGGTCACGCAGCGATGCTTCCAGACGACGCGCCAGACGCTCATCAGCGACCTGCTTCATGCCCGAGGTGGACTGATAGAAGCGCTCGGCATCCTTCACCCGCCACTTGGCATAGGCATCGACCATCAGCGCCTTCTTCTCCAGGGTCAGGAAGCGCGAGGGCGTCGAATCCAGCGTCAGCAGACGACCGTCGAAGATACGCACCTGGTTGACGTAGGGGATCTTCACATGCAGGCCGGGCTGCACATCAGGCTGAACCACTCGCCCGAACTGCAACAGCACCGCACGCTCGGTCTGCGCCACGATATAGAAGCTGTTCCACGCCACCAGGGCCACAACCACGGCCACGATCAGGCCGATCAGGGACTTGTTGTTCATCAACGGCCCTCCCGGGTACGCAGGTTACGCTGCGACATATCGCTGCTCAGCGGCACCGCTGGATCACGCGCTGTCGAATTGCTGCTGTTGGCAGAACTGGAGGAAGAAGCACCACCACGGCTGTCGATCATCTTGTCCAGCGGCAGATAGAGCAGGTTGTTCTGCCCCTTGTCACCGGTGACCAGAACCTTGCTGGTGTTGCTCATCACTTCCTGCATGGTGTCGATGTACAGACGCTCGCGAGTGATCTCGGGCGCCTTGCGGTACTCGGCGACCAGCTTGGTGAAGCGGTCGGCCTCACCCTGGGCGCGAGCGATGACTTCATCACGGTAACCGTTGGCCTCTTCCAGCATACGCTGGGCCTGACCACGCGCTTCCGGGATTACGCCGTTGGCGTAGGACTCGGCCTGGTTCTTCTCACGCTGCTCGTCTTCACGGGCACGAATCACGTCATCGAAGGCTTCCTGAACCTCACGCGGCGCAGCAGCGCTCTGGATGTTCACCTGAGTGATGGTGATACCGGTGCGGTAGTTGTCGAGGAAGCGCTGCAGACGCTCACGTACCTCGGTCGCGATCAGTTCACGGCCCTCGGTCAGTACCTGATCCATCTCGGTGGAACCCACCACATGGCGCACGGCACTGTCGGTAGCGTGCTGCAGGCTGACTTCCGGCTGGTCGACGTTGAGCACGAAGTCCTGCAGATTGCTCACCCGGTACTGCACGGTCAGCGGTACTTCGATGATGTTCTCGTCTTCAGTCAGCATGGCGCCCTGCTTGCTGTAGGCGCGTTCACGGGTGACGTTTTCCTGGAACTTGCGGTCGATTGGCGGGAAATAGATATTCAGGCCAGGACCAACGGTCTCGTGGTACTTGCCGAAGCGCAGCACCACAGCCTGCTCCTGCTCATCCACCACGTAGATCGCGCTGTACAGCCATACCACCGCCAACAGGCCAAGGCCGACGAACAGCAGGCCGAAGCCACCGCCGCCACTGCGCCCGGAGTCGTCACCACGTTTCTTGCCACCGCCAAACAGCCCGTTGAGGCTTTCTTGCAGCTTGCGGAACGCTTCGTCGAGATCCGGCGGCCCCTGCCGGCCACCGCCTTTGCGGCCGCCCCAAGGGTCTTGATTGTTCGAGTTGCCACCCGGCTCATTCCAAGCCATAGCGTTCTCCGTACTAATAAAGCGAAGGCGCGCCCACGGCGCGCCGGCCAATGCTACCCAAAGCCCTATGGTGACAGCAAAGCCACCGTCCCAGGCTTTATTGCAAAGTATGTTGCTCGATGAAGGTTTGAGGCTCCAAACCTTCGCGACTCACCAGGCGATTGAGCTCGACTCGCGGCAAACGTACCGCCAGCAGGCTGCGCCCCGACTCATCATGCTCTTCGCTCTGCACCGCCCCCAGCGCGAAGAACTGCGCACGCAGTCGCCCCAAACGTTGCGGCAATTGCAGCGTAGCGACGAACAAATCTTCACCCAACAGCTCCGCCACTGCCTGCCGCAACAGTTCAAGGCCACGCCCCTCGCGGGCCGACAACCAGACACGCAGCGGCTTGCCATCAGCATCGCGCTGGATCTGCGGCTCGACACCATCCAACAAATCCAGCTTGTTGTATACCTCGAGCATTGGCAATTCGTGTGCGCCGATCTCCTTGAGCACGTTCTGCACCTGCTCGATCTGCGCCATACGCTCGGGCTCGTGGGCATCAATCACGTGCAACAGCAGATCGGAGTTGCTCGACTCTTCCAACGTAGCGCGGAAGGCCTCGACCAGCTTGTGCGGCAGGTGGCGAATGAAACCCACGGTGTCGGCCAGCACGATCGGACCAAGGTCGTCGAGCTGCAGACGGCGCAGGGTCGGATCGAGTGTGGCGAACAGTTGATCGGCCGCATACACCTCGGAGGTGGTCAGGGCATTGAACAAGGTGGACTTGCCGGCGTTGGTGTACCCCACCAGGGAGACCGATGGAATATCCGCACGCCTGCGCCCGCGACGCGCCTGCTCACGCTGACTGCGCACCTTGTCCAGCTTCTGCTTGATCTGCCGGATGCGCACACGCAGCAAGCGGCGGTCGGTTTCCAGCTGGGTTTCACCCGGACCACGCAGACCGATACCGCCTTTCTGCCGCTCAAGGTGAGTCCAGCCGCGCACCAGGCGCGTGCTCATGTGGTCGAGCTGAGCCAGTTCGACCTGCAGCTTGCCTTCATGAGTACGCGCGCGCTGAGCGAAGATATCGAGGATCAGGCCGGTACGGTCGAGCACACGGCATTCGAAGGCGCGCTCGAGGTTGCGCTCCTGGCTGGGCGTCAGGACGTGATTGAAGATGACCAGATCGGCCTCGGCGGCCTTGATCTGGTCGCGCAGCTCCTCGACCTTACCGCTGCCGATCAGGAACTTGGCCGTCAGACGACTGCTGGGCACACTGAAGAAGGCGACCATGTCGGCGCCTGCCGACATGGCCAATTCCTGGAACTCCTGGGGGTCTTCGCTCGCCTCGGAGTCTTGGCCTTCCAGATGAACCAGGATGGCCCGCTCACCGCCCCCATGACGCTCGAAGAACAATGCAGCCCCCTATCAGGCGTTACCTGGCTCGCCATCTGCCTGCTCGGCATCGCCAGCACTCGGCAGGCGTACCGGACGGCTAGGCACGACGGTGGAAATGGCGTGTTTGTAGACCATCTGGCTGACGGTATTCTTCAGCAGAATGACAAACTGGTCGAAGGATTCGATCTGGCCTTGCAGCTTGATGCCGTTGACCAGATAGATGGAAACAGGGACGCGTTCCTTACGCAGGGTATTCAGGTAAGGGTCTTGTAGCGAATGCCCTTTTGACATGTGCCGCACTCCTTTCGAGGATCAATTTCAATAATTTTAGTAGTTAAACAATGGCTTCAGGCCGTACCACCCCCAAGGATAGACGACCAGCGGCAAGGTCTCATTTCAATATGGAGACGCTTTCCAGGTATTTCAAGACGCGAGACAGATTGTCGCAGGCCAGGCTATCGAGCCAATGCAAGTTCTCCCAACCGCGTAGCCAGGTGAACTGACGCTTGGCCAATTGCCGCGTGGCGATGATGCCCCGCTCGACCATCTCGTCCCGGGACAGCTCGCCATCGAGGTATTCCCATACCTGGCGATAACCCACCGCCCGTATAGACGGCAATCCCGCGTGCAAGTCACTTCGTCTACGCAGGGCTTCGACCTCTTCCACGAAACCCTGTTCCAACATCACCCGAAATCGTTGAGCGATGCGGTCATGCAAAACCTGACGCTGCGCTGGTGCGATAGCAAGCTGAGCAACAGTATAGGGTAATTGCCCGGCGCCTGATGTACCCGCATCGGGATTTCCTGCAGCCTGGCGCAGGCGATGCTCGGTCATGCTCAGGCCGCTCACGCGATAGACCTCAAGCGCCCGAGTCAGACGCTGCGGATCGTTGGGATGGATGCGCGCGGCGGACTCTGGATCGACCTCAGCCAGCTCCCGATGCAGCGCCTCCCAACCTTCGGCTGCAGCCCTTGCTTCCAGCTCGGCACGGATGGCCGGGGCGGCGCTGGGCATATCGGCCAAGCCCTCCAACAGCGCCTTGTAATAGAGCATGGTGCCGCCTACCAGCAGCGGAATACGGCCACGCGCCGTGCTCTCGGCCATGGCGGCCAGCGCATCGGCGCGAAACTCCGCCGCCGAATAGCTCTCGGCCGGATCACGAATATCGATCAGGGCGTGAGGAAACGCGTCGAGAATGGCGCGCTCAGGCTTGGCCGTGCCGATGTCCATGCCACGATAGATCAGCGCCGAATCAACACTGATCAGGTCACACGGCAAGACGCGCGCCAGCTCCAGGGCCAGGTCAGTCTTGCCGGCGGCTGTCGGGCCCATCAGGAAGATTGCAGGAGGAAGCGCAGGCATCGATATAACTCGGCAACAAAGACGGGAGCCCTCGGCGGGGCATTGCTCAATTACTGACCACGCATGAACAACTTGTCGAGCTGATCCATGCTCAATTGCGTCCAGGTCGGACGCCCGTGGTTGCACTGGCCGCTGCGCTCGGTCTGTTCCATATCACGCAATAGGGCGTTCATCTCGGGAATGGTCAGGCGCCGGTTGGCGCGCACCGCACCATGGCAGGCCATGGTCGCCAGCAGCTCGTTGAGGTGCGCCTGGATACGGTCGCTGGTGCCATATTCGAGCAGATCGGCCAGCACGTCGCGCACCAACTGGGTCGCTTCGGCCTGCTTGAGCAGCGCCGGAATCTGGCGGATCGCCAGCGTCTCCTCTCCCAGGCGCTGCAATTCGAAGCCCAGACGCTGGAACCACTGGCCATGCTCCTCGGCGCAGTCGGCTTCGCGCTGACTGAGAGCGATAGACTCCGGTACCAGCAACGGCTGGCCGCGCAACCCCTCACTGGCCATCGCATGCTTCAGGCGCTCGTAGGTGATGCGCTCATGCGCGGCGTGCATGTCCACCACAACCATGCCCTGGGCATTCTCGGCGAGGATGTAGACCCCCTTGAGCTGCGCCACGGCATAGCCGAGCGGCGGAATGTCGCCCTGCTCCTGCGGCAGCGCTGCGGACGACGCAGCAGGCAGCGGGGCGAAATACTCGCGATAGGCGGCCTGCGCTTCGGCAGCCGGTACGCCGGGGTTGCCGGCCGGCTGCTGATAACCGGCACCTGCACCACGCCAGGCCGGCTGCGCATTGGCCACTGAGGTTTCCAGCACGCTGGCGGCCAGGCCCATTTCGCCCTGCGGGCCAAATTCTCCGGCGGCCAGGCCGCTTGCACGCGACATGGGTGAGATGGCCGCCGGAGCGGCCACCTGATCTTCCGGGCGCACATCGGCCAAGACCCGATGCAGGGTGCCATAGAGGAAGTCATGCACCATGCGGCTGTCACGGAAGCGCACTTCGTGCTTGGTCGGGTGAACGTTGACATCCACCGTGCTCGGATCGATTTCCAGAAACAGCACAAAGGTCGGGTGCCGGCCATTGAACAGCACGTCGCGATAGGCCTGGCGCACCGCATGAGCGACCAGCTTGTCGCGCACCATGCGGCCGTTGACGTAGAAATACTGCAGATCCGCCTGGCTGCGCGAGAAGGTCGGCAAGCCGACCCAACCCCACAAGCGCAGACCACCGCGCTCGATCTCGATCGGCAGCGCCTGCTCCAGAAAAGCCGGCCCGCAAACTGAGGCGACACGACGCGCACGACTGATCTCGTCACCCGCCTCGTGCAGGCTGAGCACCGTCTTGCCGTTATGGCGCAGGTGAAAGCCGACATCGAAACGGGCCAGCGCCAGGCGCTTGATCACTTCCTGCAGGTGATCGAATTCGGTCTTCTCGGCACGCAGGAACTTGCGCCGCGCCGGGGTATTGAAGAACAGGTCGCGCACCTCCACCGAGGTACCCACCGGGTGCGCAGCTGGCTGCACCCGTGGCTCCATGTCACGCCCCTCGGTTTCCACCTGCCAGGCCTGGTCGGCGTCGGCGGTACGCGAGGTCAGGGTCAGGCGCGACACCGAGCTGATCGAGGCCAGCGCCTCGCCACGAAAGCCCATGCTGAGCACGGCCTCGAGATCTTCCAGCTCGCGAATCTTGCTGGTGGCGTGGCGAGCCAGGGCCAGCGGCAGGTCGTCCGGGGCGATGCCACTGCCGTCGTCACGCACCTTGAGCAACTTGACGCCGCCCTGCTCGACGTCGATATCGATACGCCGCGCACCGGAGTCCAGGCTGTTTTCCAGCAGTTCCTTGGCGACCGAAGCCGGACGCTCGACCACCTCGCCCGCTGCGATCTGGTTGGCCAGGCGCGGGCTGAGCAAATGAATACGGGACATGACACTCACTACTGGGCTGCCAGCGCTGTGGCGGGTATCTGCAATGTCTGGCCGACCTTGATCACGTCACCATTGAGCTTATTGGCACTGCGCAATGCCACCAGACTGATCTGGTAGCGCTGGGCGATCAGCGCCAGGCTCTCGCCGCGTGCCACCACATGCTCACGCGGGCCGGCAACGATCTTGCCTTCATCACGCAGCCAGGCTACGTAGGTGCCGGGCGGTGGGTTTTCGTGGAAGAACTGTTTGACCCCCGAAGTAATCGAGCGGGCCAGCGCCTGCTGATGGCTGGCGGTGTGCAGTTTTCTCGCCTCGTTGGGATTGGAGATGAACCCGGTTTCCACCAGGATCGAAGGAATATCCGGCGATTTCAGCACCATGAAGCCTGCCTGCTCGACGCGCCGTTTGTGCAGCGGGGTGATGCCGCCCATGTTCGACAGCACCTTCTGCCCGACATTGAGACTGGAGGACAGCGAAGCGGTCATCGACAGATCCAGCAACACGCCGGCGAGCATCTTGTCCTTGTCGTCGAGACTGACATTGCCGGCGCCACCGATCAGGTCGGACTGGTTCTCGGCATCGGCCAGCCAGCGCGCCGTCTCGGACGTGGCACCCCGTTCGGACAGGGCATAGACCGAAGCGCCGAACGCCGAAGCCCGCGGCGCCGCGTCGGCATGAATGGACACGAACAGGTCTGCGCCTTTCTTGCGCGCGATCTCGGTGCGTTTACGCAGCGGAATGAAATAGTCACCGGTGCGCACCAGTTCGGCACGGAAGCCCTTTTCGGCATTGATCTGCCGCTGCAACTCTCTGGAGATGGCCAGGGTCACGTTCTTTTCGTACTGTCCCTTGACCGGCGACAGCGCACCCGGGTCCTCACCACCATGGCCGGCATCGATGGCGATAACGATATCGCGCTTGCCATTGGGCACAGGCGTCAGCTTGGGTGGCGGCTGGGTCGGCGTGACCGGCACGGGCGGCGCGCTGGCCGCAACGCTGGGCGACTGCGTGGCGGGCGGCGCACTGCCCTGATCGAACAGGTCGACGACCAGGCGATGGCCATACTGCTGATTAGGCGCGAGGGTAAAGCTCTTTGGCGACACCGGCGCCGACAAATCGATGACCACACGCAGGTCATCAGCGCTGCGCTGGGCCGAGCGCACACCGGTGATCGGGGTGTTGGCTAGCGAAAGTTGCTCGAGACTGGTAGCCAATTTGGCGCCACTGACGTCGATAACGATGCGATCAGGTGCGGCAAGGGTGAACACGCTGTGCTGTACCGGGCCAGACAGATCGAAGACCAGACGGGTATTGTCCGGGGCACGCCACAGACGCACGCTCCGTATATCGGAGGCAGCCAGCACCTCGGCAGCCAGGGCCACCAACAACACCCCCACAGCGGTAACCAGCGCGCCTATGCGCATAACCAACCCCATCGCGTCTTATTCATTGCTTGCTGCCAAGCGCCTTGCACCAGGCCTCCCCTCGAGTCCCATGCCCTTGCAGCAACAGCGAGCGGCCGCTCGCCTGGGGGCTAATGGTAATGTCCAGGTCTGGCTTTGGCAAAACGCCTGCGCCACGCTGCGGCCACTCGATCAGGCACAGAGCGGCGCCTTCGAAGTAATCGCGGATCCCGAGAAACTCAAGCTCCTCGGGATCGACCAGGCGATACAGGTCGAAGTGGAAGGCGCGTACGCCACCAATCTCATAGGGTTCGACCAGGGTGAAGGTCGGGCTCTTGACTGCCCCGACATGGCCCAGGCCGCGCAGAATACCGCGTGACAGGGTGGTCTTGCCGGCCCCCAGATCACCATGCAGATAAATCGTGCCGACACCTCCACTGACCTCGGCGATCGACGCGCCCAACGCCAGCATCGCAGCCTCGTCGGCCGCTTCGAGTTTCACTTCACACAAGGACACAACTCCTCCAATAACTGACGAATGGTGCGGGGCAGATCACCGGCAGCCAGCCCGCGCCCCTGCGCAGCCAGCACCTCACCGGCCCGCGCATGCAGCCATACCGCCAGGCAGGCCGCATCATACGCTGCCATGCCCTGCGCCAGCAGCGCACCGATCAATCCAGCCAGAACATCACCCAAGCCAGCCCCCGCCATCGCCGGATGGCCGCGATCACACAGCGCCAGACGCCCATCCGGTGCTGCGACCAGGCTGCCTGCACCCTTGAGCACCACCACTAGGCCAAAACGTTGCGCCAGGGCCCGCACGGCAGCCGGTCGGTCAACCTGCACGCTTGCGGTATCGATACCCAGCAAACGCGCCGCTTCGCCCGGATGCGGCGTGAGCACGCCCTGATCAGGCGCGGCGACCTGCCCGGCAGCCAGCAGATTGAGCGCATCGGCATCCCAGACCTGAGGCATATCGAGACCACAGACGCCAGACAGCAAACTGCGCGACCAGGCCCCCTGACCCAGGCCAGGCCCTACCACGCAGACATCGGCTCGCTCGGTGAGTGCCAACAGCTGATTGGCCGAAGCCACCGCCGCACACATGATTTCAGGCCGTCGCACCAAAGCGGCCGCGACATGCTCACCTCGTGTCGCCAGTGACACCAGGCCAGCGCCGGCACGCAGGGCACTGTCGGCACAGAGCAGCGCAGCGCCGCCCATGCCCAGATCGCCACCGATAACCAGCAGGTGACCGAACTGGCCCTTGTGCGCCACCGGCGACCGCGCCGCAAG
>JBLUOL010000133.1:0-13592 GCA_048065775.1 Pseudomonas sp. GW6
CCGGCTATAACGAAGTACGCGGCGCCAAGGTGATCGCCTTCGCCCGCGCCTTCCTCGACCAGGCTGCGCCGCTGGCTCAGGGCTCGCATGCCGATGCCCGCGCCTATGCCGTGGTCGCCGGTCAGCTGCAGGTGACCCTGAGCAGCGGCGCTCAGACCTCCCTGGCGCAGCCGGAGAAGTTCGTCGGCTTCCAGGGTGATGCAGCCACGCCGAGCGCCGTGCTGCTGAAGAACAACGGCCTGCACTTCGAGATCCAGATCGACGCCAGCAGCCCCATCGGCAGCACCGACGCCGCGGGCGTGAAAGACGTGCTGATGGAAGCGGCGCTGTCGACCATCATGGACTGCGAGGACTCCGTGGCTGCAGTCGACGCCGCCGACAAGGTGGTGGTCTACCGCAACTGGCTGGGCCTGATGAAGGGTGACCTGGCCGAGGAGCTGGAAAAGGGTGGCAAGCGCATCACCCGCCGTCTCAATGCGGATCGCGTCTACACCGCCGCCGATGGCAGCGAACTGACCCTGCACGGTCGGTCATTGCTGTTCATCCGCAACGTCGGCCACCTGATGAGCAACCCGGCGATCCTCGACGGCGAGGGGCATGAGATTCCAGAGGGCATCCTCGATGCCGTAGTCACCAGCCTGATCGCCCTGCACGACCTCAAGCGTCGCGGCAACTCGCGCACCGGCAGCGTTTATATCGTCAAACCGAAGATGCACGGACCGTTCGAAGTGGCCTTCGCCAACGAACTGTTCGGCCGCGTCGAGCAACTGCTGGGCATGCCGGCCAATACCCTGAAGATGGGCATCATGGACGAGGAGCGGCGCACCAGCGTCAACCTCAAGGCCTGCATCGAGGCGGCCAGCGCGCGCGTGGCCTTCATCAACACTGGTTTCCTCGACCGCACCGGTGACGAGATGCACAGCGCCATGGAAGCCGGCGCCATGCTGCGCAAGGGCGACATGAAATCCAGCGCCTGGATTCAGGCCTACGAGCGTAACAACGTGCTGGTAGGCCTGGCCTGCGGCCTGCGCGGCAAGGCGCAGATCGGCAAGGGCATGTGGGCCATGCCGGATCTGATGGCCGCCATGCTCGAACAGAAGATCGGCCACCCGAAAGCCGGTGCCAACACCGCCTGGGTACCGTCGCCGACCGCCGCCGTACTGCACGCCCTGCACTATCACCAGATCGACGTGCAGGCGGTGCAGAGCGAGCTGGAACTGATCGACCTGGCCAGCCAGCGCGACAGCCTGCTCAACGATCTACTCAGCGTGCCGGTCAGTGCCGAGCGGCCGTGGAGCACCAGCGATATCCAGCAGGAACTGGACAACAACTGCCAGGGCATCCTCGGTTACGTGGTGCGCTGGGTCGAGCAAGGCGTCGGCTGCTCCAAGGTTCCGGACATCCACAACGTCGGCCTGATGGAAGACCGCGCCACCCTGCGTATCTCCGCCCAGCACATCGCCAACTGGCTGCACCACGGCGTGGTCAGCGAGGCTCAGGTGCGCGAGACCCTGCAGCGCATGGCGCAGGTGGTCGACGGGCAGAATGCCGGCGATCCGGCCTACCGCCCGATGGCGCCGAACTTCGAGCAGTCCCATGCCTTCCGCGCCGCCAGCGACCTGGTATTCAAGGGCCGCGAGCAGCCGTCCGGCTATACCGAGCCGCTGCTGCATGCCTGGCGTTTGCGTTTCAAAGAGAAGGTCTGAGCATCTCACCGATCATGTAGGAGCGGCGCCCCGCCGCGAAGCTGGAGAAAAGCTTCGCCCCGGGGCGGGGCTCCTACACAAGGGGGTTAACAACCGTGGATGGCTCTTGACGCCTCCACGGAGCAGTAGCAAGCCCTGACGGTTTCTGACCGTCGGGGCTTTCGAGCATGAGCGCGACGATGGGTGATCCCTGCCGTCGCGGCTCGCGGAAAGGCCGGTGCAGTGGTGCCCGGCCCTTCCAGATGCGTGGCGCCGGGTATCCCGGAAAACTGTGGTTCACAAGAAAAAGAAGGAACCAACCCATGAGTCAAACGCTGCTGTCCATCCTGGCCTTCGTGCCACTGGTCCTAGCGGGTGTACTGCTGATCGGCTTTCGCTGGCCGGCCAAGTACGCGATGCCGCTGGTGTTCGTCCTCACCGCCCTGATCGGCCTGCTGGCCTGGGACATGTCCCTCAACCGGGTCATCGCCTCCAGCTTGCAGGGGCTGATTCTCACGGCCTCGATCCTGTGGATCATCTTCGGCGCCATCCTGCTGCTGAACACCCTCAAGCACTCTGGTGGCATCGCGGCGATTCGCCGGGGCTTCTCCAACATCAGTCCGGATCGCCGCGTGCAGGCGCTGATCGTAGCCTGGCTGTTCGGCTGCTTCATCGAGGGCGCCTCCGGTTTCGGCACCCCGGCTGCCGTGGCCGCGCCGTTGCTGGTGGCACTGGGCTTCCCGGCACTGGCTGCGGTGGTGCTGGGGATGATGGTGCAGTCAACGCCGGTGTCCTTCGGCGCGGTGGGTACGCCGATTCTGGTGGGGGTCGGCGCTGGTCTGGACCGAACCGGCATCACCGAGCAACTGGCTGCCAACGGCAGCACCTGGGAAACCTTCTTCCATCTGATCTATTCGCGCGTGGCCATCACCCACGGCCTGATCGGCCTGCTGATGCCGCTGATCATGGTGATGATCATGACGCGCTTCTTCGGCAAGAATCAGAGCTGGAAGGAAGGCCTGGCGGTGGCGCCGTTCGCCATCTTCACCGCCTTCGCCTTCTCCCTGCCGTACATGGCAGCCGGCGTGTTCCTCGGCCCGGAATTCCCCTCGATGATCGGCGCCCTGGTCGGCCTGGCCATCGTGGTACCGGCCGCCAAGGCCGGCTTCCTGCTGCCGAAGGACACCTGGGACTTCGCCGACGCCAAAGACTGGCCAAGCGAGTGGATGGGCAAGATCGAGATGAAAATCGAGGAGGTGGCCGGCAAGGCGCCGATTTCGGTGCCCATGGCGTGGGCGCCCTACCTGCTGCTGGCGGTGTTCCTGGTGATCTCTCGCACCTTCCCCGAGGTGAAAGCGGCGCTGATGAGCTTTACCTTCGGCTGGAAGGACATCCTCGGTGAGACCGGCGTGTCCGGCACCATCGAACCGCTGTACCTGCCGGGTGGCATCCTGTGCATGGTAGTGCTGATCACCTTCTTCCTCCATCGCATGCGCTTCTCCGAACTCAAGGCGGCGGTGGGCGAGTCGAGCAAGACCCTGCTCGGCGCCGGCTTCGTGTTGATCTTCACCATTCCCATGGTGCGTATCCTGATCAACTCGGGGGTCAACGGCAGCGACCTGGTGTCGATGCCGGTGGCGATGGCACAACTGGTGGCCGACAGCGTCGGCGGCGTGTATCCGTTCTTCGCCCCGGCGGTCGGCGCCCTGGGCGCCTTCATCGCCGGTTCCAACACCGTATCCAACCTGATGCTGTCGCAGTTCCAGCTGAATGCTGCCGAGCTGATCGGCGTGTCCGGGGCGATGATGGTGGCCGTGCAGTCGGTCGGTGCGGCGGCGGGCAACATGATCGCCATCCACAACGTGGTAGCGGCCTCAGCGACCGTTGGTCTGCTCGGACGCGAAGGCATCACCCTGCGCAAGACCATCCTGCCGACGCTCTACTACCTCGCTGCAGCCGGCCTGATCGCGCTGGTGGCGATGTACGGCATGGCGCTGACCGATCCGCTGATGACCAGTCGCTGACCTCTGACGGGTCGTGCGCTGCGCGACCCGACTTTGGTTTGTCCCTGGCTGGCGGCGATTGCCGCCGGCCGGCTTGGCGCATCCGCTCAATTGCGGTAGCGTGCCGGCACCGTGAGATTCACCCGAGGTCGATATGAAGAAGTGGCAATGCGTGGTCTGTGGACTGATTTACGACGAGAGCCAGGGCTGGCCGGATGACGGCATCGCCCCCGGCACCCGCTGGGAAGACGTGCCGGAAGACTGGCTGTGCCCCGACTGTGGCGTCGGCAAGATGGATTTCGAGATGATCGAAATCGGCTGATCACGCCTGGTTTTCACGAAACGGCGACCCTCGGGTCGCCGTTTTGCTGTGCGTAATCTGATTATTCGCCGCCGACCGCGAAGTTGGGCAGGCTGTTGACCGGCTGACGGAAGTTGAAGGGAATGGACTCGACGGCCAGACCGACGTTGCGCTGCACCACGAAATGCAGGTGCGGGCCGGTGCTGTTGCCGGTGTTGCCGGAGCGCGCCAACAGGCTGCCGGCTTCCACCCGCTGGCCTTCACGCACGCTGACCGAACCCTTCATCAGGTGCAGGTAGACGCCCATGGTGCCGTCGTCATGCAGGATGCGCACGAAGTTGCCGGCCGGGTTGTTGCCGCGGCCGCTCTGCTGGTTCTCGGTCTTGACCACCACACCAGCGCGCGCGGCGACGATGGGCGTGCCCTCGGGCATGGCGATGTCCACCGCATAGCGGCCCTTGGGCGTGAAATGGCTGTAGGTGCCGTTGGCGCCCTGCGTCTGACGGAACGGACCGCCACGCCAGGGCAGCGGATAACGGTGGATGCTCGGCTGCAGGCGCGGATCACCGAGGGCGTAGCGCAACCGGGGTTTGTAGCGCAGCGGCTTGGAGGCGTCCTGCGCGGTGAGGGTGGCCAGGCGGATATTGCTGCGCGGTGGCAGCACCCAGCGAATCGGTTTGTCCGGCGCGCCGATGGCGTTCTGTACCTGTTCCAGCCGCAGTTCGATTTCCACCGGGGCATACAGGTCATTGCGAATCAGCAGGGTCTCGCCGGCTTCGTGCTTCTTGGTTTCCAGCTTCACCTGGTTGTCCAGACGCTCGACCATGCGGTCGTTGAACACGAACACCTGCGCGCCAGGCGCAGCCTGATCGCTATAGGTCACCACGCCGTTCTTGTCGACGTACTTGTAGATGGTCAGCGCAGCGACCTGGCCGCAAAAGACCAGCAGACTGCAGAGAATAATCAGACGCCCTAGCATAACGACTCGGATCTTATGGCTTTTTGATATCCGGGTTAGCAAGACTAGCAGCGCAGCACGGAGCGCGCGAGACACCGACCGTCAGGCTGTGAACCGGCTCACCGCCATTGGTCGGCATAGCGCCCTGGATTGCCCCGGGCTACGGGTTGGCAAGCCCCGCAGCGTGTCGGCGAGGAAAATAACGGCGTAAGCCGAGGCGATACGTAGCAGAAGATGGGTGGGGACAGCGCCGGGCGACCCGCGCCACCCAGGGCCAGCGAGCAGATACGGATGAGCGCTGTCGTGGCACTACGCGCCGGGGCTGAAATGCTTCTGCGCGGTGCCACGGGCAATCAGCCGCGACAGGTAGTCGAGCTTCTGTGGATCGCGGTCGACGAAGCGAAAGGTCAGTTGCAGCCATTCGCTGTCGGGTTTGGGTTCGAATGCCGCCACCGCGTGCAGGTAGCCATTGAGCCGCGCGGTTTCCGCTGCTTCGCCCTGTTCCAGGTCGAGCACTGCACTCTCCAGCACCTGCGGCAGCTGCTCGGTGCGCTTGACCACCAGCAGTGCCTCCTTGAGGCTCAGCGCCTTGATCACGCAGGCCATGCTGCCCGCCGGTAAACGCAGCTGACCCTGGCCACGGCCGGCCGGCGACTTGCTTGCGGCGGCCGGGGCAGGTGCGACACTCGGTGCCGCAGGGGCGGCAGCTGCCGGGGTTGGTGCACTGGTCTTTACCACCTCGGCCTTGCCACCGGTGAGTGCGGCCAGCGAGTCGTTGGCGAAGCCACCTGTGCTCAGCATCTTCGACGGCGCGCTGGACATCAGCGCCTGCAGCTTGCCAGCGCGTTGCAGGGCCTTTTTGACCTTGGTCACCAGCTGTTCGTTGGAGAAGGGTTTGCCGATGTAATCGGAAACACCGGCCTGGATAGCCTGCACCACGTTCTCCTTGTCACCACGGCTGGTCACCATGATGAAAGGCGTGGTTTTCAGGTTGTCCTGCTCGCGGCACCAGGTCAGCAGCTCGAGGCCGGACATCTCCGGCATTTCCCAGTCACAGAGGATCAGGTCGACCACCTGACGGCTCAACATCTGCTGGGCCTTGCGGCCATTGATCGCTTCCTCGATCTGTACGCCGGGGAAATTATCGCGCAGCCCTTTCTTGACCAGATCACGGATAAAGGTCGCGTCATCCACCACCAGCACACTGACTTTGCTCATCGGCCACTCCTGTACGAATGGCGGTAAGCATAGTCATGGCCAGTGGCCTAAGGCCAACGGAAAACGCCGGACGTGCAACAAATCGCGCAAACGAAACGGCCCGGGAAGTCCCGGGCCGTCGGCACGAAGCAGGCGTCAGCCGTTGGACTTGCCCTCGACCTCTTCACGCATGCGGGTCAGGCCGATATGGCGCACATCGGTACCACGCACCAGGTAGATCACCAGTTCGGCGATGTTGCGCGCATGATCGCCGATGCGCTCCAGCGAGCGCAGCGCCCAGATCACATTGAGCACGCGGGAGATCGAACGCGGATCTTCCATCATGTAGGTGACCAGTTCACGCAGCGCAGTCTTGTACTCGCGGTCGACGGTCTTGTCGTGCTGGGCCACGGCCAGGGCCAGGTCGGCGTCGAAACGGGCGAAAGCGTCGAGAGCGTCCTGCACCATCTTGCGCACCTGGTCGCCGATGTGGCGGATCTCGACGTAACCCTTGGGCGCCTCGCCTTCCTCGCTGAGTAGGATGGCGCGCTTGGCGATTTTGGTCGACTCGTCGCCGATGCGCTCGAGGTCGATCACCGACTTGGAGATGCTGATGATCAGGCGCAGGTCGGAGGCCGCCGGCTGGCGGCGGGCGAGGATGCGGATGCACTCCTCATCGATGTTGCGCTCCATCTGGTTGATCTGGTCGTCGATCTCGCGCACCTGCTGGGCCAGGCCGGAGTCGGCCTCGATCAGCGCGGTGACGGCATCGTTGACCTGCTTTTCCACCAGGCCGCCCATGGCCAGCAGGTGGCTGCGCACCTCTTCCAGCTCGGCGTTGAACTGCTGGGAGATGTGCTGGGTAAGGTTGTCTTTGTTGATCATGTTTCGCTCCGCGAAAGCTGCCGGCTTGGATGGCCATGGTGCGAACGGCGCACCCTACACGTTGAGTTTCAGCACTAAGGCCCTTGGAAAATGCTCTCTGGCGCGAAGGGCACGCGCTGACAGTACGGCGCCCGACAAAGCCAGGAAGTATTTGCCATGGCCTTAGCCGTAACGACCGGTGATGTAGTCTTCAGTCTGCTTCTTGGCCGGGTTGGTGAACAGGGTATCGGTGTCGCCGAACTCGATCAGCTTGCCCATGTACATGAACGCGGTGTAGTCGGAAACGCGCGCCGCCTGCTGCATGTTGTGGGTGACGATGACGATGGTGTACTTGCTCTTGAGCTCGTAGATCAGCTCTTCGACCTTCAGCGTGGAGATCGGATCGAGCGCCGAGCAAGGCTCGTCGAGCAGCAGCACTTCCGGCTGCACGGCCACGGTACGGGCGATTACCAGACGCTGTTGCTGACCGCCGGACAGGCCGAGGGCCGAGTCGTGCAGACGGTCCTTGACCTCATCCCACAACGCGGCGCTCTTCAGTGCCCATTCCACCGCCTCGTCGAGTACGCGCTTGCTGTTGATGCCCTGGATACGCAGGCCATACACCACGTTCTCGTAGATGCTCTTGGGGAAGGGGTTGGGCTTCTGGAACACCATGCCGACGCGACGGCGCAGTTCGGCCACGTCCTCGCCCTTGCGGTAGATGTTGCGCCCGTCGATGTTGATCTCACCTTCCACACGGCAACCGTCGACCAGGTCGTTCATGCGGTTGAAGGTACGCAGCAGGGTCGACTTGCCGCAGCCGGACGGGCCGATGAAGGCGGTCACGCGCTGCTTGGGAATATCCATCTTGACGTCGAACAGCGCCTGCTTCTGGCCGTAGTACAGGTTCAGACCCGGCACGGCGATGGCCGTGGTCTCGTTGGCCAGGCTCAGGCTCTGCTTATCACGGCCGAGGGCGGCCAGATCGATACCGTGGGTATGGGTTTCGTGTTGCATAAACTCACTCCGTTCGTAGCTACAAGCTGCAAGCTGCGCACCGGCGGTGCGCGACTCGTAGCTGCGTTAGTGATCCAGCGCCTTGTACTTCTCGCGCAGGTGGTTACGGATATAGACCGCAGTCAGGTTGAGCAGGGCGATAACGATCACCAGCAGCAGCGCAGTGGCGTAAACCAGCGGACGCGCGGCCTCGACGTTGGGGCTCTGGAAGCCGACGTCGTAGATGTGGAAGCCCAGGTGCATGATCTTCTGATCCAGGTGCAGGTAAGGGTAGTTACCGTTGAGCGGCAGGGTCGGTGCCAGTTTCACCACACCCACCAGCATCAGCGGCGCCACCTCACCAGCGGCACGTGCCACGGCCAGGATCAGGCCGGTCATCATCGCCGGGCTGGCCATCGGGATGACCACCTTCCACAGCGTCTCGGCCTTGGTCGCGCCAAGCGCCAGCGAACCTTCACGTACTGCACGCGGAATACGCGCCAGGCCTTCCTCGGTGGCGACGATGACCACCGGCAGGGTGAGGATCGCCAGGGTCAGCGAGGCCCACATCAGGCCCGGGGTGCCGAAGGTCGGCGCCGGGGCGGACTCGGGGAAGAACAGCTGGTCGATCGAGCCACCCAGCACGTAGACGAAGAAGCCCAGACCGAATACGCCGTAGACGATCGACGGTACGCCGGCCAGGTTGTTCACCGCGATGCGGATCACCCGGGTCAATGCGCCCTGATGCGCGTATTCGCGCAGGTAGACCGCGGCGATCACGCCAAATGGGGTAACGATCACCGCCATCAGCATGACCATCAGCACGGTGCCGAAGATCGCCGGGAAGATACCGCCTTCGGTGTTGGCCTCACGCGGCTCGTCGCTGACGAATTCCCACAGCTTCATGGCATAGAAGCCGAGCTTGTCGACGATGCCCATGGCGTTCGGGCGGAAGGCGCGGACGATCTTGCCCAGTTCGATTTCGGTCTGGCGTCCATCGCTGGCGGCCAGGGTCACGCTGTCGCGATTGATCTGCTGGGTCAGCGCCACCATGCGCTCTTCGAGCACCTTGTACTCGGCATTCAGTGCATCGCGACGGGCATCCATGTCAGCCTGGGCAGCGGCGTCCAGCTTGTCCTGCAACTGCAGCTTGCGGCCTTCCAGACGAATGCGCTCCAGGCCATGGTTGATACGGCCGATGTCCTTCTTCTCCAGACGCACCAGCTGTGCGTGCAGGTCGTCGACGCGATCCAGGCGCTCCTGCAATGCAGCCCAGGCCGCATCGCCCTCAGCGACCACCTGGCCACTTTCCTTGACGTTGACCAGGTTGCCGTAGAAGTTGCCCCACTCGCGGCGCTCCAACACGGTGATGCCGGCCGGCTTGCGCGGGTTGCTCAGCCACTCGCCAACCACCCAGGTGAAGTCGGCACCGAACAGCTCGCGGTTACCCACCTTGAGCAATTCGCGGGTCATGAATTCGCCACCTTCGGCCACCGGCAGGCCGGCTGCGGCGAGACGTGCACGTGGCACTTCCTCGACCTGCACCACCTCACCCAGCATCACCCGGGCTTCCTGGCCAGGCACCTGGTAGTCAGCTTCGAGAATATCTGCCGGCCAGAAGTGGCCGAGGCCGCGAGAGGCAATCACTGCCAGCAGACCGAGGGTCATGATGATGGCGATGGCAACGGCGCCTCCGCTCATCCACACGCCTGGGGCGCCGCTCTTGTACCAGGATTTCAGGTTGTTCTGTTTCACGGACATATACCTTCCAAAACCTTAGAGCGACGAATACTTGGTGCGTAGGCGCTGACGAATCAGCTCGGCCAGGGTGTTCATCACGAAGGTGAACAGGAGCAACACCATCGCCGCCAGGAACAGCACACGGTAGTGGGTGCCGCCAACTTCCGACTCGGGCATTTCCACGGCGACGTTGGCCGCCAGGGTGCGCATGCCTTCGAAGATATTCATGTCCATGATCGGCGTGTTACCGGTAGCCATCAGCACGATCATGGTCTCGCCCACCGCGCGGCCCATGCCGATCATCAGCGCCGAGAAAATGCCCGGGCTGGCGGTGAGAATCACCACGCGGGTCAGGGTCTGCCAGGGCGTGGCACCGAGCGCCAGGGAACCGAAGGTAAGGCTCTTCGGCACACTGAACACGGCGTCTTCGGCAATCGAGTAGATGTTCGGAATCACCGCAAAGCCCATCGCCAGGCCCACCACCAGGGCGTTGCGCTGGTCGAAGGGAATGCCCAGGTCATTGCTCAGCCACAGACGCATGTTGCCGTCGAACAGCCAGTTCTCCAGGTGCCCGCTGATGGCGAAGGAGAACCAGCCGACCACCGCCACCACCGGGATCAGCAGTGCCGCTTCCCAGCCTTCGGGAACACGGTGGCGGATGGACTCAGGCAGCTTGGTCCAGAGGAAACCGAACAGCAGGATGCCCACCGGTGTCAGCAACAGGAGGCTGAAGATGCCAGGTAAGTGGTTCTCCAGAAACGGCGCGAGGAACAGGCCGGCGAAGAAACCGAGGATCACCGTCGGCAACGCTTCCATCAGTTCGATCACCGGCTTGACCTTGGTACGCATGCGCGGCGCCATGAAGTAGGCGGTGTAGATCGCTGCAGCCACGGCCAGCGGCGCGGCCAGGAGCATGGCGTAGAACGCCGCCTTGAGCGTACCGAAGGCCAGCGGCGACAGGCTCAGCTTGGACTCGAAGTCGGTATTGGCCGAAGTGGACTGCCAGACGTAGTCAGGCTCAGGGTAGCTTTCGTACCAGACCTTGCCCCACAGCGAGCTCCAGGAAATTTCCGGATGTGGGTTATCCACCACGAAGCGCTGCAGCTTGCCTTCCGACTCGACCAGCACACGACTGGCACGCGGCGACAGTGCGGCGATGGCGCTGCCTTCGGCGACCTGCTCCTTGAGCAGGGTACGGTGCGCGGTGCTGTGGAAAATGCCCAGGCGACCGTCGGCGTCCAGGGCCATGAAGCCTTTGCGGCGCTCTTCGGGAAGAATCTGGGTGATCGCGCTGTCGCCGAGCTGGAAGCTGCGAATCGACTGGAAGGTGGACTTGCCATCCTGGTCGCGCACCATGAACCACTGCTGGATGCCACCCTTGGCATCGCCGATCATGATCGAGATGCCGCCGAGCAGGCTGGTGGCGCTGGTCACGCGGTTGGAACCACCCTTGAGCAGTTCGTAGCGGCCGTTGAGGCTACGCTTGCGCAGATCGAAAACGTCGGCGCTGGAATCGCCGTTGAACACGTACAGCCACATCTGCCGCGGGTCGAGAATCAGTTGACTGATCGGCTCGCCAATCTGCGGCAGGTTGATGCGCTCCTCGCTGACGCTTACCTCGCCGGTGAACAGGTTCTCCTCGCGAGCGAGGCTGATCAGGTGCAGCTCGTTGCCCGTGGAGCCAGCCAGCATCAGCGTGCCGCTGTTGAGATTGACGGCGATGTGCTCGAGCGGACGCCCCTGCAGATCGACCTCGATCGGCGCTTCACCGTAGGGGTACTCGATCTGTGGTGCGATCGTGCGCACGTTGTCCGGGTAGCTGATCTTGTAGTTGTGCTGAATGATCAGCGCCTGGCCGTTGGACAGGCCCAGTACCACGCGGCGCGTGCCTGGCTGATCCTGGCTGACGGAGGCAACCGAAACACCCTGCGGCAACGGCAACTGCAGACGCTGCAGGGCTTCGCCGGTCTTGAGTTCGAAGAACTGCACGGCACCGGAAGCGTCCAGGCGCATGGCCACCTGGTTCTGTTCCTCGATGGCCAACATCAACGGCGCTTGCGCCTCAGCCAGCCAGGCGGGTTGCTGAGCCTGGCGAGAGGTCAGTTCAGCGCCCTGGAACATGGGCAGCACAACGTGGGCGAGATAGAAGAAGATCAGGGTGATGGCGCCTAGAACCGCCAGACCACCGATGGAGACATACCAACGCGCCATACGATCCTTCAACGCGCGCAGACGGCGCTTGCGTTGCAGGGCGGGCGTATTGAAGTCGATCCCTAGCGGATTCTGCGAACGGTTCATGGATTCGTTTGCCAAGTCATTCATGCGAGAAGTCTCTGCGCGAGCTTGATTGCAGCGCATACGGCTGCCCAGGCTTGTCAATTTAGCGAGCTTGTGTGACAGAAAGATTACAGCCTGCTGACATGACGAAGCCCGCCACCCATGGGGTGGCGGGTTCGTCGAATGGCCTGGCTACCAGAGCCAGGCCATCACACTGGAAGCCTTACAGGCCCAGTTCCTTCATCGCTTTTTCGGCTACCTTGGACGGCAGCGGGATGTAACCGTCTTTCATCACGACGTCCTGGCCCTGCTTGGACAGCACCAGCTTGATGAACTCGGCATCCAGCGGGCTCAGCGGCTGGTTCGGCGCCTTGTTCACGTAGACGTAGAAGAAGCGGGCCAGCGGGAACTTGCCAGCCAGGGCGTTTTCTTCCGAGGCTTCGAAGGCTTCACCGCCCTTCTTGGACAGCGGTACGGCGCGAACGCTGGATGTACGGTAGCCAATACCCGAGTATCCAATGGCGTTCAGGGTGCTGGAGATCGACTGCACCACGGAAGCCGAACCCGGCTGCTCGTTGACGTTGGATTTGAAGTCACCTTTGCACAGGGCTTCTTCCTTGAAGTATCCGTAGGTGCCGGATACCGAGTTACGACCGAACAGCTGCAGCGGCTTGCTTGCCCACTCGCCGGTCAGACCGAGATCACCCCAGGTCTTGATGTCCTTGTCATTACCGCACAGACGGGTGCTGGAGAAAATCGCGTCGACCTGCTCGATCGACAGCGACTTGATCGGGTTGTCCTTGTGTACGAACACAGCCAGGGCGTCGATCGCTACCGGAACGGCGGTCGGCTTGTAGCCGTACTTCTCTTCGAAGGCCTGGATTTCGCTGTCCTTCATAGGACGGCTCATCGGGCCCATGTTGGCGGTGCCTTCGGTCAGCGCGGGTGGCGCAGTGGAGGAACCAGCGGCCTGGATCTGGATGTTGACGTTGGGGTAGTTCTTCTTGAACTCTTCTGCCCACAGGGTCATCAGGTTGGCCAGCGAGTCGGAACCGACGCTGGACAGGTTGCCCGACACACCGGAAGTCTTTTCGTAGTTCGGCAGAGCCGGGTCGACGGCGGCTACAGCAGATACGGCGCTTACGCCAGCGGCGGCGAAAGTCAGGGCCGCCATCAAACGCTTCAGTTTCATGCCTTGCTCCTAGCAGGATAGTGTTGGATGGAACGGGCCCAAGTATCTGCAGGCCACGTGAACACTCTATGAAACGAATGTGACAGTTAAATGAACGTCGACGGATTCGAGGGCGGCAGAGAGAAAGCACTTCGGATGGTCTGGGGGAAGTGTGAGTGATACCGGACTGGCAATAACGTATTAGCTGTCGATGACTTGGCACTATCCATTAGCGCGCCGCTTGGTCTGATGGGTTTCGCCCCTTACGGGCGACTCACTTTCTTTGCTTGTGCAAAGAAAGTAAGCAAACAAACACACCCCTGCATACGGCCCCGGCTACGCCGGGGTTCCCTCGCTCCATCACCGCTCCAGGGGCACGCTGCGAAGGGCCATCCCTGGC
>JBLUOL010000134.1:0-13024 GCA_048065775.1 Pseudomonas sp. GW6
CTTCAGCTGCGCCCCGGAGGCGCGCGCCAGTTCGCGCAGGCGCGGCCCGCTGTGCACCAGCGCGCCCTTGGAGATGACGATGCAGTCCCGCCCGGCGGAAAGTGCCGCACACAAGTAGTCCAGGCCTGGCCCGCCGCTGCGAAAATCGCTGGGGCCGGCCTCGATCAGCACCTCGGCACCGCTCGCTGCGACGAAGTCCGGGCCGGACAGCCCGGGCAGCAGGTCGTCCAGCTGGTTGGCCTGCAGGCCATTGGCATCGGCCAGGCCGGCGCGTGAGCCACATACGGCAACCAGTCGCACATCCACGCCATAGACCTGGCGATAGCGGTCGCGACGTTGCAGCAGCAGGTTGGCCGTGGTGCGGCCAACACCGCCGAAACCGGCAATTGCAACCTTGAGCGTTTGCATGGGGTGTTCCTTTCGCTGTCAGCGGGCGAACAGGTTGTTGATGTCGGCGAACGCCTTCATTTCGACGGCGTTGCCGCTCGGGTCCTTGAAGAACATCGTCGCCTGCTCGCCTGGCTCGCCCTTGAAGCGGATATAGGGCTTGATGATGAACTCGACACCGGCGGCGCTGAGTTTATCGGCAGCGACCTGCCAGTCGTGCATCGGCAGGACGACGCCGAAGTGGCGCACCGGCACGCCGTGGCCATCGACCGCGTTGGCCGGTACTGCGCCTGCTTCGTCAGGCGCCAGGTGGGCGACGATCTGGTGGCCGTAGAAATTGAAGTCGATCCACTCTGACGAGCTGCGACCTTCGCTGCAACCGAGCAGGTTGCCGTAGAAGTCGCGAGCGGCGGTCAGGTCGTCAACCGGAAAGGCCAGGTGGAACGGGCATAGTGCGGTCATCGGGGTTCCCTCGTTGGTGAGTGGAATCATCCTATTCGGCGACAAGCCTCTTAAAAAACTATATGTTCTGATCATGAGCAAAACAGAATCTTATCAATCGACATGATCATCGAACTGCGAACCCTTATCGCGGTGGCGCGCTATGGCACCTTCAGCGCCGCTGGTGAGCGTATCGGCCTGACCCAGGCGGCCGTCAGTGGCCATATGCGCCGCCTGGAAGAAAGCCTGGGTTTCGCCCTGTTCGATCGCACCGGTCGCTCGGCCACGCTGAATGCTGCAGGGCTGCGTACGTTGGCGCGTGCCGAGGCGCTGGTCGCTGGTTTCGATGCCTTGGGCGAGCCGACCCAGGACGAGGAATGGGCCAAACCGCTGGAGATCGGCGCGATCGCCTCGGTGCACGCGACCATCCTCACGCGCGCCCTGGTGCCGTTCCGCCAGCGCTTTGCCAACTGCCGGGTGAATCTGTCGCCAGGCGTTTCCCTGCAGTTGATGGATCGAGTCGAAGCGGGGGAGCTCGACCTGGCGATCCTCATTCGTCCGGCGTTCGAGCCGCCGCGGGAACTGGAGTGGGCGCCGCTGGCATGCGAGAACTACGTGCTGCTTGCCGCCAGCAACGTGGCTGGCGATGACTGGCTGTCGGTGATTCGCGAGCAGCCTTTTATCCGTTATAGCCGCTCCTCCTTCGGAGGTCGCCAAGTGGAGCGCTTTCTACGCGACCATTCTTTAACGCTGCAGGAGTGGATCGAGGTCGACGATATACAGGCGATGCTGTCGATGGTCGAGAGTGGCCTTGGCGTGGCCGTGGTGCCGTTGACGGAAACCATCCTGCCGCTGCCGGCCAGTGTTCGCGCAATCGCGCTCGGCCCGACGGCAATTCATCGCGAGATCGGCGCGCTGTATCCCAAGGCCAGTCGTTCGGCGGCCGTGGCGGGTTTTATCGAGTGTTTGCAGACCGCTGGCGTGGCTCGCTAGAGGGCTGATGCCTGCATTTTCATCTTTGCTTTGAAACTCCTAGCGGCTTTGCCAGCTTTTTTCGTGCACAGGCATGCTGCAGACTGGCGTCCACTTCGCGTCATCCATCGATCAGGAGAGTGTTCATGAGCCCCATTTCCTTCGCGCGTCAGCGTTACACCACCAAGGCTTACGATGCCAGCCGCCAGGTGGATCAGGCGATCATCGACGAGCTGCTGGAGTTGCTGCGCCTGTCGCCGTCTTCGGTCAACTCGCAGCCCTGGCACTTCGTCGTGGCGAGCACTGCAGAAGGCAAGGCGCGCCTGGCCAAGGGCGCTCAGGGCGGTTTCGCCTATAACCAGTCGAAGATCCTCAATGCCTCGCACGTGATCCTGATCTGCGCCCGTCGTGACCTCGATGATGCGTACCTGGCCGATGTGCTGCAGCAGGAGGCCGATGATGGCCGCTTCCGCGATGACGCGGCGCGCACCACCCAGCACAACACCCGCAGCAGCTACGTCGAACTGCACCGTGGCCTCGGCGATATCCCGCACTGGGCGGAGAAACAGGCTTATCTGGCGCTGGGCACCTTGCTCCTGGGCGCTGCGGCCAAGGGCGTGGACGCCACGCCGATGGAGGGCATCGACCGCGAGGCGCTGGATGAAGAGCTGGGGCTGGCCGCTCAGGGGCTGAGCAGCATGGTCGCGGTGGCGCTGGGGTATCACAGCGACGGCGATTTCAATGCCGCGCTGCCGAAGTCGCGTCTGCCAGCCGAGCGCGTCTTCACTCACCTCTAAGCCTTTCGGTCGCGCCCTCGTCTGCAGGGGCGCAACCGCTGCTCATTACGGCAGTTTGGCGATCACCTTGATCTCGAAGTCGAAGCCGGACAGCCAGGTCACGCCGATAGCGGTCACTGTCGGATAAGGGGCTTCGCCCCAATAGTCGGCTACCACCTCCCAGATGGTCTCGAACTGCGCGTGCGGATCGACCATGAACACGGTGGTGTCAACCACGTCTTCGAAGCTGCAACCGGCCTCGGCGAGGATCGCATTGAGGTTGGCGAAGGCAAGGCGTACCTGCTCCTTCAGGTCGGGCTCGGGCGAGCCGTCCTTGCGACTGCCGACCTGGCCGGAAACGAACAGAAAGCCGTTGGAACGAATCGCCGGTGAATAGCGATGAAGTTCATACAGGTCATGGCGGTCGGCCGGGAAAACCACATCACGTTTGCTGGTCATTGTTGCCTCCATCTGGGCCACTACGGCCCGCTGTTAACGATGGAATCACTTTAAAAACACGGCGGGGCTGGATAAACGAGCAACTCTGGTCATGACTGTTTGTAGAATCCAAACAATCAATAGCCGAGAGAGACGTGAAATGGATCGTTTCGATGCGATGCAGGCCTTCGCCCGCGTGGTGGAAACCGGCAGTTTCACCAAGGCAGCCGCTACCCTGCACATGAGCAAGACCAGCGTGACCCAACTCGTGCAGCAACTGGAGGCGCGGCTGCGCGTGCGCCTGCTCAACCGCACCACGCGCAAGGTCAACGTCACCGCTGACGGGGCCGCCTACTACGAGCGCGTCGTGCGCTTGCTGGCAGATGTCGACGATGCCGAGACCAGCCTGTCCAGCGCATCGATGGCGCCGCGTGGCCGCCTGCGCGTGGACGTGCCCAGCCCCTTCGCGCGCATGCTGCTGATCCCGGCCTTGCCGGCTTTCTATGCGCGCTATCCGGAAATTCAGCTGACCATGGGCGTTAGTGATCGGCTCATCGACATCATCGGTGAGAACGTCGACTGCGTGGTGCGCGGCGGTGAGATCACCGATCAATCGCTGATCGCGCGCCATGTCGGCGATCTGCAGCTCGGCATCTACGCCACGCCGGGTTACCTGCAACGCGCCGGCACGCCGATGCATCCGCGCGAGCTGGAGGCGGCTGGCCATCACACGGTGGGTTTTCTCTGGTCGCGCACCGGCAAGGCCTTGCCCTATGCGATGCAGCGGGGTGAAGAACGCATCGAGGCCCATGGCCGCCCGCTGCTGACGGTCGACGATGGCAACGCCTATCTGGCTGCGGGCCTGGCGGGCCTGGGCATGCTCTGGCTGCCGCACTACATGGCCAAACCACACCTGGCCAGCGGGGAGCTGGTGCGTTTATTCGAGGACTGGCAGATGAAACCGATGCCGATGTACCTGGCCTTCCCGCCGAACCGCCATGTCAGTGCCAAGCTGCGGGTATTCATCGACTGGGTGGTAGCGCTGATGGCCGAGCATGCGCCAGTGTTGTCACGGCGCTGATGCTCGACTAACCGTCTTGCTCCGAATTCTGCTCGAGATGATCCGCCCATTTGCCGGCAAAGTGATAAAGCGGGATGAACGTCTCTGAGAGCTCGACCCCCAAGGCAGTCAGTGAGTAACCGTTGTCGCCCGATACGACGATGCCTGCTGCTCGTAGCTCGTTGATTCGGCTCTGCAGCACCGTTGGCGATATCTCCCCTGAAGCACTTCTCAAGGCCCTGGAGTTGAGCGCGCCATTGCGCAGCTCCCAAATAACCCGCAGCGCCCATTTCTGCCCGAGCAGGTCCAGCAGCGCCATGATCGGGCGGCGTCCATTGATAATCGATGAAGTCATGCTGGGCTTATCACCTCTGTTTATCGCTCTTGTTTGCTACAAAATATGTAGCAATACTGTTGCTACATATTCGATAGCGGAGAATACAGCATGAGCAGAATCTCGGCACTGAACGAACCCTATGCGGAGGAAATCCAGGCGTCCTTCGACAGGATCATGGGCGCAGGTGTACCGCCTCTGGTGCTATTCAGGACCCTGGCGAGCAGCAGGCGCGCATGGCAAAAGTTCACGGCGGGAGCCCTGTTGGACGGCAAGCTGCTGACGCTGCGTCAGCGCGAGCTGGTCATCGACAGATGCTGCGCACTGACTGGCTGTGAGTACGAATGGGGCGTTCATGTGACGGTCTTCGGCGAAGCGGCTGGCTTGAGCAGGGAGGAGGTGAGCGCTACGTTGGACAGGCCATTGCGTCCTGAAATGTGGTCTGTCGAAGAAGCTACTTTGCTGATCACCGTCGATGCGCTGCACGAGCGTGCAACGCTGAGCGATGAGGAGTTCGCCCGCATCCGGGAGTACTTCGATGATGAGCAGGTTCTGGAGATATTGATGCTGGCTGGTTTCTATCGAACGGTCGCCTACCTTGCCAACGGACTTGATCTACCGCTGGAGCAGGGGGTGGCGAGATTCAGTGAATACCTCCTTTGCAGCTAGCGTAGCTTGGCGCCAGTTGACGTTTCGCAGGGGGACTTGACCCGACGTTTATGCATTTGCTTGACCTTTGAGAATGATCGTTCTATCTTGCTGAGAACGATCATTCTCTATGGTTTGAACCATGCTCGAAGATGTCTCTCTACAGCAGCGCTTGCTGCAAGCCACCGAAAGCCTGGTCTATGCCGGTGGTATCAACGCCACTGGCATGGACGCCATCGTTAAGGCGTCGGGGGTGGCGCGTAAAAGCATTTACCGCCTCTATCCAACCAAGGAAATGCTGGTTGCCGCTGCGCTGCGCGCGCGTGATGAACGCTGGATGCAATGGTTCATCGCCGGCACTTCTGCGGGATCGCCGAGCGAGCGGCTGCTGGCCGTGTTCCCACTGCTGCGCAGCTGGTTCTGCGCACCTGACTTCCATGGCTGCGCCTTCATCAATGCGGCAGGGGAGGTCGGTGATCCCGACAGCGAGATCCGCGCCGTCGCGTTGCTGCACAAACAACGCCTGTTGGCCTACCTGAACGAGCTGACCACGGCTTGCGGCTTTGCCGATCCCGAGGCGATGGCCAGGCAGTTTCTCCTGCTGATCGATGGCGCAACGGCCGTCGCCATGGTCACCGGCCAGGCCGACGCGGCCGACAGTGCTGGTCGCACCGCGCAACTGCTCCTGCAAACCCTGTTGCCCAGTGATGGGCTAAATCCCCCGCAAGCCTGAGGTGCCGTCATGTCGTCAAATAATGAAGTTCGTCCGCCGCTGCCGCCGTTCACTCGCGAGAGCGCCATCGAGAAAGTGCGCCTGGCCGAGGATGGCTGGAACAGCCGTGATGCCGCCAGGGTAGCCCTGGCCTACAGCCTCGATACGCGTTGGCGCAACCGCGCCGAGTTCGCCAATGGCCGCGATCAGGCGCGTGCCTTCCTCGAGCGCAAGTGGGCCAAGGAGCTGGAGTACCGTCTGATCAAGGAGCTCTGGGCGTTCACCGACAACCGCATTGCCGTGCGCTATGCCTATGAATGGCGCGACGATTCGGGCAACTGGTTTCGCTCCTACGGCAACGAGAACTGGGAGTTCGGCGCCGACGGCCTGATGATCAATCGCTATGCCTGCATCAACGATCTGCCCATTCAGGAGTCCGAGCGCAAGTTTCGCTGGCCCCAGGGGCGTCGTCCTGACGATCATCCGGGGTTGTCCGAGCTGGGCCTCTGATCTGGGCTATGTGGGCACGGAGGTTGCTGCTTTAATGCGTCAATCACACCGTGCTCGAGAGCCCTGAATGAATCGCAACGACCTGCGCCGCGTCGACCTGAATCTGCTGGTGATCTTCGAAACCCTGATGTTCGAGAAGAACCTGACCCGTGCCGCCGAGAAGCTCTTTCTTGGCCAGCCGGCGGTCAGTGCGGCGCTGGCCCGGCTGCGTGATCTGTTTGACGATCCGTTGCTGGTGCGCAACGGCCGTGGTTTCGAACCGACGGCGCGAGCGCTGGCGATTCTCAAGGAGCTGCAGCCGGCCATGGATACCATCTCGGGCGCGGTCAGCCGTGCCCGAGAGTTCAACCCGGCCAGCAACCGCGACACCTTCCGCATCGGTCTGTCCGATGATGCCGAGTTCGGTCTGTTCCCGGCGTTGCTCAAGCAGATTCGCGAAGAGGCGCCGGAGGTGGTGATCGTGGTGCGCCGGGTCAACTTCCTGTTGATGTCAGCGATGTTGGCCTCGGGGGAAATTTCCGTTGGCGTCAGCTACACCACCGAGCTGCCGGCCAACGCCAAGCGGCGCAAGCTGCGCGAGATGAAGGTCAAGGTGCTGCGCGGTGACGACCGCCCTGGCGCGCTGACGCTGGATGAGTACTGTTCGCGTCCGCATGCGCTGGTGTCGTTTTCGGGAGATCTGTGCGGCAACATCGACAACGACCTGGCGCGCCTGGATCGCTCGCGTCGCGTGGTGCTGGCGGTGCCGCAGTTCAGTGGCTTGCGCTCGATCATCGCCGGTACGGAAATGCTCGCCACGGTACCGGATTTCGCCGCGGCAGCACTGATCGAAGGGACCCGCCTGCGTGCCGATGACCCGCCATTCGAGCTGGTCAATTCGGATCTGTCGATGGTCTGGAGTGGGGTGACCGACAACGATCCCGCCGAGCGCTGGCTGAGGAGCAAGATCATCGAGTTCATGGGCGAGCCAGGCGCCTGAGCAGGGCTCAGTCGCGATAGAACACCTGGATCAGGTGGTAGCCGAACTGGGTCTTCACCGGGCCGTGCACTTCACGCAGCGCCTTCTTGAAGATCACCTGATCCACCGCACGCACCATCTGCCCGGGCCGCACTTCACCTAGGTCGCCACCTTTCTTGCCGGAGGGGCAGGTGGAGTGCTTGCGCGCCAGCACATCGAAGGCTTCGCCGGCGGCAATGCGCTTCTTCAGCGCGGCGGCTTCCGCTTCGGTCTTGACCAGGATGTGGCGGGCCATTGCCTTTGCCATTGATGGGGTCCTCAAATCTGTCAGGGCGCTATTGTGCCAGCATTCATTGCGCCAGCAGAATGGCGTCAATTTTATGGGTTGTGTGTTGTCCGCAGCGCGGATCAATCATGGCCTATGGTATTTCAATCGCGCTCACGGAAACGCCGCCATGGATCTCCAAGCAATGCTGAAAATCCTGTCCACTCAGGATGGTTCCGATCTCTATCTGTCTACCGGCGCGCCGCCCTGCGCGAAGTTCAATGGCGTGCTCAAGGCGCTGAGCCAGGAGCCGATGAAGGCGGGCGATGTGGCGGCCATTGCCGATTCGATCATGGACAGTGCCCAGCGTGAGGAATTCGAGCGCGAACTGGAGATGAACCTGGCGATATCGCTGGCCGGTGTGGGGCGTTTTCGCATCAACATCTTCAAACAGCGTAACGAGGTATCCATCGTCGCGCGCAACATCAAGCTGGATATTCCGCGCTTCGAAGACCTCAAACTGCCCGAAGTGCTGCTCGGCACGGTGATGGAAAAACGCGGCCTGGTGCTGTTCGTCGGCGGTACCGGTTCGGGCAAGTCGACCTCCCTGGCGGCGCTGATCGACTACCGCAACCGCAACAGCGGCGGCCATATCATTACCATCGAAGACCCGGTGGAGTATGTGCACCGGCACAAGAAGTCGATCATCAACCAGCGCGAGGTGGGCGTGGATACCCGCAGCTTCCATGCCGCACTGAAGAACACCCTGCGCCAGGCGCCGGACGTGATCCTGATCGGCGAGATCCGCGACCGCGAGACTATGGAGCATGCCCTGGCCTTCGCCGATACCGGGCACCTGGCGATTTCCACGTTGCATGCCAACAACGCCAACCAGGCGCTGGATCGCATCATCAACTTCTTCCCCGAGGATCGCCGCCCGCAACTGCTGAACGACCTGGGCAACAACCTCAAGGCATTCGTTTCGCAGCGTCTGGTCAAAACCGTCGATGGCAAGCGCCGCGCCGCGGTGGAGGTAATGCTGGGTACGCCGACGGTGCGCGATCTGATCAAGCGCAACGAGTTTTCCGAGCTCAAGGAAATCATGGAGAAATCCAAGAACCTCGGCATGCAGACCTTCGATCAGGCGCTGATCGACCTGGTGCACGAAGGTGCGATCGACGAGGAGGAGGCGGTGAAGAACGCTGACTCGGCGAACAACGTGCGCCTGAAGCTCAAGCTCCATCGCGACAATCCGGCCAATGCCATGCCTGCACCCGCCGCCGCTGCGCCGGTTGTCACGCCGGCACCTGCAGCGAAAGCCGCTGCTGCAGGCGACTGGGGGCTGGAGCTGAAACTGGAGGACATCGAGCAGGAGCAACCGCCGGAAGACCCGGGGCGACAGGGGATTTAAGGGTCGGGCTGCAGCGGCAGATAGGCCTGACGCAGCCGCTGGCTGACGCCGTCCTCTTCCAGTTCGCTGATGGCGGCGCGCAGCTGTTCGACCAGTTGCGCATCGCAGTCCTTCGAGCAGCCCAGATACAGGCCGGTGCTGGCCAGGGTGGGGCTCCTGCGCAGGTTCTGTTCGCGATAGGCCGAGCTTTCCCAGATGTACAGCGCCTCCGGCACCCCGGTGAACCAGGCGTCGATACGTCCAAGGCTGAGCAGATGGGCCGGGTTTTCGCCCAGCTTGAGTTGCACGATCTGCTCGTCGCTGAAACCCTGGCGCTGCAGGATGCCCACCTGCGCCGTGCCCATGCCGACACCTATGCGGCGATAACGCTGACGGGCCTGCATGAAGCTGGTGACCGGCTCGTCGAGGCTGAAGAAGGCGCGCTCCAGCTCCATGATCGAGGCAATCCAGGTATATAGCTCCTCGCGCTCGGGCGTTCGTGACAGGGGAATGATCAGCATGTTTCTGCCCCTGGACACGTTGACCTGGGCGCGTGGCCAGGGCTCGGCGACGATGTCGGTGAGTTTGCCGATCCTGGCCAGCGCAGCCAGTACCACGTCACCTGCCATGCCATGGCCGCCCTCGTAGTGATGCAGCGTCAGGGGTGGCGCGTCTGGCATGTATAGCTTGATGGGCTCGTGGGCGGATGCGGTTCCAGCTAGCATCAACGCCAGCAGCAGGCAGAAAAACGTGTTCACGACGAACATCCTGTTGTCATTGTCGCTCCAGTATAGGAGGCGTTTGCGGCCCGATGCAGCGACCGATCCTGAGCCGGCTACTCGTGCCGAATGCTGCGATTCCTGCCCTGGGCTTTGGCTGTGTAAAGGGCTTTGTCGGCTGCCGCCAGCAGACGCTCCAGGTAGCGTTCGCAGGGTTTCAGGCTGGCGATGCCGATGCTTACCGTGACCGGTTCGTTGGCGACCTCAAGCGCCTTGATCTGATCATGCACGCGCTCGGCGATGTCGCTGGCTTCAGCGAGATCGGCGTTGGGCAGCCATATCGCGAACTCTTCGCCGCCGTAGCGCACCACGCTGTCGCCACTGCGCACGCTGGCCAGAAGACGTTGCGCCATATCCACCAGAACGCGATCTCCCTCGGCATGGCCGAAGCGATCATTGATCTGTTTGAAGTGGTCGATATCGATCAACAAAAGGCTGCCGCAAGCCAGGTCGCTGACGTTGCCGAGCCACTGCTCGACATGCACTGACAGTGCCCTGCGATTACTCAGCGCAGTCAGTGGGTCGGTATGGCTCAGTTGTGCAAGCTGCTCGGCTTCACTCTGAATTTCCACCGCATAGTTGGCCAACTGGGCGTAGGCGCTCTGCAGCGCCAGGTTGGCCTTGGCCAGTTGTGCTGCGCTTTCCTGCGCCTGTTCGCGAGCCTTGAGCAGCTCTGCTTCGAAACGTTGGCGATCCTTGGCGACGAAGAACAGCCAGATGACCTCCGGCGCGCCATCGACTTCGCTGATGCGTGCGTTGGCCATGACGGGTATTGACTGGCCGTTTTCTGATTGCAGTTGCAGGTAAAGCTCACTGAACTCGCCGTTGCGAAGCAACAGGGGCCAGGCGTGGGTATGCAGGAAGATGCGACTGGCCGGCGGAAAGAACTGATCCATGCCTTCGGCCGCGCCCGCACCTGCCAGGCGCTTGAAATCGCAATTGGAGTGCTTGATTCGGCCGTTGCAGTCAGTGACCAGTACCGGGCCGGGTAGGCGATCAAGATAGAACACGTGTGCGTGCTCCCTGCAGGTAGCGATGCATGGCGGCGCTCACCAGTTCAGGATGGCTCATGTGCGCGCAATGACCGCTGACGTCCAGCGTTTCCAGGGTGCTGCCCGTGAGTGCGGTATGCAGATAGTCGGCAACTGATGTGGGAACCAGTGCATCACGCTGGTGGTGCAGGATCAGGCTGGGCGACGGACACGACTGTAGCGCCGGGCGGATATCGGAGAAGAAGGTGGCTTGAGCGAAGGCATGGGCCATGATTGGGTCGGTCGAGCAGAAGCTGTCGGAGAGCTGCCGGGTGACTGCGGGAGTCTCGTCGGCCGATACCAGTGGTGCGAACTGCTGGGCCCAGCCCAGATAGTTATGGGCCATCAGCTCCAGCAGCCCCTCCAGGTCACTGCGTTCGAACCCGCCGCGATAGTCGGGCGGATCGTTGAGAAAACAGGGGGAGGGGCCGAGAAGAATCAGCCGGGAGAACAGTTCGGGCCGCCTGATGGCAGCAAGAATGCCGACGCTGCAACTGATCGAGTGGCCAACGAAGGTCAGATCACCCGAGAGTTCGAGCACATCGCATACTTCCAGAAGGTCTTCCACGTAACCTTCCAGCTGGGCATAGCGGGCAGGGTGGAAGGCGCTGGCATCGGAGCGGCCGCTGCCGACATAGTCAAACAGCACCTGGTGCCAGTGCTGGCTGAAGGCCGGCGTGACCTTGCTCCACATCTCCTGATTGCAACCGAAGCCGTGGCCGTAGATGAACGTTGGGGCATCGGTCGTTTCCGCTTTCAAGCGTTGAACGTTGTTGCGCTGGATGATGTTCATGTCGCCACCTTGCCATTTGCCGAGTTGGTCTTGGCCAGGACTCAGCTGCTGTGAAGACGAAAAAATGGCGCCAGTATAGTGATTTTTTCTGACTGGTGGCTTATGGCTACAACTCGTTTCGCAGCTCTGCCAGGCTGCGATACAGCTCCAGCGCTTGTGGGTTCGCCAAGGCATCGGTGTTCTTCACCGGGCGGCCGTGGACGACATTGCGTACTGCGAGCTCGACGATCTTGCCGCTGAGGGTGCGCGGGATATCGGCGACCTGGATGATTTTCGCCGGCACGTGTCGCGGCGTGGTGTTGGCGCGGATCACTTGGCGAATCTCTTCGCGCAGGGTGTCGTCCAGCGTCACGTCATCACGCAGACGCACGAACAGCACCACGCGCACATCGCCCTGCCAATCCTGGCCAATGACAATTGACTCCAGCACTTGCGGCACCTTTTCCACCTGGCGATAGATCTCTGCGGTGCCGATGCGTACGCCGCCCGGGTTGAGCACGGCGTCGGAGCGGCCGTGGATGACCAGGCCGCCATGCGCGGTTTCCTCGGCATAATCACCGTGGGCCCAGACGCCGGGGAACGTGGCGAAATAGGCAGCGTGGAATTTCTCGCCATCTGCGTCGTTCCAGAAGCCCACGGGTATTGAAGGAAAGTGTCTGGCGCAGACCAGTTCACCTTTTTCCCCTGTCACCGCCTGGCCATTGTCATTCCACACCTGCACATCCATACCCAGGCCCTTGCACTGCAGTTCACCGCGCCAGACTGGCAGGGTCGGGTTGCCCAGGGCGAAGCAGGAGACGATGTCGGTGCCGCCGGAAATCGACGACAGGCACAGGTCACGTTTCACGTCGCGGTAGATGTACTCGAAGCTCTCGTGGGCCAGTGGCGAGCCGGTGGAAAGAATGGCCTTGAGCCTGCTCAGCTTGTGGCTTTCACGAGGTATGACGCCAGCTTTCTCCAGTGCGGCGATGAACTTGGCGCTGGTGCCGAAGATGGAGATGTCCTCGGCGTCGATCAGATCGATCAGGCGGGCCGGTTCGGGATGGAAGGGCGAGCCGTCGTAGAGCACCAGGGTGGCGCGCAGGGCCAGGCCGGAAATCAGCCAGTTCCACATCATCCAGCCGCAGGTGGTGTAGTAGAACAGAGTGTCGTCGGGCCCAAGGTCGGTATGCAGGCCCAGCTCCTTGACGTGTTGCAGCAGGGTGCCGCCGACGCCGTGGACGATGCACTTGGGCACGCCAGTGGTGCCGCTGGAATAGAGGATATACAGCGGTTGGTCGAAGGGCACAGGCGTGAACTGCGGCGCGCCGCCGGGTTGGTAGAAGTCCTGCCAGAGGGTCGTTAGAGCAACTGACTTGTAATCAGTAGGGCTGGCCTCGTCGCGTGAGTAGGGCACGATAACCAGCCGTTCCAGGCTGGGCAGTTGCGGGAGGATTTCGTTGAGCTTGTCGGTCAGGTCGATTCGCTTGCCGGCGTAGCGGTAGCCGGCGGCGGCGATCAGTACCTTGGGCTCGATCTGACCGAAGCGGT
>JBLUOL010000135.1:0-12999 GCA_048065775.1 Pseudomonas sp. GW6
GACGCCGCGCGGCGTCAGTCGCAGCGCCGATACCCTGGCCGGGCGCCCGTGCGAATGGCATCGGCCGCCTGCCAGCAGCGGCAGTGTGCTGCTCTATCTGCACGGTGGCGCCTTCATGATCGGCGGGCCGGACACGCACCGGGGCATCTGCGCCAGCTTGGCCAAACGCGCTGTACTTGAGGTCTGTGCCCTGGATTACCGCCTGGCGCCGGAATATCCCTATCCCGCTGCACGCGATGACGTGGTGGCGGCTTACCAGGCGCTGCTGGACGCTGGCTATAGACCCGAACAGATCGCCATTGGCGGCGACTCGGCCGGCGGCAACCTGAGCCTGGTCGGCTGCCTGCGCATTATCGAACTCGGTCTGCCGGCGCCCGCCGCCCTGGTGTGCTTCTCGCCGGTCACCGACTTCACCGGCGAGCATATGCACGAGCCGCCTGCCGGCGATCCGCTGCTCCACCCCAGCTGGATTGAACAGGCCGCGCAGCTGTATTGCCCGGACGACCTGCCGCGCAATGATCCGCGCCTGTCGCCGCTGTTCGCTGACCTCAGCCAACTGCCGCCGACGCTGATCCAGGTAGGCGAAGACGAGTTGTTGCTCAATGACAGCCTGCGCCTGGCCGAGCACGCCAAAGCGGCTGGGGTCAACCTGTGCCTGGAGCGCTATCCGGGGTTGTGGCACGTGTTCCAGGCGCATGTCGGCATGTTACGAGCGGCGGATTACGCCATCGCCCGTGTGGCGGCCTTTCTCCGTGAGCGGGGTGTGTGATGAACAACATTCTCATCAGCGGCGCCGCATCGGGCATTGGCGCCGCCACCGCGCGGCTGTTTCACGCACGGGGCTGGCGCGTCGGGTTGCTCGATGTCGATGAAAAAGCGCTGGCAGCCTTGGCCGCCGAGCTGGGCGGCGCCTGGCATGCGCAGCTGGATGTGGTCGATGCTGCGGCGGTAAACGCCGCGCTGGCTGACTTCTGCGTGCAGAGTGGTGGCCAGTTGCGCCTGTTGTTCAACGGCGCAGGCATTCTGCGCACCGGCGCCTTTGCCGATATCGAGCTGGAGCAACACACACGGCTGGTACAGATCAATGTGCTCGGCGTGCTCAATCTCTGCCATGCGGCCTTCGCCTATCTCAAGGTCACGCCGGACGCGCAGGTGATCAATATGGGCTCGGCCTCGGGGCTTTACGGCGTGCCACAGCTCGCCAGTTACTCAGCCAGCAAGTTCGCCGTACGCGGTCTGACCGAGGCGCTGGAGCTGGAGTGGCGCGAACATGGCATCCGCGTGGGTGACCTGATGCCGCCATTCGTCGACACGCCGATGGTGCGCAGTCAGGCGCAGCGTCCGCCGGTGATGCGTCGTCTGGGCGTGCGCCTGGAGGCCGAGCAGATCGCCGAAGCGGCCTGGAAGCAGGCCCACGCCAGCACCGTGCATCGCCCGGTGGGGCTACAGTTCGGGCTGTTGTTCAACCTTGGGCAGATCACGCCGGGCTGGATCAACAGGTTACTGATGGCCTGGCTCAGTCGTTCATGATTTCCGGCAAGGCGTTCAGGCTGGCCAATTGCCGTCGGTCGTCGGCTTTGTCACAAAGGCTTTCTGGGCGACGCCAACCTCGCGTTTAGCGGCTACTCTTGGGGTGACGGTTTTCAGCCCGGCGTTCTGTCGGGCAGTCGTCGATACGCTTGCAGTAGACACATCGAGCACCAGCTCGATTCTCGGGGCGGCGCCACTTGGGTGCTTCTGTAAACGCAGGGCGTTTTCAGAGGTTTCCGGTAGAGGCCGCGACACCGTCTGTAGGACGGTCGCATTGGGAAAGCGGTTAATCCATCCATAGCCTGAGAGGGGGTCGTTTATGAGCACAGCCTTCCACGAAGACTCCAGCACATCGGTGCTGCGTCGGATGAAAGAAGGGGGATTCGACTTCGCCCAGTTTCACCCGATCGAGTTCTACGCCATCTTTCCCGACGAAGAACGGGCCAGAACGGCGGCCAGAAACTTTCGCGGCGAGTCGCTCAACGCTCAGATATCCGCCCGTGAGGACGGCATCTGGCACCTGCAAATCAGCAAAGTGATGTATGCCACCCATGCCGGTATCGGCGAGTTCGAACATGACCTGGAGTCCATCGTCGTCCCGCTGGGCGGCAAGATGGATGGCTGGGGCGTTACCCAGGAGGTGAAAGCGTCAGCCATGCGTTAAAGGTGAATGCAGCGGTATTCGCCAATACAGACCATCGGCCTGCTGTCCGGCCGATGGCTCCAACTTTCAGCCCACCTCGACTTGCCAATCCTTCTCGCGCAGACTGCGCGGCGGAGGTAGCTATGGCCGATGTTCTGATCCTGACTCATATCGATTATTGCCCGCCAGCTCACCTGGCGCAGGTGCTGCAGGCGCGTGGCTGCAGTTTCGACGTGCTGCGCGTCGATCTGGGTGAACTGCACGGTTACGACCTGGGGCGGCCCAAGGCGGTCGCCGTGATGGGCGGGCCGATGAGCGTCAATGACCCGTTGCCCTGGATCGCCGACGAAGTGGCTGCGTTGCAGCGCTTTATCGAGCGCGACATTCCCATCATCGGTCACTGCCTGGGCGGCCAGCTGCTGGCCAAGGCACTGGGTGCCGGCATCCGTCGCATGCCCTACACCGAAGCGGGTTGGCAGCACATGCAACGTCGTACAGAGGCTGTCGATAGCCCCTGGCTGGCGCATTTGCCTGCAGCGTTCAGCATCTTCCAGTGGCACGGCGACACCTTCTCGCTGCCTGACGGCGCCCAGCCTCTGTTGAGTAGCCAGTGGTGCGACAATCAGGCCTTCGCCTGGGGTGGCAAGGTGCTGGCGCTGCAAGGGCATCCGGAAATGACTGAGAGGTTGATCGAGCTCTGGCTCGACAACTGGGCGCATCTGCTCGATGCCAGCCAGCCCAGCCAGCAGAGCATCGCTGAGATGCGTGACGACCTGAGTGGGAAGGTCAGGGCATTGAACCAGGTCGCCGAAGGTTTCTACGCACACTGGCTGAAACTGGCTGGCCTTTGAGCCTGAAGAGGACCGGGTGCCATTGGCACTTGGCCGCAGCTCAAAGCTCGTCAGGGATCAATGCCAGCAGATCGGTCACACCCATATCCACGCCCGCCTGGGTTAGTAGCGTCGTAGCCTGCCCGCGGTGATGCGTCTGGTGGTTGAACAGATGCATCAGCAGGGCGAAGAAGTGCTTTTGCGCGGCTACGCCCTTCATGTTTCGGTAGCTCAGCGGTTGATCCAGCTGCTCTTCGCCCACCTCGGCGGCCAGGGCTTCGATGTAACTGTCCAGCTGTTTACGCAGTGCGGCCAGCTCGCGTATATCCGCACCCATCGGTTGATCCAGGCGCGTCGGAGCTTCCAGCTCTGCGAGCGCCCGCAATGCCCGGAAGTTCGCCGGGTGTGCGCTATAGCGCCCCAGCCAGATACGGTCAGCCACCAGCAGATGATTGAGCGTGCCGAGGATCGAGCCGAAGAACGCACCGCGCTCGGCACTCAGCGCTTCGTCAGGCAGGGTGGAAGCCGCTGTGTAGAGCCGTTCGTTCATCCAGGTGTTGTAGCGTGCCATCAGGCGGATATGGTCGATTCTCTGCATGTTTTCACCTGTTGCGTACGACTTACCGTTGACTTTGGCGGCTGCGCCAATCTTCGCTCAGGAGCCCGAAGAGTGCCGAGTCCGACACCTGTCCGTCGATGATCCAACGCTGACGTAGCAATCCTTCCTGGCTGAAGCCCAGGCGCTCCAGAGCACGACCGGAGGCGCTGTTGGTTGGGTCGATTTCAGCCTCGACACGATTCAGTTCCAGAGCTTCGAAACCATGGCGCAGTAGCTCGCCAGCCGCCTCCTGAACGTAACCCTTGCCCCAGGCAGACGATGCAATGCCAAAACCGATCTCTGCACGACGCGACACCGGCTCATAGTTGAACAGCAGGCATTTGCCGATCAGCTCGGCGCTTTCCCTGTCGACAATAGCCAGGGTCAGGCGTTGGCCATCGTGCATGGCCTGTTGCTCGGCGCGGATGAAATCCTGCGCCACGGCTTCGGAGTTCCAAGGTGGCGTGTTCCAGTACTGCATGACCTGCGGATCGGAAAAGATCGCGAACAGCGCCGCAGCATCCGCTGCTTGCAGAGGGCGCAGGACAAGACGTGGCGTCGTCAGAGTGACGTAAAGATCGGGCATCGGATTTCCTCGCGTGCTCAGGTGTTCAAAAGCGCTCGTCGGCGATGGCCGGTAGCACCAGCTCACGCACGTAACTGGCATCGGACAGACTCAGCAGCGTTCGCACCAGAGCGACGACATCGTGCAGCGGAATCAGCTGACCTTCGCCATTTTGCGCCGCCTGTTCAACCGGTGTTTGCAGGCCATCCTGGGTATTGAGGTAGCCCAGTTGCAGGCAGGTGACGGCCAGACGCTGATCGCGAAAACCTTCGCGCAGGGTCTCGGCAATGCCCTTGAGGGCAAACTTGCTGGCGCCGAAGGTGACTTCCGGGCGGCCGCTCTGTGGCAGGGCCGAGGTGGAGCCGGTGAGGATCAATTGCGGCTTGGCGCCGCCTAGCAGGCGCGGTAGCAGGCGTTTGAGCAGCAGCAAGGTCGCGCCGATATTGACGCTGACCATCTCGAGAATCTGCGCGTCTTCGTCTTGCAGAAAGCTGTAGTCATCCTCGAACGCGCGAGTTTCCCAGATCCCCAGGTTGTAGATGATCGCGTCCAGCTTTTGCGGTGCCTGGGCTTCAATGGCGTCCACAGCTCGCAGCGGATCGCTCATATCCGCCTCGATCCACTGGATACCCGTGGCCAGATCGGCCGGGCGGCTGCGTGAAATCCCGATCAACTCGTGGCCTTGCGCCAAACCTTCTACCAACGCACGGCCGAGACCTCGGCTGGCTCCGATCACCATTATTCGCATCGTGTCGTTCCTTGCATCACCCTTAGGTTACTGGTTGTAGCAGCAGGAATGCCGCTGTCCATGCGCTGTCGCCATCCTGGTAAATATCGGAGGAGAACTGGCGAACGCGGAATTTGCCCGCGGTTTTTTCACTGACGAGGTGCTTCATACGCTCCAACTTGCGCAGCACCTTCTCCTCCGCACTGTATTGGCTGCCATCTACGGCCGAGTAGTAATAGGCGAATGCGCCGAACTGCATGCTGGTGCTGTCACGGCCGATACTGAGCACAGAGGTGATGCGTTCGATGTCATGGAACCAGCCGGATTGTCCACGTGGCTGATTCTTGACCTCGATGACCGCGCGCGGAGTCGAATTAGCCCACCACAGAAGCATGTCGAAGCGTCCGCGTAGCCTGGCCTTGCGCGGTTTAGGGCCGGGAACGGTGGCTCCGGCATCGGTGATCGCGCTCTGTCCATGGGATTCAATAGTGACGAATTTGGCGCCAGGCAAGGCGTCGAGTTCGCGGGCGATGTACGTCGTTAGCACGTATTCGGCTGCGGCCCACAACCATTCGCCCCCCGACATACGTTCGTAGTCCTTTTGGGCCTTTTCGATTCCGCCAATGATCGCTCCCGCGATCACATCCATCGCGATGGTTGCCATCGCTCAGTTAGACCACACAGCAAACTCGTTGCCGCCCGGCTCGACGAAGTGAAAGCGTCTGCCTCCGGGGAAGGAAAAGATCGGTTTGACGATGTCTCCGCCGGCGGCCTTGATCTTGGCCAGGGTGTCTTCCAGCTGTGCGCTGTAGAACACGATCAGCGCGCTGCCGTTATCGCTGCGCGCGGACACCTCGGCGCTGAAGAAACCGCCATCCAGGCCTTCGTCGGCGAAGGCGGCGTAATCGGGGCCGTAGTCCGTGAATCGCCAGCCGAAAGCAGTCTGGAAGAAGGCCTTGGTGGCCGGCAGATCGCGGCTGGGGTATTCGACGTAATTGATCTTCTCGTGAGCAGGCATGCCGGGTTCCTTGGCAGTGAAGGCGATGGGATTTAACTAGATCAATAGCCGTCTGAGTAGACACGTATGTCTACCAGTTGAGAGCTATTTTTCTGTAGGTAGAGCCAGCGCTGGTTGACCCCTATGTTACTTGAATAATGACTTTATATTGTGGGGTTGGTATGAGCTTAGGGCGTGGTGGCTTGTTATCCTTTCTTTTGGAAAACCAAGTTTTCCCAATCGCTCCAGTTCACCTTATTGTTCTCAATAAAACTCTCTTCCCACTCTGTATCGCTGTCTTCTAAATTTAGGGCGATAGTGGTGTTGCTAGTTTTTCTAATGTCAAGGTTGTTTTGGCCATAAAATTGAGCGCTACAGGCATACATGTGACAGCCCATGCAGTCACACGTGCCGCCGGTGCATTCATCGCTAAGCAGTAGCGTTAAGTCGCTATCGAAGTCTCTGAATAAGTGCGTAAAAGTACCATTTTTATTGTCTATGGTGAACAAAATTGAATGAATTTCTGATGGGGCGACCTGATGGTTAAGGTTCTCCATATCGTTGACAGTTGCGCCTTTTAAAAGCTCTCCGGATTTGTCGAAAAAAGGATCAACAAAAACACTAAAGCCCTCCGCGGTAGCCCAGTGTATGAATTTATCAAAATCTTCATCGGCTTCGATGATATTAAGCCTGTACGATTTAAGAGGGAAATCAATGCTAGACCAATTTTCAATGTAAAATTTGAGATCCATTGGTGTTGTGATAAGAAAAACAGAATTATCTACCACTAATGGTTGGTTGCTGTTCTCGTCGAAAAAATAAACCAATGGAGTGTAGAAGTTTTTTATCTTGTCATGAAGTTGCGATATTCCTCTGGTGTATTGAGTGACTTCAAATCGCAAGCACTCAATTAGGTTGATTGGTTGGGTTGAGTTGCTCTGTATGTCATCATGTCTTCCTTGTATGTTTCCATCCGATGAATAGCAAAGGGGGTTGCCTTTTTTCTTTGAGTCTGCAATCCACTTGTTAAGTTGGCTACATACTATTTCGGATCTTTCTGTGTTGTAGCGTTGGACACGACCGCGCTCCTGAACATATCGAATATCTCCGTTGCTCAGAATGGCTTTTATACAAAGGTGACCATTTTTATCAATGGAGGATTTAGAGTTCCACAGAACAGACTTTATTGGCTGGTTGATCGCTGAAAGTCCAGCCCATAAAGCTTGTCCGTGGCCAAGGCTTAAAAACCATCGCTGATAGTCGAAGTCTTTCAACTCAGGATATTTATCCATGCCAGGGTTGTTTGCAATGCCAAGAACTCTGTCCGACGCGCGTAGGCATTTTTGATGAATTATCCCGGCGTCGAAAGGTAAGCCTTCCTCGCTAACTTCAATTAAGATTGAATGGTTAGAAAGTCCTCCCTGGCAATGGATGCATTTCGATATTTCGTTGTTGCTGATAATTTTATTTCTTACTTTTTCTGAATATGTTAGAGCTATCGGACTGGCATCAAAGTCGTATTCACCGTTTATTGGGCCTAACATGATTTTTTTATCCTTAATCCATTTTTGCTCTTCTATAAATCTCTTCGCTCCTGAGTAAGTTGAAAATCGTCCATGCAGTTTATGTCTAGAGCCATCTCCCATTTCTATTTCATGGTCATGAAATTTGAGTCTAAATTCACCGCTATCGTTGAACCTGTATAGCTCTAAGAGGGCGATCTCAAAGTCAGGTAGGAAAGAGTCTATTATGATAACTTCTCTTCCAGAGCATATTTCATAATTTTCTGGGTCAAACTGCATCTGAAAAAGAGCGTTGTCTTCTTGGTTGGTGTTGTTTTCGGAGTCGTTGCTCTTAATGAATTTTTTCATTACAGAGTTGATTCCGTTGATGTCAAGCGATTGGCGCTCCTTAGACCAGTCTAGTGTCTTTGAGATTAAGTATCCCCAGAGTAGGTTGGGATTGGTGCATAGTTTACTAGAGATTGATGCCAGGAAGGCCTTTTCATAGTTTCCGTTATTTTCTATGTCTAAGGCGATGATGTGTATATTTCGTATTAAGTCGTGGGCGGTCTTGATATGGTCGTCTGCGAATCCATTGTTATTTAATGATCTTGTTATGCATTTTAAGAGGATCTTGTATGTTAGTTCTTCTGACTTAGACATGGGGTTGTCTTGAATGAATGCCCCGCTAAGTCGTGCTGAGATCGTTATTTTTCTGAGGTCGGAAAGAATTTTTCTAGACGACTCATTTGATGTGATCAGTACATAGCGCTCGCATTTGTTCTGAGCTGTTTTATATTGCTTGGTGAATTGGTTGATGGTTTTGTAAAACTCAGAACCCACCTTGTCAGAGAGGGAGAGCTTTCTTTTTACTTGTAGGTATGTTTTGGAGCTTTTATGGGTGATGACAATATCGTCTATGGCGTCCTCTGTCTCGAATGCAACTTTGTATATTTTCTCTTCGTGCTCCCGCTCAAGAACGTTGGCGCAATCTAGTTCTAAGCCCATTGACAAGACAAAGAAAGCTGCGACTCGTTGCTGAAAGTCAATGCCACTATTCGTGGCTGCTCCGCCTCCGGTTCCTTTTGTCATTTATTTACTCTGATATTTGGTTTGGTTTTATGGATTTAACAGCTTGACGCTCATTCGGATAACTACAGCAAGGCGTTAAATGCTGCATAGCCTGCGCGTAGTTTTGGAGGGCAAACTTCCTGGTTATTTAAAAGCCTTCTCCAGCTCGCAGCCTGTAGTGAGGCGGTAGGGGTGTTTGGCAGGTTATACACCACGTCGGATAACTGCTGGCAAGTGGCAATTACGCGAAAGCGGGGATGGTTGGGAAGGGCGTAAGGAGATCGCGAGCAAGCTCTCTCCTACAAAAAGCAGGGCGGGGAGGGAAAGGCGCAGCGGTGAGCCGCTGCGCCTTTCGTTTCAGCGGTTGAAGCGTTCGACTAGGGCGTATTGGCCCTGTGCGGTGTTGGTCAGGGCTTCGCTGAGTTTGGCGGTATCGTTGGCTTCGCCGGCGGTCTGGTCTGCCAGTTGGGCGATGGTGGTGATGTTCTGGTTGATCTCGTCGGCGACGGCGCTTTGTTCTTCCGCCGCTGCGGCGATCTGGTTGGCCATATCGGCGATATTGGCCACCGAGTCGCTGATGCCGGCCAGGGCCTGATCGGCCTTGAGTACTCGCTCGACGCCTTCATCGGCCTGCTTGCGGCCGATTTCCATGGTTAGCACGGCCTCTTCGGCGGTGCGCTGCAGTTTGGCGATCAGGGCGTGGATCTGTTCGGTGGACTCGGCGGTGCGTTGCGCCAGCGAGCGCACCTCGTCGGCAACCACGGCGAAGCCACGGCCCATTTCGCCGGCGCGGGCGGCTTCGATGGCGGCGTTGAGGGCGAGCAGGTTGGTCTGGTCGGCGATGCCTTTGATCACGTCGACCACGCCGCCAATCTCGCTGCTGTCCTGGGCCAGGCGGGTAACCGTCTCGCCGGTATCGCCCACCGATTGCGACAGGCGCTGGATGGCTTCGCGGGTTTCAGCGGCGATGGTGCGGCCTTCGCTGGTCAGGCGGTTGGCTTCCTGGGTGGCGATGGCGGTGCGGGCGACGTTGCTGGCCACTTCCAGAGTGGTGGCGGCCATTTCGTTGACGGCGGTGGCGACCTGCTCGGTCTCGCTGCGCTGGCGCTCGAGGCCGGCCGAGCTGTTGTGCGCCAGCTTGTCAGCTTCACGCGCTTGCAGGGTCAGTTGTTCGGCGGTGTCCTGCAGGCGGGTGAGGCAGGTTTTCAGGCGCGCTTCCTGGCTGAGCATGGCCATTTCCAGGCGTGCTTCGGCGCCACGGCTGTCGGTGTACATCTGCGCGATCAGCGGGTCGGAGGTGGTTTGCTCGGCAAGGCGCAGCAGGCGTTTGACGCCGCGCGTCTGCCAGGCGATGCCAGCCAGACCCAGCGGCACGGAGAGCACGGCAGCGAGGATGAAGCCCCAGTTGCTGCCCATCCAGTGGCCGATCATGAAGCCGATCTGGCTGACCAGGATGAAGGGCATCCACGCCTGGACGATGGGCAGCCATTGATTGCTGGCCGGAACGGCCGACTTGCCGGCGTTGATGCGGGCGTACAGCGTTTCGGCGCGGCGCACTTGCTCGGCGGTCGGTTTGACGCGGACGGATTCGTAGCCGACGACCTGGTTGTTTTCGGTCACGGGCGTGACGTAGGCGTTGACCCAGTAGTGGTCGCCGTTCTTGCTGCGGTTCTTGACGATGCCCATCCACGGCCGGCCCTTCTTCAGGGTCGTCCACATATGCTCGAACACGGCCGAGGGAACGTCCGGGTGGCGCACGATGTTGTGTGGCGCGCGCAGCAGTTCTTCACGACTGAAGCCGCTGATGTCGACGAAGGCGTCGTTGCAGTAGGTGATTTGCCCTTTGAGATCGGTGGTGGATATCAGGCGTTGTTGTGCAGGAAAGGTGCGCTCACGCTGAGTGACCGGCTGGTTGTTACGCATGGCAGGTATCCGTCGTTGTAATGCCCTGTCATCGGCCGGCGAGCGGCGAAGTTGAGGGCTGAATCCGTTTTGGCGAGTTTAATCGCTTTTTGAATGACGTCACATTTTTGTCACGGCATGAGCCGTCCCTGGCCCGACGGTGAGGCCCTGCCGCATGGTACGGCAGGGCAGGTGCATCAGCTGGCGATCATCTGGCGCAGCACGTAGTGCAGGATGCCGCCGACCTTGAAGTACTCGACCTCGTTGAGGGTGTCGATGCGGCACAGCACTTCGACTTCCTCATGGGTGCCGTCTTCACGGGTGATGATCAGCGTCAGTGGCATCTGTGGGCGCAGTTCCACGCCTTCCAGACCTTCGATGGCCAGCACTTCCTTGCCGGTCAGTTTCAGGCTGGTGCGGTCGGTACCGGGTTTGAACTGCAGCGGCAGTACGCCCATGCCCACCAGGTTGGAGCGGTGGATGCGCTCGAAGCTTTCGGCGATCACCGCCTTGACCCCCAGCAGGTTGGTGCCCTTGGCCGCCCAGTCGCGGCTGGAGCCGGTGCCGTATTCCTTGCCGGCGATGATCAGCAGCGGCGTGCCTTCGGCCTGATAGCGCATGGCCGCGTCATAGATCGCCAGCTTTTCGCCGCTGGGCACGTGCAGGGTGTTGCCGCCTTCCTCGCCGCCGAGCATTTCGTTGCGGATACGGATATTGGCGAAGGTGCCGCGCATCATCACTTCGTGGTTACCGCGGCGTGAGCCGTAGGAGTTGAAGTCGGCCTGGGCTACGCCGTTATCGCGCAGATAGCGCCCGGCCGGGCTGTCGGCCTTGATGTTGCCGGCCGGGGAGATGTGGTCGGTGGTCACCGAGTCGCCGAGCAGGGCAAGGATGCGCGCCTGGCGGATATCGGTGATACGTGGCGGATCTCCGGCGATGTCCTCGAAGAACGGCGGATGCTGGATGTAGGTGGAGTCGCCCTGCCAGGCGTAGGTGTCGGCCTTGGGCATGTCGATCGCCTGCCATTTCTCGTCGCCGGCGAAGACTTCGGCGTATTCCTTGCGGAACATGGCGGTGTCGACCTGGGCGATGGCCTGGGTGATCTCGGCCTGAGTCGGCCAGATGTCCTTCAGATATACCGGTTGACCATCCTTGCCGGTGCCGAGGGCGTCGCGGGTCAAGTCGAGGCGCACGCTGCCGGCCAGGGCGTAGGCCACCACCAGGGGCGGTGAGGCCAGCCAGTTGGTTTTCACCAGCGGGTGCACACGGCCCTCGAAGTTGCGGTTGCCAGAGAGCACCGAGGCGACGGTGAGGTCGGCCTGGGTGATGGCTTTCTCGATGGGCTCACGCAGCGGGCCGGAGTTGCCGATGCAGGTGGTGCAGCCGTAGCCCACCAGGTCGAAGCCGAGCTTCTCCAGATAGGGCGTCAGGCCTGCGGCATTGAAGTATTCGGTGACCACCTTGGAGCCGGGGGCCAGCGAACTCTTCACCCAGGGCTGGCGCTGCAGGCCTTTTTCCACGGCTTTCTTGGCCAGCAGACCGGCGGCCATCATCACGCTGGGGTTGGAGGTGTTGGTGCAGGAGGTGATGGCGGCGATCACCACGGCGCCGTCTTTCAGGCGATGGGTATGGCCGTCGTCTTCATAGTCGACTTCGCCGCTCTGCTTGTCGCCGCCCACGGCGGTACCGCCGCCGCCTTCGCTGAGCAGGCGGCCCTCTTCCTTGGCGGTGGGCTTGAGCTGCAGGCCGACGAAGTCGTCGAAGGCCTGGCTGACCTTGCCCAGGGAGACGCGGTCCTGCGGGCGCTTGGGCCCGGCCAGGCTGGCTTCGACGCTGCCCAGATCCAGGCTCAGGCTGTCGGTGAACAGCGGCTCGGCGCCTGGCTCGCGCCATAGCCCCTGGGCCTTGCTGTAGGCCTCGACCAGTTGCACGGTGGCGTCCGGGCGGCCGGACAGACGCAAGTAGCCGAGGGTTATCTCGTCCACCGGGAAGAAGCCGCAGGTGGCGCCGTACTCGGGGGCCATGTTGGCGATGGTGGCGCGGTCGGCCAGCGGCAGATCGGCCAGGCCGTCGCCGTAGAACTCGACGAATTTGCCCACCACGCCCTTCTTGCGCAGCATCTGGGTGACGGTGAGCACCAGGTCGGTGGCGGTGATGCCTTCTTTCAGCTTGCCGCTGAGCTTGAAACCGATCACTTCGGGAATCAGCATCGACACCGGCTGGCCGAGCATGGCCGCTTCCGCCTCGATGCCGCCGACGCCCCAGCCGAGCACGCCGAGGCCGTTGATCATGGTGGTGTGCGAGTCGGTACCGACCAGGGTGTCGGGGTAGGCGAGGGTGACGCCGTCTTCCTCCTTGGTCCACACGGTGCGCGCCAGGTACTCCAGGTTGACCTGGTGACAGATGCCGGTGCCTGGCGGCACCACGCTGAAATTGTCGAAAGCGTGCTGGCCCCAGCGCAGAAAGGCGTAGCGCTCGCCGTTGCGCTGCATTTCCAGCTCGACGTTGTCGTGGAAGGCGCTGGACGAGGCGTAGCGATCGACCATCACCGAGTGGTCGATGACCAGGTCCACCGGCGACAGTGGGTTGATCCGCTGCGGGTCGCCACCGGCCTTGGCCATGGCATCGCGCATG
>JBLUOL010000136.1:0-12874 GCA_048065775.1 Pseudomonas sp. GW6
CCTGATACATAGATGCAGCCGGGTAGCAGTGTTGAAAAGCAGGTTTGACAGTGGGGGCGAGTCCATACATAGGAGCCGGCTTGCCGGCGATCCGCATCAACAACGCATCGCTGGCAAGCCAGCTCCTACGAAAAGCGGCGCTATCGAGACATCCACTTATGCCGGGCTTTGCACCATGACCCAACTGCGCGACAACCCCATCAGCCCCACGGTCGATTTCGACCGTGACGGCGTACAACACGGCTTCCTCAAGCTGCCCTATTCCCGCGACGACTCGGCCTGGGGCGCGGTGATGATCCCGGTTACCGTGGTGAAGCACGGCAGCGGCCCCACCGCGCTGCTTACCGGCGGCAACCACGGTGACGAGTACGAAGGCCCGCTGGCACTGAGCAAGCTGGCCCAGCGCCTGCGCGCCGAGGACGTCACTGGCCGAGTGATCATCGTGCCGTTCATGAACACCCCGGCGGTGCAGGCTGGCACCCGCACCTCGCCCATCGACAAGGGCAACCTCAACCGCAGCTTCCCCGGCAAGCCGGACGGCACGGTGACGCAGAAGATCGCCGATTACTTCCAGCGCACGCTGCTGCCGCTGGCCGACGTGGTGCTGGACATCCACTCCGGCGGCAAGACCCTGGACTTCCTGCCGTTCGCCGCCTGCCACATGTTGCCGGATGCGGCCCAGGACGCTGCCTGCGCCGCCGGCATGCGCGCCTTCGCCGCGCCCTACTGCATGCGCATGCTGGAACTGGACGCAGTGGGCATGTACGACACCGCCGCCGAGGAGCTGGGCAAGGTGTTCGTCACCACCGAACTGGGTGGCGGCGGTAGCAGCACGGCGAAAAGCCTGGCCATCGCCGAGCGCGGGGTGCGCAACCTGCTGATCCACTTCGGCTTGCTGCAGGGTGAAATCGAAGCCGGTGAATCGGTGATGCTGGATATGCTCGACGGCGACTGCTTCGTCGCCAGCGAGGATGACGGCCTGCTGGAGATGTGCCGTGACCTCGGCGAGCACGTCGAGAAAGGCGAGGTAATCGCCCGCGTGCACAGCGCCCGTCGCACCGGCGAGCCGGCCCGGGAATACCGCGCCAAACGCAGCGGCCTGCTCGCTGCGCGGCATTTTCCGGGGTTGGTGAAAGGTGGTGATACCCTCGCGGTCATCGCCGAGGTGGTGAGTTGAGAAACCCAACCTGCAGCCGCTGTGAGAGCGCCTGGCCATGCTCATGAACGCCGGTAAGGCAAAAACTTCGCGAGCAAGCTCGCTCCTACAGGCCTCGCATCGTTCCCAAGATAGGCGTACTGCCGATGCACAAGCTCGACCGCTATGACCTGAAGATCCTGCGCATCCTCGAAGGCGACGGGCGGATCACCAAGTCGGCCCTGGCCGAGGCGATCAACCTGTCGGTGACGCCTGCCTGGGAGCGGGTGCGCAAGCTGGAAAGCGCCGGGCTGATTAAGGGCTACCGCGCGCAGATCGATTGGGCAGCGCTGTTTCGCAGCCAACAGGTGCTGGTGGAAATCACCCTGGCCCGCCACACCGCGCAGGACATGCGCCGCTTCGAGCAGCGCCTGAGCGAGGCGCCGGAGGTGGGCTTCTGCTACGCCACCGGTGGCGGCGTCGATTACATCGCGATGATCCGCGCCCGCGACATCGACCACTACCAGCGCTTCATCGACCAACTGCTGCTGGAAGACCTCGGCATCGAGCGCTACTTCACTTACATCGTCACCAAGACCATCAAGGCGGACACGGCAGGTGCGCCCGCAGAACTGGACGACTAAGGTACGCCGCCATGAGATGTCGGGCATCTGGTGGGTTAGCCGCCTGCCGAGGTGACCGAGCGTTTCACCCCATTGGCTGCGGCGTAACCCACCATCGGAGCGCTACGTTTCATCGCCTGTGGTTACGCGCCGCGATAGTGGGCATCTTCGATTCACGTTCAGCGTCGCTAACCCACTCTACAGTCAGTGGCTCGACCGAGGGCAGCAGCTCTTCGTCTTCACCGCCGTCAGGCCATCGCCGTGGCTACTCACGCCGTCGGTATGGGTCGCTCCGTGGCCTTAACGGCCTGTAGGGGCGGCTCAGACGGAGGGGTGCAATTGGGCGCGATTGGTCGGGAATACGAAGGCTTCAGCGGCAAACCGTTCGTCGACTCGTCTCGCTTGAAAATGAACCAAAGACTTTTCCAGGCAGTCCGTCTCCGGGACGGGCAGGAGGTCCGTTTCCGATGCAATGCCTTGATTCGGAAGGGCTTCCGCGCAAAGGCCAATCACCAGGGTCACTGGGTTTGAATAAATTCTTCATGTCACTTTGCCTGGGAGGCGCTCTTTTACTGGGAATTTGTACCCAAGCCTCCGCCACCTTTCGCATTCACACCATTCCAGCCACTGCGCCAGCGGCCGCGCCCAAACCGGCCAGCGAAGTGATCGACCGCGCCCTCGGTGCACTGGGCACGCCTTACCGCTGGGGTGGTACCAGCCTGCGCCACGGCTTCGATTGCAGCGGCCTGGTGCAATATGCCTTCAAGACTCAGGACGACCTCGACCTGCCGCGTACCTCGCGCGCACTGTCACGCCTGGATGCACCGTCGGTGAAGCGCAGCGATCTGCAGCCCGGCGATCTGCTGTTCTTCCGCATTCGCAGCCGCTCGGTGGATCACGTGGCCATCTACATCGGTGAGGGCCGCTTCGTCCACGCGCCGCGGCGCGGCACCAAGGTGCGTATCGACCGCCTCAACAATTCGTACTGGCAGCGTCATTTCCAACTGGCCAAGCGGGTGGTGCCGGAGGCCTGAGTCAGCGACGGCGCGACCTTTCATCCGAGCGGCCTGGCCATCTGCGGCAAAACCTATCCCGTGGGTCAACAACGCGCTAGAATGCGCGCCGCTCGTGGCCATGTCGGCTGCGGCAGTGGGTTCCCTCACCCCACTTCATGAAAAAGGACATCGATATGACCCTGATTCCTGCGTCGGTCAGTCGGCCCGTGCTGGCCGGCCTGATCGCCTTCCATATCCTCATCATCATCGCCAGCAACTACCTGGTGCAGCTGCCGATCACCCTGTTCGGCTGGCATACCACCTGGGGTGCGTTCAGCTTCCCGTTCATCTTCCTGGCCACCGACCTGACCGTGCGTCTGATCGGCAAGCATGCCGCACGGGTGGTGATCGCCCGGGTGATGCTACCTGCGCTGGTCGCCTCCTACGTGGTGTCGGTGCTGTTCCACGAAGGTGCATTTGGCGGCCTGTTGGCGCTGGGCGAATTCAACCTGTTTGTCTTCCGTATCGCCGTGGCCAGTTTCCTGGCCTACGCCTTCGGCCAGTTGCTCGATATCCAGGTGTTCGACCGTTTGCGGCAGATGCGCCAGTGGTGGGTCGCGCCGACGGCCTCGACCATCCTCGGCAACCTGCTCGATACCTTCCTGTTCTTCTCGGTGGCCTTCTGGCGCAGCGACGATCCGTTCATGGCGGCCAACTGGGTGGAGATCGCCACGGTGGACTACGTGATCAAGCTGGCCATCAGCCTGATCCTCTTCGTGCCGCTGTACGGCATGCTGCTCAGTGCCATCGTGCGGGCGTTGCCGCAGCGTACCGCCACGGCCTGAGCTGAATCCGTAGCCCGGATGCAATCCGGGAATGTTCTGTGCCCTGCCCCGGATTTCATCCGGGCTACGCCACACGAGAATTCTCCTATTGCCCCGCCACCTTCAGAAAAAACTGAGGTGACGCCGGGGGCGCTTGGAAAAAACGCCAAGCCACCCTTCCCTAGCATGTCTCCCATGCCCATCGGCCCGGAGACATTGCCATGCCCTTCGACCATCCCCTGCTGTTCAAATCGCTGTGCTACGTCGACGGTCACTGGCTGCACAGTGACGACGGCGCCAGCATCGCCGTGCACAACCCGGCCGACCAGAGCGTGATCGGCCATGTGCCGATGCTTGGCCAGACGCAGATCATCGCCGCGGTGGACGCCGCCCAGCGCGCCTTCGCCGACTGGCGCGAGCAGAGCCTGGAAACCCGCGCGGCGTTGCTGCGGCGCTGGGCCGAGCTGATCCTGCAGCATCAGGAAGACCTGGCGCGCATCCTCAGCCAGGAACAGGGCAAGCCGTTGGCCGAAGCCCGTGGCGAGATCCGCTACGCCGCCAGCTTCATTCCCTGGTTCGCCGAAGAGGCGCGCCGGCTCTACGGCCAGACCATTCCCAGCCATATCCCCGGTGCCCAGCTCGGTACGCTGAAGGAGCCGGTCGGCGTTTGCGCGCTGCTCACACCCTGGAATTTCCCCAGTGCGATGATCACCCGCAAGGCCGCCGCTGCCCTGGCCGCCGGCTGCACCGTGGTGGTCAAACCGGCGCACGAGACGCCCTATTCCGCCTTTGCCCTGGCCCAATTGGCCGAGGAAGCCGGGCTGCCCGCCGGCGTGTTCAACGTGGTGCTGGGCGAACCGCAGATGGCTATGGAAACCCTGGTCAAGGACACGCGGGTGCGTTCGGTGAGCTTCACCGGCTCGACCCGCGTCGGCAAGCTGGTGCTGCAGGCCGCTGCCGAAGATGTGAAGAAGGTGGCGCTGGAGCTGGGCGGCAACGCGCCGTTGATCGTCTGCGCTGACGCCGACCTGGATCACGCCGTGCAGGTGGCGCTGGACGCCAAGTTCCAGACCTCCGGCCAGGACTGCTGCGCTGCCAACCGTATCCTGGTCGAGCGCCCTGTTTATGAAGAATTTCTACAGCGCTTCGCCAAGGCCGTGCGCGACCTGCACGTCGGCCCGGGCCATGACGCGCGCAATCAGATCGGCCCGCTGATGCACCAGGCCGCGCTGGACGTGACGGCCGCCCGGGTCGCCGATGCCATCGAACAGGGCGCGCGCCTGCTGGCCGGTGGCGAGCCGCATGCGCTGGGCGGCTGGTTCTGGCAGCCGACGCTGTTGGCCGACGTTACCGACAGCATGCGCATCTACCGCGAGGAGAACTTCGCCCCCATCGCCGGCGTGCGCGCCTTCGACAACCTGGACGAGGCTGTGACCATGGCCAACGACACCGAATACGGTCTGGCCGCCTACATTTGTTCCAACCGCGTGGACGTCGTCCACCCGCTGATCCGCCGCCTCGACCACGCCATGGTCGCGGTCAACGGCACCAAGTTCACCGGCCACCCGATCCCATTCGGTGGCATGAAAGCCTCAGGCCTCGGCCGTGAGGGCGGCACGGAAGGCTTCGAGCCCTTCGTCGAGACCAAATACTTCTGCATTCATCATCAGGGCCAGCGCTACTGAGCCAAACCGGAGGATTTTTCATGAGCCATTACGACGAGTTGTTCGCCCAGGACCGTGCCCACTTCATGCACCCGTCCACCCACGCCCACGATCACGCCAGCGGCGCGCTCAAGGGCCGTATCATCACCGGCGCCTCGGGTATCCGTATTCGTGACCATGAAGGCCGCGAGCTGCTCGACGCCTTCGCCGGGCTGTACTGCGTGAACATCGGTTACGGTCGCACCGAGGTGGCCGAGGCGATCTACAAGCAGGCCAAGGAGCTGGCCTACTACCACACCTACGTGGGCCACTCGACCGAGGCGATCATCGAGCTGTCGGCGCGCATCATCGACTGGGCGCCCAAGGGCATGAAGAAGGTCTATTACGGTCTGTCCGGCTCCGACGCCAACGAGACCCAGATCAAGCTGGTGCGTTACTACAACAACGTGCTCGGCCGCCCAGCGAAGAAGAAGATCATCTCCCGCCAGCGCGGCTACCACGGCTCGGGCATCATGACCGGCAGCCTCACCGGCCTGGCCAGCTTCCACCAGCACTTCGACCTGCCCCACGCGGACATCAAGCACGCCGCCTGCCCGCACTTCTACAAGGCGCCGGCCGGCATGGACGAGGCAGCCTTCGTCCGCCACTGCGCCGAGGATCTGGAGCGTCTGATCCTGGCCGAGGGGCCGGAGACCGTGGCCGCCTTTATCGGCGAGCCGGTGATGGGCACCGGCGGCATCATCGTCCCGCCCACCGGTTACTGGGAGGCGATCCAGGCGGTGCTGGCCAAGTACGACATCCTGCTGATCGCCGACGAAGTGGTCTGCGCCTTCGGTCGTCTGGGCACGCCGATGGGCAGCCAGATGTTCGGCATGCAGCCGGACCTGATCACCACCGCCAAGGGACTGACCAGCGCCTATGCGCCGCTTTCAGCGGTGATCGTCGGCGAGAAGGTGTGGAACGTGATCGATGAGGCCTCCAGCCGTGACGGAGCCATGGGCCATGGTTGGACCTACTCCGGTCACCCGATCTGCGCTGCCGCCGCACTGGCCAACCTGGATATTCTCGAAAAGGAAAATATCTCTGCCAACGCCGCCGACGTCGGCGCCTACCTCAACCAGCAACTGCGCCAGACCTTCGAAGGCCACCCGCTGGTGGGCGAGGTACGCGGCGTCGGCATGCTCGCCGCGTTGGAGTTCATGGCCGACAAGGAGGCGCGCACGCCATTCGACCCGGCGCTCAAGGTCGGCCAGCGGGTTTCCGCTGCCTGCCTGGAGCGCGGCATGATCGCCCGCGCCATGCCGCACGGCGACATCCTCGGCTTCGCCCCGCCGCTGGTGCTGACCAAGGCTGAGGCGGACGAGATAGTGGGGATTGCCAAGGCGGCGGTGGATGCGGTGGCCAGCGAGGTGCTTTGAGCTCGCTAGAGCAGTAGGTTGCCGTCCTGTGGGAGGGGCTTCAGCCGCGACGGCTTGAGCCCTGAGCCGGGATCGGCGACCTCCAGGGATGCCCAGAAGCTCGCCGCTGAAGTGCCTCCCACAGTCCGCGGCGGGCTTTTCGATCAGCGGGGTAGTACTGAGCTTGTGGGAGGGGCTTTAGCCGCGATTGCTCTCTGGCTTGTCCAGCTTGCGCAGAAACACGCTCATTTCCTTCTCGGCCTGCTTGTCACCCTTGGCCTGGGCGGCTTTGAGGCCCTGCTGCCAGGCCTGGCGTGCTGCCTCGGTGTTGCCTTCGGCTTGCAGTGCCTTGCCCAGCAGTTTCCAGGCAGCGGAATAGCCGGGGTCGAATTCGACGCAACGTTGCAGGTGCTCGGCAGCCTGGGCGGCGTTACCACCATCCAGGTGGGCCTTGCCCAGGCCGAAGCGCAGCAGGGCGTTGTCCATGCCCTTGGCCAGCATCTTTTCCAGCGCTTCGGCGCTCATGAGCCTTCTCCGTGTAGCCTGGATGCAATCCGGGTGAGGCCCGGCGCGATTCATCCCCGGATTGCATCCGGGCTACGGTTTTATTCAGAAGAACGTCAGACCGGCCTGGAACAGGCGCTCGACGTCGCGGATGTACTTCTTGTCGACCAGGAACAGGATCACGTGGTCACCAGACTCGATCACCGTGTCGTCGTGGGCGATCAGCACCTGTTCGTCGCGGATGATGGCGCCGATGGTGGTGCTCGGTGGCAGGGCGATGTCTTCGATGGCACGGCCGATCACCTTGCTCGATTTGGCATCGCCATGGGCGATCACCTCCAGCGCCTCGGCTGCGCCGCGGCGCAGGCTATGCACGCTTTCGATATCGCCGCGGCGCACGTGGGTCAGCAGGGTGCCGATGGTGGCCAGCTGCGGGCTGATGGCGATGTCGATCTCGCCGCCCTGCACCAGGTCGACATAGGCCGGGTTGTTGATGATGGTCATCACCTTGCGCGCACCCAGGCGCTTGGCCAGCAGCGAGGACATGATGTTGGCCTCGTCGTCGTTGGTCAGGGCGAGGAAGATGTCGGCATCGTTGATGTTCTCTTCCACCAGCAGGTCGCGATCCGAGGCACTGCCCTGCAGCACGATGGTGCTGTCGAGGTTCTCCGACAGATAGCGGCAGCGCGCCGGGTTCATCTCGATGATCTTCACCTGGTAGCGACTTTCGATGGCCTCGGCCAGACGCTCGCCGATATTGCCGCCACCGGCGATCACCACGCGCTTGTAGCTGTCCTCGAGACGACGCATCTCGCTCATCACCGCACGAATGTGCGCCTTGGCAGCGATGAAGAACACTTCGTCATCGGCCTCGATCACGGTGTCGCCCTTGGGCATGATCGGCCGGTTGCGGCGGAAGATCGCCGCGACGCGGGTATCGACGTTGGGCATGTGCTGGCGCAACTGGCGCAGTTGCTGGCCCACCAGCGGGCCGCCGTAGTAGGCCTTGACCGCCACCAGTTGCGCCTTGCCTTCGGCGAAGTCGATCACCTGCAGGGCGCCGGGGTATTCGATCAGGCGCTTGATGTAGTTGGTCACCACCTGCTCGGGGCTGATCAGCACATCGACCGGAATCGCTTCGTTGTCGAACAGCGCCTCGCGGGTCAGGTAGGCCGCCTCGCGCACCCGGGCGATCTTGGTTGGTGTATGGAACAGGGTGTAGGCCACCTGACAGGCCATCATGTTGACTTCGTCGCTATTGGTCACCGCCACCAGCATGTCGGCATCATCGGCGCCAGCCTGGCGCAGCACGGTGGGGAAGGAGCCCTTGCCCTGCACGGTGCGGATGTCCAGGCGGTCGCCGAGGTCGCGCAGGCGGTCGCCATCGGTGTCGACCACGGTGATGTCGTTGGCCTCGCTGGCGAGGTGTTCGGCCAGGGTGCCGCCCACCTGGCCGGCGCCGAGAATGATGATTTTCACTGATCGCTCCGTTAGCTGTGGCTGGTCACAGCGGTCTTTATCAGCTTGGCATAGTAGAAGCCGTCGTGGCCGTCCAGCTGTGGCAGCAACTGGCGACCGTGGGCTGGCTGCAGGCCGAACTCGCCAGTGATGGCGACTTCCTGCGCGTCGGGGGTGCGGGCGAGGAAGGCGGCGATGGTCTCGCTATTTTCCGTTGGCAGCACCGAGCAGGTGGCGTAGAGCAGGATGCCGCCGGGTGCCAGGGTCGGCCACAGCGCATCGAGCAGCTCGCCCTGTAGCTGGGCCAGGGCGGGAATGTCTTCAGGTTTGCGAGTCAGCTTTATGTCCGGATGACGGCGGATCACCCCGGTGGCCGAGCACGGCGCGTCGAGCAGGATGCGCTGGAATGGCCGGCCGTCCCACCAGGCGCCGGTATCGCGGCCGTCGGCGGCGATCAGCGTGGCTTCCAGATGCAGACGCTCGAGGTTCTCGCGTACGCGCGCCAGGCGCTTGGCTTCCAGATCCACGGCGACCACTTCGCTGAGTCCCGGCTCGACTTCCAGCAGGTGACAGGTCTTGCCGCCCGGCGCGGCGCAGGCGTCCAGCACACGTTGGCCAGGCGCCAGCTCGAGCAGGTCGGCGGCCAGTTGCGCGGCTTCGTCCTGGACGCTGACGCGGCCTTCCTTGAAGCCGGGCAAGGTGGTCACGTCGCAGGGCTGCAACAGACGCACGCCGTCGCGGCTATGGGTGCAGGGTTCGGCTTCGATGCCAGCCTCGCGCAGCTCGTTGAGGTAGGCGTCGCGGCTGCCGTGGCGGCGATTGACGCGCAGGATCAGCGGCGGATGGGCGTTGTTGGCGGCGCAGATGGCCTGCCAGTGCTGCGGCCAATGCGCCTTGAGCGCCTTCTGCAGCCAACGTGGGTGCGCGCTGTGCAGCACCGGATCGCGATCGAGTTCGGCGAAAATCGCTTCATGCTCGCGCTGAGCGCGGCGCAGCACGGCGTTGAGCAGGCCCTTGGCCCAGGGCTTCTTTAGCGCTCCAGCGCAACCGACCGTTTCGCCGATGGCGGCGTGCTCGGGGATGCGGCTGTGCAGCAGTTGGTAGAGGCCGATCAGCAGCAACGCTTCCACGTCCTTGTCGGCAGCCTTGAAGGGTTTTTCCAGCAGCTTCTCGGCCAGCAGTTGCAGACGTGGTTGCCAGCGTGCGGCGCCGAAGGCCAGATCCTGCGCCAGGGCGCGGTCGTGGTGCTCGACCTTGTCCAGCTGTGGTGGCAGGCTGCTGCCCAGCGAAGCCTTGCCGGACAGCACGGCGGTCAGGGCGCGGGCGGCGGCCAGGCGTGGGTTCATTGACCGAGTACCAGGCCGGGGGCGAACTGCTCGCGGCGGCTGTTATACAGATCACTGAAGGCCAGCGGCTTGCCGCCGGGCAACTGCAGACGGGTCAGGCGCAGCGCGCCTTCGCCGCAGGCCACGGTCAGACCGCTCTTGTCAGCGGCGAGAATGCTGCCCGGCGCGCCCTTGCCTTCTCCAATCTCAGCGGCATGCACTTTCAGCGCATCGCCGCTCAGCGTGGTGTGGCAGATCGGCCAGGGATGGAAAGCGCGCACCAGGCGCTCCAATTCCACGGCCGGGCGGCTGAAGTCCAGAAACGCTTCTTCTTTATTCAGCTTGTGCGCGTAGTTGGCCAGGGCATCGTCCTGCACTTCACCCTTCAGCGTGCCGGCAGCCAGGCCGTCGATGGCCTGCAGCACCGCCTGCGGACCAAGCTGGGCGAGGCGGTCATGCAGGCTGCCGCCGGTATCGTCAGCACTAATCGGCGTGCTCACCTTGAGCAGCATCGGTCCGGTGTCCAGGCCCGCTTCCATTTGCATCACGGTGACCCCACTCTCGGCATCGCCGGCCTGCACCGCGCGCTGGATCGGCGCTGCGCCACGCCAGCGTGGCAGCAAGGAGGCGTGACTGTTGATGCAGCCCAGGCGCGGGGTGTCGAGCACCACCTGCGGCAGGATCAGGCCGTAGGCGACCACCACCATCAGGTCCGGCTTGAGCGCCGCCAGCTCGGCCTGGGCCTCTTCATTGCGCAGGCTGGCCGGTTGGTAGACGGCAATACCGTGCTCCAGAGCAAGCTGCTTGACCGGGCTCGGCATCAGCTTCTGACCACGGCCGGCCGGGCGATCCGGCTGGGTGTAGACCGCAATGATCTGGTGCGGGCTGGCCAGCAGGGCCTTGAGATGTTCGGCGGCGAATTCCGGGGTGCCGGCAAAGACGATACGCAATGAGTCAGGCATGGAGGCTCGCTAAAAGAAAAGGCTTGCCGTAGCAAGCCTTCAAGATGGGGCGTCAGGCGCGCTGGCGATGCTGTTTTTCCAGCTTCTTCTTGATGCGGTCGCGCTTGAGGTTGGACAGGTAATCGACGAACAGCTTGCCGTTGAGGTGATCGCACTCGTGCTGGATGCACACGGCGAGCAAGCCTTCGGCGATCAGCTCGTAGGGCTGGCCATCGCGGTCCAGTGCCTTGATCTTGACCTTCTGTGGGCGGTCGACGTTCTCGTAGAAGCCGGGCACCGACAGGCAGCCTTCCTGGTACTGGTCCATCTCGTCGGTCAGCGACTCGAACTCGGGGTTGATGAATACCCGCGGCTCGGACTTGTCCTCGGACAGGTCCATGACCACCACGCGCTTGTGCACGTTGACCTGCGTCGCCGCCAGGCCGATACCAGGAGCGTCATACATGGTCTCGAACATGTCGTCGACCAGTTGACGGATGGAGTCATCCACAACGTCCACCGGTTTGGCGATGGTACGCAGGCGTGGATCAGGAAATTCAAGGATATTCAGGATCGCCATATGCGTTTGTGATGCACTTGTGGAATAAAGTCAAAATCCGCTGCTAAGATGATGAACAGCATTGAAAAACGGCTTCACGCCGCGTATTCAGCGGGTTTGGCACGCGGCGCTAGGGCGCTTCACGTGAAGGCACATAATAAAGGGATTCACCGTATGAGGAAATCACTACTCGCCCTGCTCTTTGCAGCTGGCGGACTGGCCCTGACCAGCTTGGCTCAGGCCGAAGTGCAACTCAAGGACGGTCACCCGGACCGCTACACAGTGGTCAAGGGCGATACCCTCTGGGACATTTCCGGCAAGTTCCTGCGCCAGCCGTGGAAATGGCCGGAGATCTGGCACGCCAACCCACAGGTCGCCAACCCGCACCTGATCTATCCCGGCGATACCCTCAACCTGGTCTACGTTGACGGTCAGCCGCGCCTGATGCTCAACCGCGGTGAGTCGCGCGGTACCATCAAGCTGTCGCCGCAGGTGCGCAGCACGCCAATGGCCGAAGCGATCCCGACTATCCCGCTGGAGGCGATCAACAGCTTCCTGCTGAGCAACCGTATCGTCGACACGCCGGAAGAATTCAACGGCAAGCCTTACGTCGTCGCCGGCAACGCCGAGCGCGTGGTCAGCGGCGCTGGCGATCGTGTCTACGCCCGTGGCGAGTTCGACGAACAGAACCCGATCTACGGCATCTTCCGTCAGGGCAAGACCTACGTGGACCCTGAGACTCAGGAATTCCTCGGTATCAACGCCGATGATGTCGGTTCTGGCGAGATCGTGGCCGAAGAAGGTGATGTCGGTACCCTGCTGCTGAAGCGCTCGACTCAGGAAGTACGCCTGGGAGATCGCCTGTTCCCCACCGAGGAGCGTGCGATCAACTCCACCTTCATGCCCAGCGAACCGATAACCGACATCGACGGCTTGATCCTCGATGTGCCGCGCGGCGTCAGCCAGATCGGCCAGTTCGACGTTGTCACCCTGAACAAGGGGCTGCGCGATGGCCTGGAAATCGGCAACGTGCTGGCGGTGTTCAAGACCGGCGAGACCGTACGTGACCGCGTTACCGGCGAAAACGTGAAGATCCCGGACGAGCGCTCCGGCTTGCTGATGGTGTTCCGCACCTATGACAAGCTCAGCTACGGTCTGGTACTGCAGGCCAGCCGTCAACTGGCGGTGATGGACAAGGTCCGCAACCCGTAATGCCCAACGAGCCCCGCACTAGCGGGGCTCGTGCTTTCTGGCCGCCAGGATGGCGGTGCGACTTATCAGGGAAGAATCGCCATGCCTGCATCCTCCTCGCTTTCCCCCGCCGTTTCTCCTGCCGAGCTCGAAGCCCGCTTGCGTCTGCATCTATTGCCAGAGCTGGGGCCGCGGCGCTTTCGCAAACTCCTGAGCGCTTTCGATAGCGCCTCGGCTGCGCTCAGTGCGCCGGCCAGC
>JBLUOL010000137.1:0-12818 GCA_048065775.1 Pseudomonas sp. GW6
GCGACCGGCAGTGGCGGCTCAGCCACCACCCGAGGCGCGGCAATCGGCTGGCTCGGAGCAGCGCCCTCGACCAGGCGCTCAGGCAGCAGCAGGGTGAAGGTGCTGCCCTCGCCCGGTACGCTGCTGACCGTGATCGAGCCACCGAGCAACCCGGCCAGGTCACGCGAGATGGACAGCCCCAGGCCGGTACCGCCATAACGACGATTGGTGGTGCCATCGGCCTGGCGGAAGGCCTCGAAGATCGCCTGTTGCTGGTCCGCAGCGATGCCAATACCGGTATCGCGCACGGCGAAGGCCAGGTACTGGTCATCCTGCCGCGACACGCTGAGGGTCACGCCGCCGCGGTCAGTGAACTTGAAGGCGTTGGACAACAGGTTGCGCAGGATCTGCTCGGCGCGCTGGCGGTCAGTGAACAGCACCTGCGGCAGCTCGCCCTGCTGTTCGATCTCGAAACTCAGGCTGCGCTCGCCCGCCAGCGGTACGAACACATCACGCAAGCCTTCGAGCAGGCTTGCCAGCGGCGTGCGCTCGGGGCGTATCTCGAGCTTGCCAGCCTCGACCTTGGCGATGTCGAGAATGTCGTTGATCAGGTTGAGCAGATCGTTGCCGGCCGAGTAGATCGACTCGGCGAACTTGACCTGTTCGTCATTGAGATTGCCGTTGCCGTTTTCCGCCAGCAGCTTGGCCAGGATCAGCGAGCTGTTGAGCGGCGTGCGCAGCTCGTGGCTCATGTTGGCAAGGAACTCGGATTTGTAGCGGCTGGCGCGCTGCAGCTCCTCGGCACGCTCTTCCAGCTGCGCCTGAATACGCCCGAGGGTGGTGTTGCGCTGGTCCAGCTCGTCGCGCTGGTCGGCCAGTGTCTGCGCCTGCTCGGAGAGCTTCTCGTTGGTCTGCTCCAGTTCGGCCTGCTGGGTTTCCAGGTGCGCCTGAGACTCCTTGAGCACGCGCGCCTGCTGCTCCAGCTCCTCGTTGGCGGCACGCAGCTCTTCCTGCTGGGTCTGCAATTCCTCGTTAAGCTGCTGGGTCTGGCCGAGCACCTCTTGCAGACGCTGGCGATAGCGCGCCGCTTCAAGTGCCATCCCGACATTGCTGGCGATTGCCTCGAGGAACTCGCGCTCACGCGGCTCCAGTACCCGCATGAAGGCCAATTCGACCACACCGTTGACGCGATCTTCGGACTGCAGCGGCACCAGGGCAACGCTCACTGGCTGGCCTTCGCCGAGACTCGAAGCGACCTTGATGTAATCCGCCGGCAGATCATCGAGGCAGACCAGACGACGGCCGCGAGCAGCCTGTCCGATCAGGCCCTCACCGCGGTAGAAATGCTCCTTGAGGCTGGCGTCCTCGCTGAAGCCATAGCCCGCAACCCGCGTGAGGTCGCCAGTATGGGCATCGCGCAGATACAGGGCGGCGACCACGCAATCGAGATATTCGGCGAGAAACTCAAGGGAGCGGTCGGCCAATTCCTGCACCTGAGGCTGGCCGAGTAGACGCTCGGCCAGCAGGGTCTGGCCGCCGCCCAGCCAGGCACGGCGACGCTGCTCATCGGCGTAATCGGACTGCTTGGCCATCGCCTGTGAATAGGTCTGCGAAAGGTTCATCAGCTCACGGCGACCGAACAGTGCCAACAGGGCACTGAACAGGATGCTGACCACCAGATAGATGCCGGCCCCCCAAAGCGTGGTGCTGCTCACCTCGGCATTGCGCTGCTGACGCAGTTCACGCTCGCTATTGATGAAGGTATCCAGCTCGCGGCGCATGCCATCGGTTAGGTTCTTGCCACGCCCGCGCCCAACCTCGGCCAGGTAATTGCCGCCGTCACGGCGGCTGCCTATGACCTCCTGGGCGAACAGATCCCACTGTTCCTGCAACGCCAGCAGGCGTTCAAGCCGCTGCACCTGTGGTGGGTTGTCGCCGACCATGCCGATGATCTGCTCGGTCAGCGGACGATACTTGCCGCGTGCTTGCTCGTAGGGCGCGAGGTAGTCTTCCTCACCGCTGAGCAGGAAGCCGCGCATGCCAGTCTCCAGGTCCAGCGTCAGCTTGTACACCTCGCTGGCCCGGTTGAGCACCTGGTCGGTGTGCTCGACCCAGCGGATCACATTGAGCAGGTAGCCGATCAACAGCGCGAAGAACAGCGCGCCGACCAGCCCCAGGCCGAGCGGCAGTCCGACATTACGGTTGAGAATCCGGCGAAACCCTTTTTCGTCCATTGCGGACTCATTCGACATTGGGACGTCCATTCGATGATTGTCTCGCTCGTTCTTATCTGTCCGGGGAAGGCGTATGGCACACTGACCGTGCACCGACTCCGAAGTTTGCCAAACATTCGCGCATTCTGCGCGCTGAAACAGAGAACCCCATGACCGAAATCGACTGCGCCAGTGCCAAGACCATCCTGCTGGTCGAGGATGACGATGTCGTACGCCAACTCACCGCTGAAGTCCTCGGGGAGTTCGGCTATCGCGTCCTTGCCCTGCGCGACGGGCACAGCGCCCTGGAGCGGCTGCGCAGCGAGCAGCACTTCGATCTGCTGATGAGCGACATCGGCCTGCCCGGGATGGACGGACGCGAACTGGTGGAGGCCGCGCGCCAGTTGCGACCGACCCTGCCGGTGCTGTTCGCCAGCGGCTATTACGAACGCGAACTGCTCGAAGAGGTGCGCGCCCGCGACAGCGCGGCAGCCACCGAGAGCATCGTAAAACCCTATGACTTCAAGCTTCTTGCTCAACGATTGAGCGAACTGGCGGGCTGACGAAGCGGCATCTAGGCTGATTGCAGGTCCCTGGACAGGAGAGTCCGCCGATGCGTTACGCCAACCCGCTTTGCCTGGCTCTACTCACTACGCTGCTGCTCAGCGGCTGCGCCAGCCAGACCACCAAACCCACACAGTTCTCCGGCTACCTCGCCGACTACTCCCAGCTCCAGCCAGCCACTTCAGCCACTGGCGCACCTGTGCTGCGCTGGATTTCGCCGCAGTTCAGGAGCGAGCGCTACACGGCGGTGTATGTGGAGAAGCCGACCTTCTATCCAGAGCCAGTTCCCAGCGATCAGGTCAGCGCGCAAACGCTGGAAAGTGTCCGTGATTACCTGCATCAGGCGTTGATCCGTGAGTTGCAGGGACGCATGACGGTGGTCAACGAACCGACCATGGACAGCCTGGTGCTACGCAGCGCGATCACTGGTGTGACGGTTTCCACCGAAGGGCTCAAGGCCTATGAGGTGATTCCTGTCGCCCTGGTGCTGGCGGCAGCGACCACAGCCGCAGGCACCCGTGACCGCGACAGCGCCATCTTCATCGAGCTGGAGGGCCTCGATGCCCGCACCAGCGAACCGGTGCTGCGCGTGGTGCGCAAGGGGCATGGCCTGACGCTGGAGAACAGCAGCACGCAACTGACCCTGGAAGATCTCAAACCGGTGCTGGATGTCTGGGCGCGTGATGCGCGTGATTTCCAACCTGGCCCACGCTGATCGACCTGCCGGTACAGCAACCGTAGCGCAGCACCATGCTGAGTAGATGATCGGCTATCAGGCGGATCGATAGCACTTGCCGTACACGGTTTCAGGCGAGAGGCTCAGGAAAAACGCCAGCCGAGGAACGTATATGCCGAGCATCGACCCTGCCCGCGAGGATCTGCTGGCGTTCGCCGAGCGCATGCCCAGTGATACACCGATCCTGATGCTCAATCTGCTGCGCTTCAACAGCCAAGCTGCGTACGGCGCAGGCAGCCCCCATGCGCCCTGCAGCGGGCGCGAAGCCTATGCGCGCTACAGCCGCACCGCGCTGAGCAAGGTCCGTGAAGTGAGTGGTGAGGTGCAGGTGATGGCAGACGTCCACCTGGCTTTGATCGCACCGAAGGAAGAGCAGTGGGATCTGCTTCTGCTGGTGCGCTATCCCTCGTCAGCAGCCTTTTTGAGCATGCTCGCGGACCCCGAATACCAGGCCGCCACCGTTCATCGCAGCGCAGCGCTGGCCGACTCTCGGCTGATCGGCACGACGCCTAGCTGAGCGCTATCCTGCCGCCTGCAGATTGAGCACCAGTAACCGCGCTGCAGTTTCGGCGTCCGGCTGGCCGTCGTAGTTGGCCGGGCGATACTTCATCTGGAAGGCGGCGATGACATTGCGCGTCGCCTCATCCAGCTCACCGTGCTGCGGCACCGTGTAGCCATTTTGCGCCAACTGCTCCTGGAACCACTGCACGCTGGGCAGGCTGATGCTGAACAGCGCCTGTTGGCGCGCCACGGCGTCCTCGTTCGGCCAGGGCACCAGGCCCTCATCGGCCAGACGCTTCCAGGGGAACAGCGGGCCCGGATCGACCTTGCGCTGCGGCGCCACATCGCTGTGCGCGATGATCGAGCCTAGCGGTAGCTGGTGACGCTTGACGATGTCCTTGAGCAGCACGATCAGGGTGTCGATCTGCTGCGGCGCGAAAGGTTGCCAGTAGCGCCCCGCTGGCGTCTGGTAGTACCCCTGATTGACCAGCTCGATGCCGATGGTCGAAGCGTTGAGCCAGGTTCGCCCCTGCCACTCGCTGACGCCGACGTGCCAGGCACGGCGGTTCTCGTCAACCAGGCGGTAGACGGTTGGCGGTGCATCACCGATCAGGTAGTGGCTGCTCACCTCGGTCTGCGTCAGCAGCTCGAGCGAGCGCTGCAGATCAGCGGAGGTGTAATGCAGCACGACGTACTGCACGCGGCTGTTCTGACCGGTCGCGGTGTGGCTGTCATCGATACGTAGACCACCGGTGCAACCGGCGAGCAGAACAAGGACGAGGGCAAGGCAAAGAGACTTCATGCGTGACCGAATACGCTCTGCAGGTTGTCCAGCAGCATGTCGACGCTGAGCATGATCAACAGCATGCCCATCAATCGTTCTACTGCCATCAACCCGCGATTACCGAGAAAACGCTGCAGGAACGAAGCCTGCAACAGAATGAATGCCGTCGCCGCCCAGGCCAGGATGACCGCCAGGTAGAGCTCCCAGAGCGGCCCGGTGTGGGTATTGCGCAGAGTCATCAGCACCGCAAGCGCTGAAGGTCCGGCAACCGCTGGCGTGGCCAACGGCACCAGCATCGGCTCGCCATCCGGCACGTCGCCGAGCAGGCCCTGCGGGCTGGGGAAAATCAGGCGCATGGCGATGACGAACAGGATGATACCGCCGGCAATCGCGGTTGCCTCGCGTGACAGCCCGAGGCTGGTGAGGAATTTGTCACCAAAGGTGAGAAACAGCAGCAACAGGCCAAGGGCGAACAGCAGTTCGCGCGCGGCGATCCACAATCGTCTGCGCGGCTCGACGTTCTTCAGCGCGGCAATGTAGATGGCGATATTGCCGAAAGGGTCGGTGACCAAAAAGATCAGCACGGCGATGCTGAAGATGTCCATGGGCGTCTCCGGTGGCTAGTGCGCATAGTCTAGGGCCTGAGGGGGTCGCCTCGCGAGTCGGGGCCACGGTCAGATTCGAGCATTTTCAGCGCGCATGGAAATTTTATGACCAGTAGCGCTGTAATGGTTCCAGGAAACAACACTCGAAAAAATGTATACAAAGCAGTAGCCAATGCTACAACAAAATGTCTACATTGACCGTACAAGAACAACAGCGAGTAGCTTGCCCCATGACCTCCACCTCTCAGCGCCCCGAGGACGAGAACCTCGGTATCGGCTCCAATCTCCTCTATGGCCTGCAACACGTGCTGACCATGTATGGCGGCATCGTCGCGGTGCCCTTGATCGTTGGTCAGGCGGCCGGCCTGTCGCCTGCGGACATCGGCCTGCTGATCGCCGCCTCATTGTTCGTCGGCGGCGCGGCCACCCTGCTGCAGACCCTGGGTCTGCCCTTCTTCGGCTGCCAGTTGCCGCTGGTGCAAGGCGTTTCCTTCGCCAGCGTCGCCACCATCGTGGCGATAGTCGGCGCCAACGGCGGTGAAGGCGGGCTGCCGGTGGTATTCGGCGCGGTGATAGGCGCAGCGGCGATCGGGCTGCTGATCACGCCGATCTTTTCCAAGATCACCAAGTTCTTCCCACCGCTGGTGACCGGCATCGTCATCACCACCATCGGCCTGACGCTGATGCCTGTAGCCGCGCGCTGGGCCATGGGCGGCAACAGCAGTGCAGCTGACTTCGGCAGCATGGCCAACATCGGCCTGGCCGCCTTCACCCTGACCACCGTGCTGCTGCTGAGCAAGGTCGGCAGCGCCACCATCTCGCGCCTGTCGATCCTGCTGGCCATGGTCATCGGCACTCTGGTAGCGGTGGCATTCGGCATGGCCGATTTTTCCAAGGTCAGCGAAGGGCCGGTGCTGGCCTTCCCGGCACCGCTACATTTCGGTATGCCGGTGTTCGAGGTGGCAGCGATCATCTCGATGCTGATCGTGGTGATGGTGATCCTGGTGGAAACCTCGGCCGACATCCTCGCCGTCGGCGACATCATCGACACCAAGGTCGACTCCAGACGCCTCGGCAACGGTTTGCGCGCGGACATGATCGCCAGTGTCGTTGCGCCGCTATTCGGCTCCTTCACCCAGAGCGCCTTCGCCCAGAACGTCGGCCTGGTTGCCGTTACCGGCGTGAAGAGCCGCTACGTGGTCGCCACCGGCGGGCTGATTCTGGTCACCCTCGGCTTACTACCGATCATGGGCCGAGTGATCGCCGCGGTGCCGACCTCGGTGCTTGGCGGTGCCGGCATCGTGCTGTTCGGCACCGTCGCCGCCAGCGGTATCCGCACCCTGGCCAAGGTCGACTACCGCAACAACATGAATCTGGTGATCGTCGCAACCTCCATCGGCTTCGGCATGATCCCCATCGCCATGCCCAGCTTCTACCATCACTTCCCGGCCTGGTTCGAAACCATCTTCCACTCCGGCATCAGCTCGGCGGCGATCATGGCGATCCTGCTCAACCTACTGTTCAACCACTTCACCGCCGGCAACTCGGATCAGCAGTCGGTATTCGTCGCCGGCACCGAGCGCAGCATGCGCTACCGCGACATCGCCGCCCTGCACGATGGCGACCACTTCATCGGCGGCAAGCTGTACGACGCTAAGGGCAATGAGGTGCCGTTGCAGGACGAGGACGATCACGCACCACGGGCACGAACCGCTGCTGCCGCATCAGCAACCAGCAGGGACCCGGCCGAAGCAACATCCTAGAAGGAGTGAGTGGTTCGTACGGGAGCCGCGGCGCCTGCCGCTGCGGCTCGACGTAGACGGGATCAGGCAGCCTGCTCGACGCGGTTACGCCCCGCACCCTTGGCGCGATATAGCGCCTGGTCGGCACGTTCGAAGGTGACCTCGGTCGCCTCGCCATTGCGAAACTCGGCGATACCGGCGGAGAAGGTGATGGTCACCGGCTCACCCTTGAAGTGGAACGGGCAGGCCTCGATTGCTGCGCGCAGGGTTTCCAGAAGCTGGACACCGCCCTCCAACGGCGTTGCAGGAATCAGCAGAACGAACTCCTCGCCACCAAAACGGGCGATGAAGTCGGTCTTGCGCAAACGCTTGCTGAGCTCCCCGGCGATGATCTTCAGCACTCGATCACCTGCCTGGTGGCCGTAGCCATCGTTGATCCGCTTGAAGTGATCGACATCCAGCACCGCCAACAACAGCTGGCCGCCATAGCGTTGGCGACGAGCGACTTCCAGTTCGAGACGCTCGCTCCAGGCGGCACGGTTGGGCAGCCCAGTCAGGGGGTCCAGCAAGGACTTCTGTCGCTGCTCCTCGATATGCTCGCGAAATTGCTGCGCTTCCTGCTCCATCTCGGCGACACGCTTGACCAGGCCCTGTAGCCGCTCAGCCACGTCATCGCTACCACTGTCGCGTTGACGCTGATGACTGCTGACACTTTGCAAGAGCCCTTCCAGACGCTGTTCCAGAGCCTGCTTGAGCGATTCCAGATCGGCAGCTTCCTGCACGCTGTTCTGCAGATCGCTGACCTGATCCCGCAGCTGCTGGTTGAAACTGCGCGCATTCTCCACTGAAGCGCTATAGCCCTCGTGCGCCTCGCTGAGGGTTTCAATGAAGGCAGCCAGGCGCTCGTTGAGTTGCTTGAGATAGCCGGCGAACTCACGCTGGCCGCTATCGGTGACGGCCAGCACCAGCACGGCCAGGTCGTCCAGCACCGGCACCAGCTCGTACCAGTTGAGATTAACCTCCAGTCGCAAACGCAGCGCTTCGCCTTGCGGCAGATGGCGCGCCGGCAGTTCGAGCTCGTCGAGCAGATTACGCAGACTGCTGGCGATATGCGGCGCCACCGCGCTGTACCCGGGTTCGCTGCTAGGCAACGAGAACGGGCTGTCGCCGGCTTGCTCCTGCCGTACCAGACCCGGCGGCAGCGGCAGGCTGTCGAGCATAGGCGAAGCGTCTTGGACCTGGTGCCGGGCCGGCACGCTGGCCACGTTGGAGACACTGGGAGGTGGCTCGTTCGCCACCGCTACGGCCGTTGGCGTTGGCGTTGGCGTTGGCGTTGGCGTTGGCGTCAACTCTGCTGCGGGCTCCTCGGCAACGCCAGTGGCCTCGGTGACAATGCCCGGCGCCTGCGCATTGCTTTCGCTGGTCTCGCCGCGCGAACCGAACAGACGCTGGAGCAGGCCCGGTTGCTCCTGCACCGGAGCCTGCAGAACGGTCAGCGCCTGCCCCTGCAGGTTGCTCAGCTGGCTGAGCAGCGCCGGCAGCAGATACTGATGAGTGGTGGCGTCCTCTAGCTGTTTGCCCAGCGATTTGAGCGCCTTGCGCACCTCGCGCGGCGGCTGCAGACGTTGCAGTTGCTCGATCAGGCTCGCCAACGCAGCCGCAGCCTCGCCGGCACGTTGCTGACGGCGCTGCTCGGAATCCAGCACGGCCTTTTCCAGACGCGGAATGAGGCCGCCCAATGCCGAGTCCATATCATCGCGACGAAGGATTTCGCGCATTTCCTGCATGCATTGATCGACCGCCTTGTCCGCGCCCTCGGCGGCCAGGCTGCTGCGCACCAGACCACGGCGCAGCAGATCCAGGCGCGACTCCCAACGGCGGTCGAGCTTTTCCTGCTGCTCCAGGCTACTCAGGTATTTGTCTTTCCAGCGTTGCGCGTCATCGCTCATACGGCTTACTCGGGAGGTGGCGTGTTCAGCATAGGCATCTGCGCAGCATTCTGTGCTTCCGGCAGGCGGATTTCCACGGCCACGGGAAGGTGATCGGAAATCGGCTGACTGAGCACATCGACACGCCCCAGTTCGAGCTCGGAACTGAGCAGGATATGATCGAGACAGCGCTGCGGTCGCCAGCTGGGGAAGGTTGCCTCGACCTGCGGCGCGATCAGGCCGAGGTCACGCAGCGGGGAGTTTTCCAGCAGATCGACAGCATGGGTATTCATGTCGCCCATCAGCACCAGGTGGCGAAACTCACTGACGCGCTCACGAATGTAAGCCAGTTGCCGCGTACGGGTGCGCGCTCCCAGCGCCAGATGCATCATCACCACACCCAGCGCGTGCTCGCCTTCACCGAGACGCAGGAAAATCGCACCACGCCCGGGCGGACCGGGGAGCGGATGATCTTCCAGCAGGGTCGGCCGCAAGCGGCTGAGCACGCCATTGCTGTGCTGGGCGAAGCGCCCGAGATTGCGATTGAGCTGTTGGTACCAGAAGGGAAAGGCGCCCTGCTGGGCCAGGTACTCGACCTGATTGATGTAGCCCGAGCGCAGGCTACCGCCATCGACCTCCTGCAACGCCACCAGATCGAAGTCGGCGAGCAGATCACCGATGCGCTGCAGGTTGCCGGCACGCCCGGCATGGGGCAACAGGTGCTGCCAGCTGCGGGTCAGATAGTGATGATAACGCTGGGTATTGATGCCGACCTGGACATTGAAACTGAGCAGACGCAACAGGCCGTCGGCTGGCCAGTCGCTCTCGGGCGAGCAGTGCGGGTTGATCTGTGGATCGCACAGACCAACCGCACGTGTCTTTCGCCAGCGGCGCAGCATGCTTCGCGCCTGCGGCCGCTTAGAGCGCCTCGCGCTCCTTGGCGATCAGATGGTCAGCGACCTGCAGGGTCTGCTGCGGGCCACCGGCCGAGCCCAGATCGAAGCGATACTTGCCACCGACAACCATCACTGGCACGCCAGTGATCTGGTAAGCCATGGCCAGTTTCTTGGCCTTTTCCATCTGGCCTTTGACGGCGAAGGAATTGAAGGTCTTGAGGAAGGCATCGCGATCAACGCCCTGGGTGGCGACGAAGTCAGCGAACTCTTCAGCCGAGGCCAGCTTCTTCTTCTCCTGGTGGATGGCGGTGAACACGGCGTCATGCACCTTGTGCTCGACCTTCATGCTTTCCAGGGTAATGAACGCCTGGCCATGCACGTTCCAGATGCCACCGAACAATGCCGGCACGCGCACGAAATTGACGTCTTCCGGCAGCGTCTCGACCCAGGGGTTGAGGGTCGCTTCGAACTGATAGCAGTGCGGGCAGCCGTACCAGAAAAGCTCCACCACTTCGACCTTGCCAGGCTTGGACACCGGCACCGGGCTCTTCAGCTCGACATACTGCTGGCCGGCTACCGGTTCGGCATGGGCAGTAAGGCCGAACAGGCCGCTGATCGCCAGAGCGGCGCCAAAAATCAGGTTACGCATGGGGGTACTCCTCAACTGGATAAGCGTCGCCCTAAGTGGCGATTTGAGACTATGACTCGCTACCGCTGGGCCGGTTCCGCCCATTGTAGCCATGGCGCACATGAAAAAGGGTGGCCGTGGCCACCCTTTGTCTTACCAACTGCAACAGTGGTCGCTTAACAAAACTTCTTAGTGCAGACCCTGGATGAAGCTGGATACCGCTTCGATATCCTTGTTGCTCAGCTTGGCAGCGATGGCACGCATGATCATCGCGTCGCCATCGTTGGTGCGGTTGCCTTCACGGAAATCGGTCAGTTGCTTGGCGGTGTACTGCGCATGCTGACCACCCAGGTGCGGGTAACCAGCGGCGGCAAGACCGGCACCGTTAGGCGCATGGCAACCGATGCAAGCCGGCATCCCTTCTTCCAGTTTGCCGCCACGGAACAGCGCCTCACCACGCTCGACCAGCTTGGGATCGGCAGCACCAACGCTCATCTTCTGACTGGCGAAGTAAGCGGCGATGTCAGCCATGTCCTGATCGCTGAGGTTATCCAGCATGCCGGTCATCTCGATCACCGGACGGGCACCGGACTTGATGTCGTGCAGCTGCTTGAGCAAGTAACGCTCGCCCTGACCGGCCAGCTTGGGGAAGTTTGGTGCAGGGCTGTTGCCATCGGCGCCATGGCAGGCAGCACAGACAGCGACTTTGCCCTGACCGGCTTCGGCATCGCCAGCAGCCTGTGCCACGCCAGTGAGGCCCAGGGTCAACAGCAGACTCACGAGTACTTTGTTCATCAGCTAATCCAATTACGGCTAAGAGAGAAAGGGTTATCGAGCGGGCTTACTCACTCGGTCATCAGCTTGATGACCGCCTGGTAATCCTCGGCCGAGCAGTCCATGCACAGGCCGCGCGGCGGCATGGCATTCAAACCATTGGTGACGCTCTGCACCAGTGTATCCATGCCCTTGGCCAGACGCGGCTCCCATGCGGCCTTGTCGCCCTTCTGGGGCGCCGTGGGAATCTGGCCGTTGTGGCATACACCACAGGAACGGTCATACACAGCTTGCGGATCCTGAGCAGCATAGCCGTTGAACGACAACATCATAACGGCAGCAGCAAGCAGCATTTTCTTCATCAGATCAACCTCATCAGGGTTGGGAGCGTCCTGCTTTCTATCGAGCAGAGATGTAATCGCTCCCGGCAATTGGGTTCCTGCGGGTGGGACAAAGCGCACACAAAATCTGCGGCATTATATACTGGCAACACTGAAACGGAAACGACGCCCCCTGCCGCCCCCTCTGGAGCGCAGCAGGTGCGCGGAAATGTCGCAAGCCCTCGAACCACTGAACAGGAATCGAGGCATCCACCGGATACCCCCATGCTCCCGAAAAATCCCATTATCGGTCTGTGCCAGCAGGCCAGCTTCCTCATCAGCGCCGCCAAGGTCGATCAGTGCCCCGAGGACAGCGGCCTGGAGGTGGCATTCGCCGGCCGCTCCAACGCTGGCAAGTCGAGCGCGCTCAACACCCTTACCCACGCCAGCCTGGCGCGCACCTCGAAAACACCGGGACGCACGCAGTTGCTCAACTTCTTCCGCCTGGACGACGAGCGTCGCCTGGTCGACCTGCCCGGCTACGGTTATGCCAAGGTGCCAATCCCGCTCAAGCAGCACTGGCAGAAACATCTGGAAGCGTATCTGGGCAGCCGCGAGAGCCTGAGCGGCCTGGTGTTGATGATGGATATCCGTCATCCACTGACCGAGTTCGACTGCATGATGCTGGACTGGTCGGTGGCCAGCGGTATGCCGCTGCATATCCTGCTGACCAAGGCCGACAAGCTGGCCTTCGGCGCGGCGAAGACCACCTTGCTCAAGGTGCGCCAGGAAATTCACAAGCAGTGGGGCGAGGGCATCAGCATCCAGCTGTTCTCGGCGCCCAAGCGCATGGGCGTGGAAGAGGCGCAGATGGTACTGGCCGGCTGGTTGGATCTGTTGCCGGAAGAGGATGAGGAAAGCGCTGAGGAGGAATGAGGCGCAGGGTGCGCTGTGCGCACCGAGATCGTAGGGAGTATTCGGTGCCCACTACGGAACAACAGGAGCAAGCCCCACCCTCTCCCGCCCTTCGGGCACCCTCTCCCGCAAGCGGAGGAGGACGTTTTGTTCTCCCCTCTCCCACTTGTGGGAGAGGGGTCGGGGGAGAGGGCTACGGTGTTGGCCGAACCGCCCGCACCCCGCCCGGCGGG
>JBLUOL010000138.1:0-12482 GCA_048065775.1 Pseudomonas sp. GW6
CCCTCTCCCGCAAGCGGGAGAGGGGAGACAAGCGTGAGTTCGGCGTATTCACGTGCATCACTTTGCGCCAACGCCCTTGCCGTGGCGATATCCACCGGCACGAAGCGCACCTTGTCGCCGGCCTTGAGTTGGCCGAGCTGCCAGAGGTCGGCCTCGATGATGGTCACCAGGCAGACGAAACCGCCGAGGCTGGGGCCGTCCGGGCCGAGGATCACCGGCATGTCACCGGTAAAGTCCACCGCGCCGATGGCGTAGGGGTTGTCGTGGATGTTGGACGGGTGCAGGCCGGCTTCGCCGCCGCTGTCGCGCACCCATTCCGGTTTCGGCCCGATCAGGCGTACGCCGGTGCGGCTGGAGTTGAAGTGCACTTCCCAGTCGGTGGCGAGGAAGCTGTCGACATAGTCGGGCGTGAAGTATTCCGGCGCGCCGTGCGGGCCGTAGATCACCCGCAGTTCGCGCACCGCTGGCAGTGGCGGGCAAAGTTCGGCGGGCAGTTGTGCGCCGCTGCTGGTGTCGCTCAGCGGCAGCAGGTGCAGCACGTCGCCGGCACGCAGCGCACGGCCGCCGTGGCCGCCGAACTGGCCGAGGGTGAAGGTGCTCTTGCTGCCCAGATAATCCGGCACCTGGATGCCGCCGCGAATGCTCAGGTAGCTGCGCGCACCGCTGCCTGCGATGGTGCCGAGGGTCAGGGTGCTGCCGGCTGCGATCAGCAGCGCGGTGTTCATTGGCTGTTCCACGCCATCGATGCTCAGTGGAATCTCGGCGCCAGTCACCGCGATCACAGCATCGGTGTTGAAGCGCAGCATCGGGCCGCTCATGGTGATTTCCAGGCCGGCGGCGCCTTCTTCGTTGCCGATCAGGCGGTTGCCCTGGCGCAGGGCACGACTGTCCATCGGCCCGGACGGCGGCACGCCGACGGCCCAGTAGCCGAGGCGGCCGGGGAAGTCCTGCACGCTGGTCTGGGTGCCGGCGCTAAGCACTTCGAAGGTGGTCGCCTGGTAGACCAGATTCTCCAGGCAGCGTGTCCAGGGCGAGCCGCTGGCGAATGGCGCGTCGCTGAGGATCTGGCGCAGGTAGTCGCGGTTGCATTCCACGCCGTACAGCACGGAGTCGGCCAGGGCTTTGTCCAGCGCTGTGGAGGCTTCATCACGGCTTGGCGCCCAGGTGATCAGCTTGGCGATCATCGGATCGAAGTAGGGCGGGATTTCGCAGCCGGCTTCGACCCAGGTGTCGATGCGCAGGGCCTTGCCGTCGGCTTCGGGAAATTGCACGGCGGTGAGCAGGCCGGGGCTGGGCTGGAAGTCACGGCCCGGGTCTTCGGCGTACAGGCGCGCCTGGATGGCATGGCCGCAGGGCTTCAGGCTCTTGGCCAGATCGCCGAGTGGCGGCAGATCGCCGGCCGCCAGTTCGATCATCCAGCGCACCAAATCGACGCCCCACACCTGTTCGGTGACGCCGTGCTCGACCTGCAGGCGGGTGTTCACTTCGAGGAAGTAGAAGCGCTCGGCCTCGCTGTCGTAGACGAATTCGACGGTGCCGGCGCTGCGGTAATTCACCGCCTTGGCCAGCTTGATCGCCGCCGCGCAGAGTTCGTCGGCCATGCCAGCGGGCAGGTTCGGCGCCGGGGTTTCTTCCAGCACCTTCTGGTTGCGACGCTGCACCGAGCAATCGCGCACGCCGAGGGCGAGCACGTCGCCCTGGCCATCGCCGAACACCTGCACTTCCAGATGGCGGGCGCGCTGGATGTATTTCTCGATGAAGACGCCGCTGTCGCTGAAGTTGTTCTGCCCCAGGCGTTTGACCGCCTCGAAGGCGTCACTCAGTTCCTCGGCCGAGCGGCAGACGCGCATACCGATGCCGCCACCGCCAGCGGTGCTTTTCAGCATCACCGGGTAGCCGACGGCTTCGCCTGCGACCAGCGCGGCGTCGAGGTTTTCCAGCAGTTCGGTGCCTTCGAGCATGGGCACTCCGTGCTGTTTGGCCAGGGCGCGGGCGGTGTGCTTGAGACCGAACACGCGCAATTGCTCGGGCGTCGGGCCTACGAAGGCGATGCCGGCGGCTTCGCAGGCTTCGGCGAAGGCGGCGTTTTCGGAGAGAAAGCCGTAGCCGGGGTGAATGGCTTTGGCGCCGCAGGCCTTGGCAGCGGCGAGAATCTTGTCGACCACCAGGTAGGTCTGCGCGGCCGGGCCGTCGCCGAGAGAAAACGCCTCGTTGGCCTGCTGGATATGCAGGCTGGCAGCGTCGGCTTCGGAGTAGACGGCGACGCCGCCGACGTTCAGCTCACGCAGGGTGCGCAAAATGCGGCAGGCGATGGCGCCACGGTTGGCGATCAGGAGTTTGTCGAACATCAGGGTGACCCTCGAAGGTCATGGCGGGCCGTCCCGCCGTCATTCGTTATGTGCCACGGTCGTCCGTGGTCGAAACAGTCGTGTGATGCGTGCCGCGCGTGCTGGGGGACAAATTTTGTAGGGCGGGTGAAACCCGCCGGGCCTTGGCGGGTTTCACCCGCCATACATCAATCCCACGCCAGCACTTCGGCTGGAGCCCTGGCGGGTTTCACCCGCCCTACGTCAGTTCCACACCAGCACTTCGGCTGGCGTCGGGTTCCAGCCATTGCACGGGTTGTTCAGTTGCGGGCAGTTGGAGATCAGCACGATCACGTCGGTCTCGGCACGCAGCTCCACGTACTTGCCGGGCGCGGAGATGCCGTCCTCGAAGGTCAGGCCGCCTTCGGGGGTTACCGGTACGTTCATGAAGAAGTTGATGTTGGCGCCGATGTCGCGCTTGCTCAGGCGGCCGTCGTGCAGGCTGGCGCGCAGGAAGTTGTCGCGGCAGCTGTGCATATAGCGCTTGTCCAGCGCATAGCGAACGGTGTTGCTCTCCTGCGCGCAGGCGCCGCCGAGGGTGTCGTGGCGACCACAGGTGTCGGCGACGATGGTCAGCAGCGGCTTGCCGAGGTTGGAGTAGAGCACCGTGCCGGTGGTCAGGTAGACGTTGTTCTGCTTGCGCAGGGTGCGCTGCGGGTCGAAGCGTTCACGTGGGTTGCGTGCGGCGAAGAACAGGGTGTCGATCGCCTGGTTGCCTTCGAGGTCGTGCAGGCGCAGGGTCTGCCCAGCCTTGACCTCGAACAGGTAGGGTTCGCCCGCCGGGATGGTGTGGCGGAACACGGCGGTTTCGGGATGCAGGTTGCTGGCGGTAAGGGTCATTTCGGCAGCCCTCAGATGTACTGGCGTTCGGTGTTGTGGAAGCCGCGGCCGTTCTCCGGGCGCGAGGTGCGGCAGAGCACGGTGATGCCGTCGCTGTCGACCTTGCTCCAGGTCAGTTGCACCGGCTTGGGTGCGTACTGCGGGTTGGGGTCCATCGGGTGTTGCAGGGCGGTGAGCACCACCAGGGTGTCCATCGGCGCGTACAACTCGATGTAGTCGCCGGCCTGGCTGTTGTCGGGCTGGAAGTGGAAGGCGCCATCGGCGTCGACGTCCACGCGGCTGAACAGGTTGAGGTTCATCAGCAGGTCGAGCAGGTTGAGATCCCACTTGCCCATCTCCACCAGCAGGTTGTCCATGCCGTTGCGGAAGAAGCCGTTGCGCAGTTCCTGGTAGCGGCCCTGGCCGTACTTCTCCAGCACTTCGTCGGCGTTCAACACGCCGCCGAAGCTGTCGTGCCAGCCGCAGGTGTCAGCGGTGATGGCCGCCAGCACCTTGCCCATGTCCGAGTACAAGCAGTGGCCGGCGGTGAGCTTGGCGGTGTGCTGGCCCTTGAGGGTGTCGGGCAGGTTCAGGCGCTCGCTTTTCTCGGCGGCGTTGAACAGCAGCAGGCTGACGTTGGCGCCACCCTCGATATCGGTAATGCGCAGCAGTTGGCCGCGCTTGAGGATGAATGAGGTGTGGCCGCCGCCGGGGACGGTTTCCTCATAGAGAGTGGGGCGCAGGGTGAGGGCAGTAGTCATGGGTACCTCGAGATCAAAGCCTGGTCGTCAGGCGCCGGCAGGGGCGCCTGATCATCGTTGCGATGGGATGGGGAGTGTCGGTCAGAGCTTGCCGTCGACGGCCATCTGTACGTAGCTCGGGTCGAAACGCAGCTTGATGTTGGCACTGTCGCCGGTAGTCACGTCGCCCGCGAAGGTCATGCCGATGGCGTCAGCGCTGCGCGCGCCTTCACCAAGGATGCCGTGCTCGAAGCTGAAGTTGGCGACCTTGGTCATGGTCTCCGGCAGGGCCGGGCTGGTGACGAAGTCCAGGGTTTCCTGCGGCGTGTAGAACAGCTTGGTGGTCGCCAGTTGCGCCTGGTAGCCGGCCAGGTCGGTGCCGGAGGCCTTGGCCATTTCGGTCAGGGCTTCGGTGGCTTCGGGCGTGCCGGATTGCATCAGTTCGAGAATCTCGAACCAGGCGCCGACCAGGGCTTTGCCGAAGTCTGGGTTGTCCTTCAGGGTCTGGGTATTGACCACCATCATGTCGAGGATTTCACCGGGGATCTTCGAGGAGTCGAACACCTGGGTGCTGCCGGGCTGGGCGATGATTTCGGCGAGCATCGGGTTCCAGGTGGCGGCGGCCTGCACGCTGGGGGTGGTATAGGCGGCGATGATGTCGGCGTCGGAGGTGTTCACCACCGTCACGTCACGCTCGCTCATGCCTGCCGACTCCAGCGCACGGGCGAGGAAGTAGTGGGAGACCGACAGCTCCACCAGGTTGACCTGCATGCCTTTGATGTCGGCCAGGGTCTTGCCCTCGCCCTTGATCAGCAGGCCGTCGTTGCCGTTGGAGTAATCACCGACGATCAGCGCGGTGCTGTCCACACCACCGGCGGCGGGGATGGTCAGGGCATCCATGTTGGTCATGGTGCAGCCGTCGAACTGACCGACGCTGTACTGGTTGATGGATTCGACGTAGTCGTTGAGCTGCACGACATCGATGTCGATGCCGTATTTCTTCGCCCATTTGTCGATGATGCCGGAGGTACTGGCGTGGCCCCAGGGCATCCAGCCGGCGTAGAGCGTCCAGCAGACGCTGAAGCTGTCTTTCTTCTCGGCATGAGCGCTGAAGCTGAGCACCGCGGCCAGACCGGCAGCGGCGAAGGAGAGCAGACGGTACTTGCGCATTTGGAACCTCCAGTGTTGGTGAGTACGGGCAGGAGTCGCGGCACGTTTCGAATCGTTCGAAAGGCGCGTTCTCCCGGGCTTTTATCCCGCCGTGTAACCTCACTGGAGGTCGATGACTCTCGGACCAGCACTTGCCAGGCAAGTCGGAACCCTAGTCATCCATTTCGCAAATTGTGGTGCCGCGATTCCGGGAAACCCCGGTTAGAACCTGCACACCCAAGCTTTAGCGAATAGCGTGCCAGCTCGCCGATGCCCGTGACTGGGCACTCTGGCAAGGCTGCTTGCGGTTTGCGTGCTGCCTGATGGGGCTTGAGTGGCGTTCATTGCACCGTTCGGGGGCAATTCGGCTCGTGGCATCGCGCCCTGGCGGCGTCAGGGCGGTGGCATGGAAATCGCTATCGACCCTGTTGCAGGGGCGGCCTTGCTGCCGCTCTCGGGACGACCCGACCCGCTGCTCGTCTGGACGACCAGGTAACTCACTTGTTCAAGGGAGATTGCCATGGCGCATACCCATTTCACCTCGATTCCCCTGATCGACGTCTCGGGCTTGTATAGCGAGCATTTTGCCGAGCGCCAGCGCGTAGCCGATGAGCTGGGCCGTGCCGCGCGCGAGGTCGGCTTCCTGCAGATTACCGGGCACGGCATTTCGCGTGAGCTGCGCGACGGTTTGGTCGACCAAGCGCGCCGCTTCTTCGCCCGCCCGCTGGAGGAGAAGATGCGTTTTTACATCGGTCAGTCGAGCAACCACAGCGGTTACGTGCCGGAGGGCGAGGAGCAGTTTGTCGGCGGCAGCAAGGATCTGAAAGAGGCCTACGACGTCAATTACGACTACACCGAGGCGGCGCAGGTCTATCCGCTGTTGGGTCCGACCCAGTGGCCGGACTCGGCAGACTTCAAGCGCGAGGTCGGCGCTTACTACCGCGCGGCGCTGGCGCTGGGCGACACGCTGTTTCGTGGCTTCGCCCTGGCGCTGGGGTTGCCCGAGGACACCTTCGCTGGCATCACCCGGCAGCCCACCAGCCAGTTGCGCATGATCCATTACCCGCTCGATCCCGATCCGGTGGCCGACCGTCCCGGTATCGGCGCGCACACCGACTACGAGTGCTTCACCATCCTCTTGCCTACCGCTGAAGGCTTGCAGGTGCTTAACGGCGACGGGCAGTGGATCGATGTGCCGCTGGTGGAGGACGCCTTCGTGATCAATATCGGCGACATGCTCGAAGTGCTCAGCAACGGTAACTTCGTCGCCACCTCGCACCGCGTGCGCAAGGTTAGCGAGGAGCGTTTCGCCTTTCCGCTGTTCTGCGCCTGCGACTACCCGACGCGCATCGCGCCGATTACCGGCTTGCCGGCGCGCGGTGAGCGTGTGTACACGCCTGTGAATTGTGGCGACCACCTGTTCGCCCAGACCGCGCAGACCTTCCGCTATCTGCGCGAGCGGCTGGAGGATGGTTCGCTGCAACTGCCCGATGGTGCCGCGGGTTTGTCCAGCTTCGGCCAGACCCGCCAGGAGGTGACGGTATGAACCTGCTGGAGCTGGCTGCACGTTACCCACAACGCGCCGAGGGCGGCGTGCCAGACTGGATGCTCGGGCACTTTCGCCGCCGCACCATCAGCTTTGCCGATGGCCGCAGCGACGAGCGTACCCAGGTGCATTGGCTGCAAAGTCGCACCTTCACCATCGACCTGCGCCTGCCGGATGCGCCCGCGTTGCCGGTAAGGGCCTGGCAGGACTACGGCGCCGCCGAGCTGCGCCAGCTTGCCAACCATGAAGGCTGGGTGGCCGATAGCGTTTGGGAGAACGGTTATCTGAGCTGGCATGGTGGCGTGTCCCTGCAACTGCACAACCGCTGGCCGGAGCCGGCGCAGTTGCATCGCATCGGCAATTGCATGATCGAGTTCGGCACCACGGGCGCCTATGTCGAGGACTGGCGTTTGCAGGCCAGCAGCGGGCCGCTGATCGGTCTGCGTTTGCTGGAGGAATGCGACGCTGAAACCGGCGAGGTGCTGCAACGCGGCGGTGGCCTGATTCTCTGTGGCGAGCAGCTTGGCTGGGTGCATGGCCGGGGAGCAGAGCCTGGCGAGTCAGCGTTGCAACTGCGTGAGCGCGTCGAACGGGCGCAGGGTGATGGTGAGGCTTTGGCCGCGTTGTTCGACTGCGAGACTTCGCTGGCTTACGCCGATCAGCAGGGGCGTTTACAAGTGGCGTTGTCTACCATGCCGGCGCGGGTGGGGCAGATGGTTTCGCTGGAGGGCTTCGAGCTACCGGGAGCAGGGCGCGTCTGTCAGCACCTGCAACGCCCGGACGGCCGGGCGGTGGTGCGGACGTTCATCATCGATACGCTGGAGCCGGATTGGTGTGCGGATCTCGCCACGCCGACTACTGGCGAGGCGCAGCGCTGGTTTGCCGCGGAGAGCGAAACGCTGTCGCGGTATCTCGAGGTGTTGAGCTAGCTATCGGTGCTTGCGTGATGCTCCGCTGAAAAGCTCGCCGCTGAAGCGCCTCCCACAGGGATTCGGAACCACTCGATTTGTGGGAGGGGCTTCAGCCGCGACGCTTTGGTTGGATCGAAACGACGGCTCCGTAGCTCGGCTGCAATCCGGGAAAACGGCCCCGATGATCCCCGGATTTCAGCCAAGCTACAGCTGCGCCTCTGTGACCGGAGGCGCAGTCGGTGCGCATGGCGCACCCTACGGGTTACCACGCCACTTGCGCTGCGTAGGGTGCGCCGTGCGCACCGAAATTGCCGCTTAATCAGCGGGTGGCAATACGCTCGGCCAGTTCGCTGGGCAATTGTGTCTGCGCCCGGCGCGCGGCGTTCAGCGGGATGTCGTAGGTGATCCGCGCGCCGTAGGCGTTGGGCGCCTGCGGGTCGTGGCGCACCTTGTCGAATACCAGCAGGCGGGTGCCGAGGCTGAAGCCTTCGGAGAGGTCGTGGGTGACCATGAACACGGTCAGGCGGGTTTCCTGCCACAGCTCCAGCAGCAGCGCGTGCATGTCCTTGCGGATGCCGGGGTCGAGGGCGCCGAAGGGTTCGTCGAGCAGCAGCATGCGTGGTTGCATCACCAGCGCCTGGGCGATGGCCAGGCGTTGCTGCATGCCACCAGAGAGCGCGCTGGGGTACTTGTTCAGGGCATGGCCAAGGCCGACCTTGGTGAGGATTTCGGCAGCGCGTTCGCGAGCTTCGCGTTTGGCTGCGCCGAACAGTCTGCCCAGCAGCTTCGACTTCGGCAGCTCAAGGCCCAGCGCGACGTTGTCCAGCACGCTCAGATGCGGGAATACCGAATAGCGCTGGAACACCACGCCACGGCTCGGATCGGGCTCGTTGGGCAGCGCCTGGCCGCCCAGCAGCAGTTCGCCACGGCTCGGACGTTCCTGGCCGAGCAGCATGCGCAGAAAGGTGGATTTGCCACAGCCGGAGGCGCCGACCAGGGTGCAGAACTCACCCTCGTCGACCTTGATGTTGAGGCGTTCGAGCACCACCAGGTCGCCGTATTCCTGCCACAGGTTGCGCGCTTCGATAAAGGCGGTTTTCCCTGTGCTTGCAGGGGCCGTACGGGAGTCGCTCATGGCAGGTTCACTTAGCGGGACGATATGTTGACTGAACAGGGTCATGCCTTGCCTCCTTTATGCCAGGGGAAGCACAGGCGCAGCACCTGGCGCAGGCCCAGATCCATCAGCCAGGCCAGCAGGGTGATCCACACGACGTAGGGCAGGATCACGTCCATGGCCATGTAGCGACGCACCAGGAAAATGCGGTAACCGAGGCCGTCAGTCGAGGCGATGGCCTCGGCGGCGATCAGAAACAGCCAGGCCGAGCCGAGCATCAGACGCAGCGAGATCAGCAGGCGTGGCATCAGTTGCGGCAGCACCAGGCGCAGGATCAGCGTCCAGGAGTTGGCACCGAGGGTCTGCGCCTTGATCAGCAGCTCGCCGGGAATCTCGCGTGCACGCTGTTCGATGTCACGAGCGATGCAGGGGGTGATGCCGATGACGATCAGCATCACCTTGGACAGCTCGCCGAGGCCGAAGACGATGAACAGAATCGGCAGGATCGCCAGCGGCGGAATCATCGATAGCACCGTGAGCAGCGGCGACAGCGGCGCGCCGAACAGCGGCACGCTACCGGCGGCGATGCCCAGCACCAGGCCCAGCAGCGCGGCGATGCCCAGGCCCAGACCCAGGCGTTGCAGGCTGGAGGCGGTGTCCTGCCAGAACAGGTACTGGCCGCTGCGTTTGTCTTCGGTGAAGGCCAGGCGGTCGATGGCATCGGCCATCTGGCTGGCGCTGGGCAGCAGCTTGTCGTTGGGGTTCTCAGCCAGGCGGCTGGTCGAGGCGCTGAAATAGACGAACAGCAGCAGGGCGAAGGGCAGCAGGATCAGCAGCAGGCGGCTGCTGCGATCCGGGTGGCGGTTGATCAGGCGCATGGATAGTCCTCGTCGGGCCTGGAACGAAATGCGTGCGCAGCTAGCAAGCGCAAGAGCGCGCTGGTTTCGGGCCTTTGGGGGGGACGGCTGGTTGCCGCTGATGCGAGTGGGGCGTACCCATGATGAACCTCCAGTTTGACAGGGGCGGGCAGGAGTTCGCGGCGGTTCCCCACGGATGGGGCGCGTTCTCCCGGGCTTTTGTCCCGCCGTGTAACCTCGCTGGAGGTCGCTAGCTCTCGGACCAGTCGCTCGCCTGTGGCGAGCCGGAACCCTAGCCGGCTATTGGCAAATTGTGGTGCCGCGATCCCGGCGAGCCGGGTTGTTCCTGCACGCAGGGTCCGTAGCGAACATCGTGCCAGCTAGCCGAGGCGCCTAGCTGGCGGGTTTCGTCGTCGCTCATTGCTGTGAGTGCGCGTTATTGGTGCGGATCGTGGTGCGCCTGCTGTGCGATGGGGCGTTACAGCGCCCCATCGGCGGCCAGTTCCATATAGCGATGGTTGAAGCGCAGCAGAATGCGCTGCGGGTTGCCCAGCGTCTTCTCGCCACTGAATTCGATACCCAGATTGGTCAGGCCCATGCCGCTCTTGCCCAGCAGGCCGTGAGCATCGGCAAAGTGCGCGACCCGTTGCATGAGGTCCGGCAGCTTGCCGGTGCGCGCGAAGTTCAGCGCGCTGCGCGGCGAATAGAACGAGCGCAGGGTGCCCAACTGGGCGTCGAAGTCTTCCGCGGTGGTGTCGGCGGCGGCTGCCATTCTGGCCCGGGCTTCACGACCGGCCGGGGTGGGCAGGCCGAGCAGTCGCTGGGTCTCAAACCAGGCGCCGGTCAGCGCGCGGCCGAATTCTGGGTGCTGGGCAAGGGTCTGGCTGCTGACCACGGTGAGGTCGAGGATTTCACCGGGAATCAGATTGGAACTGAACACCTGGCTGACCTCAGCCTTGCGCCGAATCTCGGAGAGGATCGGGTTCCAGGTGATCACCGCGTCGCCCTTGCCGGCGAGGAAGGCATCAGCGATTTCGGTATCGGAGACGTTGATGATGGTCACGTCGCTTTCATCGAGCAGGGCCCACTCCAGTGCGCGGCTGAGCAGGTAGTGCGAAACCGAGTTCTCCACCAGCAGCACGCTCTTGCCTTTCAGGTCCTGGATTCTCTTGCCGCTGCCACGCAGCAGCAGGGCGTCGGCGCCATTGGAGAAGTCGCCGATGATCAGCGCGGTGCTGTCCTTGCCGGCAGCAGCGGGAATGGTCAGGGCGTCCATGTTGGTCATGCTGCAGGCGTCGAACTGGCCGGCGCTGTAGCGCTCGATGGAGGCGACATAATCCGGCACTTCCTGCACCTGAATGTCAATGCCGTACTTGTCCGCCCACTTCTTCACGATGCCCTGTTCGGCGGCGTAGCCCCAGGGCATCCAGCCGGCGAATATCGACCAGCACAGCTTGAAGGTTTTAGGCGCGGCCTGGGCTGTCGGAGCGCCAAGCAGGCAGGCACAGAGCAGGACGGTGAGCAGGGAGCGAATGGACATGGAAACCTCGGGTCATGGCCGAAAGCGGGAAAGCCGGCAGCCTGGCTGCGCGTTCTCCCGGGCTTTTGTCCCGCCGTGTAACCCCGCGGCATCCCGCCGCTGCATGAGGTCGCCCACTCTCGGACCAGCCACTCGCCGTTTGACGAGCCGGAACCCTAGTCGGCCATTACGATTCGCTACCACTGACGATCCTGTGCATGGATCGGCTTTCCGCGGCGCTGAGCAAGCGAATGCCATGCCAGCGACAGGACAATTGTCCTGTGCTCTTGTGGTTTTGCGCCGTCGGTCACAGCCGACGAAGTGAATCGCACCTGTTGCGGGCGCGCTGTCTGATGCGTCAGGGATCACCGTCCCGGAGGCCGACATCGGTCGGCGTCGACCCAGCGGTCACAGGAGGCCGCCATGCCCTACAAGATGCTGTTTTCCGCGTTGCTCTTGCTGCTTTCCGGTTGCGCCGTTTATGGCGAAGGCTACGACCGTGGTTATCACCACGGCCATGGCTACCGGTACTACGACGGCTATCGGCGCGATTACAACCCGCCGCCACGCTACTACTACGAGGAGCGTCGGCATACCTACTACCCGGCGCCCCCGCGCTACGTTCCGGCGCCGCCGCCGCGTCATCACTACGGCCACGATCACCGGTATCGCGACGGCTACAAGCACCAGCAGCCGCGACATGACTATCGCCGCGACCAGCGTCGTCAGGAGCATCGCAGCGGGCAGATTCAGCGCGGCTGGGAGGCAGGCAGCAACACGCAGCATCGTTTCTCCAACGGGCGCAGCAATAACGAACAACGCCGTAGCGGCGAGCGCCGCTGGTAAGTCTCCCCTCAATCCGCCGCGTGCCCGGCGCGCGGCGTCTGTTCATCCACCTGGCGAATCGCTGTAACCATGGCCTGCGCCGCTGGCGACAGGCTGTGGCCGGCGCGGCTGACCAGGCCATAGGCCGAATGCTGATGCAGACCCTGAGGCAACAGCGGCAGCAGGGCTAGCTGACCGCTATCGACTTCGTCGGCGATCACGTCCCAGGGCGCCATGCTCAGCACATTGCTGTCGGCCACCAGGCGCTTGAGTACCAGGAAGTTGTCGCATTGCACGCTCAACGGCTGCGCTCGCCCGCTGGCCTGCCCCAGGCTGCGTTCGACCACCTGTGGCAGCTGTGTTCCGGCGAGCGGGAAGTCGAGCAGGTCGCGCAGTTGCAGGTTGCGCCGCTGCAGCAGCGGATGAGCCGGGCGGCAGAACAGTACGCCCTGATGCACGCGCAGCGGTTCGATGTGCAACTGAGCGTCGTCCTGCAATTCACGGATATCGGCGACGAACAGCTCGATGGTCGAGTCCAGCAGGCTGTCGCGCAGCTCCAGCCAGTTGGCGATGTCCAGTTTCACCTGCACCCGCGGGTAGCGTTGCAGCAACTGCCCCAGCGCCTGCGGTATCAGG
>JBLUOL010000139.1:0-12403 GCA_048065775.1 Pseudomonas sp. GW6
CAGGGGCTGAGCCGCGATTTCCTGGTGCTCAGCCTGCCGGCGGAAGTGGCCGAGGTCGCGCCCGCCGCGCGCAAGGCGCCTTACGCCCTGCTGAGCCTGGCGGTGATGGTGGGGCTGATGGTCAGCGGCCTGGTGCCCAACGTGCAGGCCGCGCTGATCGCCTGCCTGCTGATGGGCGCGTTTCGCTGCATCGACCTGGACAGCGCCTACCACGCCATCCACTGGCCGACGCTGATCCTTATCGTCGGCATGCTGCCCTTCGCCCAGGCGCTGCAGCAGACCGGCGGCGTCGAGTTGGCTGTGCAGGGGCTGGTCGGCGGTTTGGGTGATGCCGGGCCACGACTGATCCTCGCCTGCCTGTTCGCCCTCACTGCCGTGATCGGTCTGTTCATCTCCAACACAGCCACAGCGGTGCTGATGGCACCGGTGGCCATCGCCACCGCGCAGGCACTGGGTGTTTCGCCGCTGCCCTTCGCCATGACCGTGGCCCTGGCTGCCTCGGCCGCGTTCATGACGCCGATCTCCTCACCGGTGAACACCCTGGTGCTCGGCCCCGGCCAATACCGCTTCGGCGACTTCGTGCGCATCGGTGTGCCCTTCACCCTGCTGGTGATGATCGTCAGCGTGGCGCTGGTGCCGCTGCTCTTTCCGCTGTAACGCGGGGGATCACCAAGCGTAGGAGCGAGCTCTGCTCGCGAAGCTTTTTGCCGCTAGCCAGGTTCGCTGAAGGCCAACGAATTCGCGAGCAGAGCTCGCTCCTACAAAGCCCGGCCCGACTGTGGGAAAATCCGCGCCCCAATCGCTAGATGCCCGTTCATGCCCCAGCCGCCGAAACGCCCGCGCAAGCCCGCTCCCGCCGCCGTGAAAACCGCGCCGGCCAAGGGTGAACTGCACCCGCGCAACCGTCACCAGGGGCGCTACGATTTTCCCGCGCTGATCAAGGCAAGTCCCGAGTTGGGCGACTTCGTCATCACCAATCCCTATGGCAAGCCGAGCATCGACTTCGCCAACCCGGCAGCGGTCAAGGTGTTCAACCGCGCGCTGCTGGCGCAGTACTACGGCATCCGCCACTGGGATATTCCCGACGGCTACCTATGCCCGCCGATTCCCGGTCGCGCCGACTACCTGCACAACCTTGCCGACCTGCTGGCGAGCGACAACGACGGGCAGATTCCCCACGGCGAGAAGGTGCGAGCCCTGGATATCGGCGTCGGTGCCAACTGCATCTATCCACTGATTGGTCGCTGCGAATATGGCTGGCAGTTCATGGGTATCGACATTGCCAGCGAAGCACTGGCATCGGCACGTGCCATAGTCGCTGCCAACCCGCAACTGGCCGGCGGCGTCGAGCTGCGCCAACAGGCCAATGCCGAACACATCTTCCTCGGCCTGCTGCAGGCGCAGGAGTATGTCGATCTGAGCCTGTGCAATCCCCCCTTTCACTCCAGCGCCGCCGAGGCCACCAGCGGCAGCACGCGCAAATGGCGCAACCTCGGTAAGCTCGACCCCAAGCGTAAGCTGCCGGTACTCAACTTCGGTGGCCAGGCGGCCGAACTGTGGTGCCCGGGTGGCGAGGCCGCCTTTCTCAAGCGCATGGCCAGCGAAAGCGCGCAGGTGGCCGAGCAGGTACTGTGGTTCAGCAGCCTGGTGTCCAAGGGCAGCAACGTCGAACTGTTGCAGGGCTGGCTGGCTAAGACCGGGGCAAGCGAGATACGCATCCTCGGAATGTCCCAGGGGCAGAAGCAGAGCCGCCTGGTGGCCTGGACGTTCAAGAATGCCGAAGAGCGCAGCACTTGGAGCAAGAGTCGCTGGCGCTGAGACCTGCTGGTCCGTACGGCGCACCCTAGGCGCTATCCGTAGCTAAGTAGGGTGCGAAGCAGTACACCACCACAATCCCCTGACCGGCCACCGTGGCGGACTGTTCGCTGGCGCTCCTGAGTCCGCCCTACGGCGCCGTTACCAGGGCAACCAGCCGCCCAGCGCCAGCCACAGCCCGGCCACCGCCATGCTCAGCAACGTCACCGGCACGCCGCTGCGCGCATAATCGACGAAGCCAAGCCTGACGCCCTGACGCTTCGCTCCTTCGGCGACGATCAGGTTGACCACGCTGCCAATCAGCAGCAGGTTGCCGGCCAGCGTCGACATCACTGCCAGGCCGATCAGCACCGAGTGCGACAGCTCCGGCATCAGCCCCAGCAGCAACACCACGAACGGCACGTTGCCGATCAGGTTGCTCGCCAGCAGCGACGAGCTCGCCAGCGATATAACGCCCTGCGGCAACAACCCGTGCTCGGCCAGCCAGGCCGCACCCAGCGCCAGCTGCGGTAACTGCAATGCGGCGCCGCTGACCAGGAACAAGCCCACGAACAGCAGCAGCAGGTTCCAGTCCACCTTGTGCACGTAGTCACGGCTGTCCACCCGCCGCGACACCATCACCAGCACTGCGATCAACAGCGCCGATAGCTCGCGCGGCAGCGCCGTGGCGAATAGCGCCAGCAGCGCCAGGCTGGCCAGCAGCGGCTTGAGATAGCTGTGCGCGCCGTAGATATGCTCGACTGGCGTATCGTCCGCGGTCAGCGGCCTGGCCTCACCCCAACGATGGCGCCACTGCAGCCAGATCACCGCGTAAACGATGGCCATCGCGGCCACGGCGGGTGGCCCGGCCACGACCACATAACCCCAGAAATCCAGAGCGCCGGCCTGCCCAATGAGGATGTTCTGCGGGTTGCCGATCAGGCTCGCCGCCGAACCCGCATTGCACGACAGCGCCAGCGCCAGCAAAAACGGCCGTGGCTCCAACCCACGCAGGTGCAGGCTGCGGCACAGCAGCGGGGTCAGGGCGAAGGCGACGATGTCGTTGACCAGCACCGCCGAGAGCAAGCCGCCCAGCAGCACCACGCCCAACAGCAGCACAGCCGGGCGCTCGGCATGCTCGGTCAGGTAGCGGTTGAGCCAGGCATACACCCCGGAAAAATCGAACTGCGCAGAAATCAGCATCAGCGCCAACAACAGCAACAACGCGCCAGGGTCGAGATGATGGGCCGCATCCTCCATGCTCAGCGCACCGCTGACCAGCAACAGCACTGCCGCGCAGCAGGCGATCCAGCTGCGGTCGATGCGCAGGCCGCGAACACCGCCGGCAGCCATGCCCAGGTAGGTGAGGACGAACAGGCCGATGGTCAGCCAGGCAGCGAAGGTCATGCGCGATTCACCCGAACGGATGCATGTGAGAAGGAGCGGACTCTAGCGATGCCGAGGCGGCGCGGGAATAGCCCGGGCAAATTTTCCTCAATGGCCGGGCTGCGCCAGGTAAGCCTCTACGCGAGCCTGATAGGTCGCTGATTCGCGCTGACGCTGAACCTCGCTCCAGATCCGCTCGGCCAACTTGGGGTCGCGCACCAGCAGCGCGTTGGACAGCATCAGGTAATAGGGCTTTTCCTCGAGCGGCTGCGGCAATTTTTCCACCTGCTGAGCCAGTTGCGGGTTGGCTTGCAAGACGAAATCACCGCGCATGGTCTGCAGGGCGACAGCATCGACTCGGCCGTGCACCAGCATCTGCAACAATGCCAGTGGGTCGCGGCTTGACTCGTCCACCTCCAGCCCGTGGGCCAGCAACAGATCGCGAATGGAAAACCCGCTGAGCGAGCCGACGCGGCCAGTCACATGAGTGAAACGCTGGCCATCCCAGGACACCGCGCTGCCGACGCGGCGATACAGGGTATAACGCGAGGTGTGCAACCGCCTGAGCGCATCCGGGCGGCCATCAGCATCGGTGGGATACCGGCCCATCTGCTGGCGCTCGAGTTTGAAGCTGGCGGCGAAGGCACCGTCGTAGAGTCCCTGCTGCATCCCTGAAAGGCAGCGTCTCCAGGGCACGGCGACGTAGATCACCTGGAGCCCCAGAGCCTGCTGCACCAGCCCGAGCAGTTCCAGGTTCAGGCCGGTGCCGTCGGTCATCACCCAGGGGAAGGAGTTCTGATCCTCGTGACAAAAGGTCAGCGTCGGCTGCGCGCCGTAACAGGCGCCGGCCAATAGCCAGAACAGGCAGTAATGCAGCGCTTTGTGCAAAACGAGACTCCATCACCGGAATGCCCGACTACCGGCATTCGATCCGCGGCTTGCCACCGACTTCTTGTCCTGCCTCAAGCATAGGCACATTCGCCCGCAGCCGTCTGCTTCATTTCGGTGCACGTCGGACGGTGCTCACACCGATGCGGCAGCGGAGCCAGAGGCCAGTTCGAGCATTGCACGCCTGACAGTGATGCTCATGACCGGCGTCAACGTCACTCAGCGAATAAAACCCTTGCTGACTTCGCGGAACACCTCCGTCCCCGCCTGTTCGAGCCACTCGAACGCAACCATCTCGCGCGAGACGATCACCGCACCGGCGCGCTCCATCCGCGCCAGGCCCAGAGCCTTGTCACGCGGCCGACGCGATCCCACCGCCTCGTCGACCACGAACACTTCACGCCCGGCCGCCAGCAGGCCCATTACCGTCTGCAGCACGCAGACATGAGTTTCCGTGCCACAGACGATGAACTGCTGGCGCTCGCCGCCCGGCAGATCGAACAACCCGGCGCCTGCGGTCGCCGAGAAATGGATCTTCTCGCGCAGCCCCTCGCGCGGCAGCAGCGCACGCAGGCCAGCCTCGGTCGTGCCCAGCCCCTTGGGATACTGCTCGGTAGCGATCACCGGCACCTGCAGGCGCTGCGCCACACGTATCAGCCACGAAGCCTGCTCGATCACCGCCGCGCCGCCGTCGATGGCTGGCAGCAGCCGCTCCTGCAGGTCGATCACCAGCAGAGTGGAATCCTTCGCTCGCATCAGCATCACTACGCTCCTTCCTTCACCGCAAAACGCGCGTCGAGCCGGCTGTAGCCGAGGCCGACACCCTTGTGCACCCGCAGCTGTACGGGAATGCGCTCCTTCATCGCCTCGACATGACTGATCACACCGATGGTCTTGCCGCTGGCATTGAGGTTGTCCAGCGCATCCAGGGCCACCTCCAGCGTTTCGCCGTCCAGCGTGCCGAAGCCTTCATCGAGAAACAGCGAATCAATGCTGGTCTTGTGGCTGACCAGATCGGACAGCGCCAGGGCCAGGGCCAGGCTGACCAGGAAACTCTCGCCGCCGGACAGCGTGCGGCAGTCGCGCGCCACGTCGGCCTGCCAGGTGTCGCACACCTCCAGCTCCAACTCGCCACTGCCCTTGCGTGCCAGTTGGTAGCGGCCGTGCAGGCGCGTCAGTTGGCGGTTGGCCAGGTGGATCAGGTGATCGAGGGTCAGGCCCTGGGCGAACTTGCGGAACTTGGCGCCGTCGGCCGAGCCGATCAGGCCGTTGAGCTGTTGCCACAGGCGCTGCTCACTCTCCTGCGCACTGATTTCGGCGAACAGCGCCTGCTGGCTGCTGCGCCGCGTCTCGTCGGCCTGCAACTGCGCGCGCAGCTCGCCCTGGCGCTGGCTCAATGCACGCAATTCGCTCTGCAGTACCTGCAACTGCTCATCCAGCTCGCCAAGCGCCAGCTCGGTCTGCGGTGTGGCGGCGAGCTGCTGCAACTGCGTGTCGGCGGCAGCCAACAGCGTCGAAGCCTCGGTCAGAGTACGCTCCACACGTGCCTGTAAAGCCGCCAGACGCTCTCGCTCGCCCTCTTCCAGCAGCGCGGCGAGAAACGCCGCAAGATCGCTGAAAGGACTGGCCGTCAGAGCCTTCAGCCAGTGCTGCTCGGCCTCGTTCGAGCGTTGCTGCAGCTGCAGCAACAAGGTCTGCTGACTCTGCTCGCGGCCGCGCAACGCATCGCTTTCGCGCTGAGCACTGGCCAGGCTGTTGGCGGCCTCATTCAACGCCAGTTGCAGCTGTATCGATGGCTCGGGTTCAGCCAGCGTCAGCGCACCTTCGTCCTGCCAGCGCTGTTGCCAGTGCCCGGCCTGTGCCTCGGCGTCGGCGAGCAGGCGCTGCGCCTCGCGCTGCTGCTCCTGCAATTGCTGATCCTGCGCCTGGGCCTGCTGCCAGTCGCGCCAGGCCTGCTCCTGCTCGTCCAGCCAGAGGCCAGCGTCCGACGGCAACTCAACAGCAAAGCCCTCAAGACTGCTCAGCAGCACTTGCTCGTGATGCCGAAGCGCCTGCTGCAAACGCTGCAGGTCCTGGCCCTGCTCAGCTTGTCGCGCCTGCAGGTTCTCCTCATCACGCGCCAGTAACGCCTGGCGCTGCTGCGCATCAGCCAACGCCCGCTCGGCCACTTCACGTGCACCACGCGCCTGTGCCAGTTGCGCCTGTCCGGTCTCGACCGAGGCGAGTCGCGTCTGCAGATGCGTCAGACTCTGCTCATGCTGGCGCTGCAATTCGCGCAAAGCGGCACCGTCAGAAAGCTGCAAGGCCTGTTCGGTCAGTTGCTGCTGCCATTGCGCGTCCTGCTGGGCGGCCTGCAGGCTCGCCTGCTCCAGTTGCTGCTGAACCTGAGCGATCTGCGTCGCCAGGCGGGTCAGCTCGTCACGCAGAGTACCGCCCTGGCTTTCCAGTTGCGCCAGTTCGTTGCGGCACTGCTCCAGCGCCTGGCGCGTGGCGGAGACGTTGAGCGCCTGGTACTGACTGACCGCCGGATGCTCGTGCGAACCACACAACGGGCAGGCTTCGCCCGGCTGCAGCTGGGCGCGGTAGGCTTCCAGATCCTGAATGCGCTGCTCCTGCTCCAGCAGCTTTTCCTTGTCGGCCTGCTGTTGCTTGAGCGCCTTGTAACGCTCGCGCAGGCCGGTGATTTCATCGTTCTTGCGGGAGTGCTGTTGCTGCAACTGAGCCAGACGCGGGGTCAACTCGGCGATCTGTGCAGCCGTTTGCTCGCGGCTCTGCGCCAGTTGCTCCAGACGATCCAATACGCGCCCTTGCACTTGCAGTTGCTGCCAACGCTGGCGCAGTCCAGCCTCGTCGCCCTCGCCCAGCAGGGCCTGCAGCTCGCTCTGCTGTCTGGCCTCGCTGGCGCGCGCATCCTCCAGCCGCTTCAGCGCGTCGGCCTGCTGCACACCGAGCTGATCACGCTGCTGCTGCAAGGCGGCGAGCTGTTCACCCTCCTGCGCCATGCGTGCGTGCAGTGCCTGTTGCTCCTTGAGCAGTTGCCCGCGCTGATCGAACTGCACACGCCAACTACCCAGAAGCTCGCCCAGGCGTTCCCGTTGCGGCGCAGCGCTCATGCGTGCGTGCAGCGTTTCACGCTGCCCGGCCAGACGCTGCAGCTCCGCGTGACGCAGGCTCAGGCTTTGCTGGGCATAGCGGCTGGCCAGCCAGAGTTGCTGGTGCTCGCGCTCGGTGCTGTGGCGTTGCTGCTGATGCAGGTCATCCAGCACCTGCTGTGCCTGCTGCCTGTCCTGCTGCGCCTGCTGCCAGGCCAGATACAGCGGCTGCAATCGAGCAGCCGGCTCACTGGCGGCCAGGCGCTGCAGTTCACCGGCTGCCTCGTTACGAGCCAGCTGGGCCTGCTCCAGTCCGAGTCGCGCCTGCTCCCGTTGCTGCTCGGCCTGCTGTAGCGCCTCACGCCAACGGCGCTGGCTTTGCAGAGCTTGCTGCCGGGCCAGCAGCGGCGACTCCTCCAAGCTCAGACGCTGCTGCTCGGCCTGCAGCTCGGTGCGCTGCGCTTCATCGAGCAACTCCATGCCCTGGGCGCGGCTTTTCAGCATATTGAGTGCCTGTTCGGCAGCCTTGGTGCGCTCGTAAACCTGCTGGGATATCTGCCCGTAAATCTCGGTGCCGGTCAGTTCCTCCAGCAGCTCGGCGCGCTGGTTGGCATTGGCTTCGAGAAACGCCGCGAAGCCACCCTGAGCGAGCAGCATCGACTTGGTGAAACGCTCGAAATCCAGGCCGGTCAGTTCAGCGGTGAGACTTTCCTTCTCGCGAATCTTGTCGGTGAGAATTTCGCCATCAGCGATACGCGCCAGCTCCACCTTGGGCGCCTGCAGCGCACCGTCGACCTTGTCCCGCGCACGGCGCTGGCTCCAGAAGGCGCGGTAGCCCTGCCCTTTCACCTCGAACTCGACTTCGGCCAGGCAATCGGCGGTGTGCCGGGTCATTAGCTCGTTACCACTGGCCGACAGCGTGCTCATACGCGGCGTGCGGTGGTACAGGGCCAGGCAGATGGCATCGAGCAAGGTGGTCTTGCCCGCCCCGGTCGGCCCGGTGATGGCGAACAGACCGCTACCGGCGAAAGGCTCGGCAGCGAAGTCGATCTTCCACTCGCCTTTGAGGGAATTGAGGTTCTTGAGGCGCAGGCTGAGGATTTTCATGCACAGGTCGTAAGCCGTTGGAAGCGCTCATTCTGGCATTGTCATCGGCGGCGCGCTGGCTCAATCGCGGCAATAGCCCTCGCCGCTGCGCACGGTCAGACAGTTCTGTTTATCCAACAGCCATTTCATGCCGGTAGCTTCACCGTCGGTGGCGCTGATGCTCTCCACCACGCCATCGCGCACGAAGACGATCTTCGCCCCCTGCGCACGCCCGACGAAGCGGCGCGGGCCGTCGAGGTTGGCGATGGTCAGGCGGTAGTCGGCCGGCGTGCCACTGATATCCAGGTAGGTACCCTCGGGCCCGTTCCAGCGCCCCAACCATTGCTCCGTCACCCTGGCATCCTGCTCACCGGACGACCTGGCGCAGCCGGCAAGCAGCAGGGGAACGGCCGCAGCCGCGAGAAGAAAGTGCGCAGTTCTGAGCATGGTGGTCTCCACGGGAAGGGTTGCAGCGGTTTCGACCAGAGCCGCACATGAGCGGTTCAGGCCCAAGCGCTCACAGTATCTCGATACGGTCACGGCCATTGGCCTTGGCGCGGTACATCGCCTGGTCCGCACGCTCCATCAGGCAATCCAGGCTTTCGCCAGGACGATATTCGGCAATGCCGAAACTGGCGCTCTTGCGTTGCACCCGGTCGAAGGAAAAGCCGTTGATACGTTTTTGCAGGGCCTGCACCGCCTGCTCTGCGTGGGCAGCATCGATCTCCGGCAGGATGATGAGAAACTCCTCGCCGCCAAGCCGCCCGACCTTATCCATCACTCGCACGCCGTCGCGCAGCAGCCCGGCGAACTGGCGCAGCACACTGTCCCCCACCGCATGGCCATGAGTATCGTTAACGCTCTTGAAGTGGTCGATGTCGATCAGCACCACCGAGAACGGCGTGCCATAGCGATTGGACCGCGCGACTTCCTCGATCAGAAAATGCAGCGTGCGCGAGCGATTCCACAGCCCGGTCAGGCTGTCGACACTGGCACTGAGGGCCAGGCTGTCCTGATGCAGGAACATGTGTTTGTGCGCCTTTTCCAGAAGAAAGGCGCTGAGCAGGCCGAAGGAGAACGACGCAAGAATCCAGATCAGGTGCAGGCGCTGCATGCCGGGCGTCAGCGAGTGCTCGAGCGTGACCAGCATAATCGCGGCCAGTGAGAACAACGCCGTAGCCATGGCACGCTTGAGCGCCAGCCCGGAGATGGCGAAGGTCCACATCAGGTTGAGATAGATTTCCGGCGCGTAAAAGGCAAAACGCGGTGAGCCGAAATTGAAGTAGAGATTGGACAACACCGAGATGATGGGCGCGAGTGACAGCAACCCCAGCATCAAGGGTTGCCGCCTTGGCTGGAAACTCAGCAGCCCGATGGCCAGCAATGCTGCCGGCACCAGCAGCGCATGGACGATGAGCCGCGCGAAAGGCTGATCGGTCTCGACATTCTGCTCGATGGCGGCATAGATCAGATACAGCGCCGTGGTCAGAAAAGCGACGTAGCGAATCTGCGGAATCTTCGCCTGCAGATACCAGCAAGCAAACGCCTGGCGAGTCGCTTCAGGCACTCCATGCAAAGGGTCAAGCGCACGCAGCAAGGCGTTGAACAACGGCACGTTCGCCTCCCCTGTCGAATGGCCACTATTCACAGCATAGAACGCTTGTCGCGGCGAATGCGATGCAGACCTCGCTCAATCTCCTGTCAAATCACGCCAGCCAGATTGACCCGAGCCTGTGCCTCGTAGCGCGCCCTGAAATGATCAGTGCTGTAGATCATCGAGCGCGCCAGAAATGACTGGAGAACGCTGCGCCGCTTCATTCGGTAGACAAAGCCCGGCACCCAGGCGTACTCGGCACGCACCTGGGCGTCGTACTCGGCGAAACGCTCCGGCGTGGCGCCGAGAATGGCCAAGTCGATATCCACCAGCAACTGCTCATCCGGCTCGTTCGGCGTCGCATCATGCCGGGTGACCATGATCAGTCGTTCGACCCGCGCCAACGTCGCCTGGCTGGCCTGACAGCTCGCCAGCACCCGGATGGCCCAATCTGCACTCAGGCGCTCGTTATCCTTGCCGCGCACGTCGTAGATGGCGTCATGGAACCAGAGCGCGATGGCCACCTCCCCCGGCTGCTGCGCCAGATGCCGCGCCTGCTCGAAATGCATCAGGCATTCGCGCAGATGCTGCAGCGAATGATAGTGCCGCTGCGGCTGCTCGTAGGCACGAACGAGTTGCTCGAACAGACCAGGCGGAGGCTGTAGGCCGAGATCTGGCCAGACGCTGGCCCAGGATGATGGGAGAAGAGTCATTCAGAGGCCCGATAGCGTTTGGTTAAGGGACGGGCTTTAGCCAGTGCCAGTGAGCGAAGCGAGGGGTTTGAACTAGTTGCTCTCCATTTCTAACTGAACAAGCTAGCGATTGCACTTGCTATACCTTCGATAATTGCTAGAACTCCGTCGATCATAGCCTCAACGGTGCCGGTTATCACCTCCAGAAGTCCCTCACTGCTCTGAACAGGAAGTACAGCTGCTCCAGCAACGGAAATAGCTATGGCTGCCATAGCAACGGAGCTGATGCCCATAACCATGAGGTAAATTGCAGAGCTCATAAGCAAGGCCGCGCAAAGTGAATTAAATACCCTCTGTAACTTTGATCGCTTTACTTTACTTTTCATTTCCAGCCCCATCTCTAGCTGAGTAAAAATACTAAATATGTATAGTACTTGGTTAAGGGCGGGATTTAGCCCGTCCCAGTGAGCGAAGCGAACGGTTTGAACCAATTGTTATATGCGTATCACGGCGCTTCATTGATGTAAATTTTGTGTTCTGTGCCTTTGTCGTCAATGGCAAACATATATTTACTTTGACCTGCCTGCCAGACAAACGATAAAGAACATAGATTTTCCAGATTGACGCTATGGGATGCACAATGTTTCTTTAGGTTGTCACCCCAACAACCAATTGATTTTTTTATTCTCTCTGACTCAAGCTTAGTGGGCCTGAACTCCCTTGCAAGCCAGTTTATTTCAATGTCATAGCCTTTCTTGTGAATCTTCCCAATTTCATCGGCAACGAAATCATGGTCGACATAGTTCATTGAGCTTACAAAGCTGTGCCCGAAATTGTGGATTGCTGATTTTATGTTTTTATATTTCATGTCTAGATCAGCATATAACGCCCACAGCAGGCGCATTTATGTAGGTGATTGTTTTGTGCCAGGCTTTTTCTGGCACAAAACGAGCGCCGGAATAAATGTCGCACTGGCTGTGCTTGTTATGCATTATCACAGATTAAACCAAGAGTATTGCCAAACGGATCAATCAGAATACATGCATGCTCATTTAGCGACGTTTTAACCGGCCCTCTATACAGCTTGGCGCCTTTGCCAGCTAGAATGTCGATTGAAACGCCCAATGAATCAACACGCCAATAGGTCGTTTGACCGGCTATGCCACTGCAGGACTTTCTGTCCTCTGGATGAAAGCCGATTTTAATATCACCGGTCTCGATGTAAGCATACATCTCGTTTTCATATTTCACCTCGACTCCAACGAGATCCGCATACCATTTGGCCGCGCTGTGTATGTCTTCTACAAAATAAACTGTTGAATCAAATTTCTTCAGCATCTACTGCGATGTCCTTCTGCATAACGTTTGGTTAAGGGGCCGGCTTTAGCCGGTCCCGAGTGAGCGAAGCGAGCGATTTGAACCATTTGTTAGAGCGGTGCACGCCGATGGAAACCTAAATATAGCTCTTTGAGTGGTTCAGGCAGGGCGTGCCAGTAGGGAGCTGCTTTTTCACTTGGAACCTGCCAGAACAAATTTTCAGTAAACGAAACATCAATGCAGTTATAAATTTCTTTTGTGCAATTTTCAAGACTGTTACTGATGAATATGAATAGCTTCGAGTGGCTCTCGTGATTTGTGCCTTTGCACATTTCTGAATTCAGAGCATTAGCCAAACTGCCAAACCAAGAATATGCAAACTCCGGGTCTAGCTCGCCCCAAAGCCGAATGTGCTCACGGTCAGCTTTGGCGGTAATTTCTGGGAAGTTTGATCTGACAAAGTTGTATAGGTCTAGGGGTGCTTCCATGCTTTTAGCTCTAACGTTTGGTTAAGGGGCGGGCTTTAGCCCGTCCCAGTGAGCGAAGCGAACGGT
>JBLUOL010000140.1:0-12336 GCA_048065775.1 Pseudomonas sp. GW6
GTGCCGGTGGCACCGGCAATAAGACCGTGACGGTTGGCCAGGCGCAAAGGCTGACCAACCGCCTGGCCATCACTGCCAGCACCCAATACGAACTGTGAATTCAAAGGCATCTTGCCATCCCCTGGGTTAAAGCTTTACTGCAGTTATACCGATAGAAACAGCAGAACAAATACCCATCCCATCTGCCGCAACAGCCCGCGAAAACGCTCTTACAAGCGCAGCCGTGGAATACAAGACTGGTTCCAGAGCCATCCGGACGCAAGACAACATGAGCAAAAACCTGCAGTTCAGCCACAAGATTCTGCTCGCAGCATCGCTGGTGGTGATAGTCGCCTTCTCCCTGTTCACCCTCTACAACGATTACCTGCAACGCAACGCCATCCGTGAAGACCTGGAAAGCTACCTGCAGGAGATGGGCAATGTGACCGCCAGCAACATCCAGAACTGGCTGTCGGGGCGCATCCTGCTGGTGGAAAGCACAGCGCAGTCGATCAGCAACGACAGCGAGCCGGATCGCGTGGTCAAACTGCTGGAGCAGAAGGCGCTGACCTCTTCATTCGCCTTTACCTATCTGGGCACCGAAAGCGGCGGTTTCACCATGCGCCCGGACGAGCAGATGCCCGCTGACTATGACCCACGTACGCGCCCCTGGTACAAGGACGCCCTGGCCGCTGGCGGCACCACCCTTACCGAGCCTTACGTCGATGCCGCCACCGGTGAGCTGATCATCACCATCGCTACCCCGGCCAGGCCCGCTGGCGTGGTCGGTGGCGACCTCAGCCTGCAGACGCTGGTGAACATCATCAACGCGTTGGATTTCGACGGCATCGGCTACGCCTTCCTGGTCAGCGCCGACGGCAAGGTTCTGGTGCACCCGGACAAGAACCTGGTGATGAAGAACCTCAAGGACATCTATCCGCAGAACACCCCGCGCATCAGCAGTGAATTCAGCGAAGCGCAGCTCGATGGCGACACCCGCATCCTCACCTTCACCCCGGTCAAGGGCCTGCCCTCGGTCAGCTGGCATATCGGCCTGTCGATCGACAAGGCCAAGGCCTATTCCATGCTCACCGAGTTCCGCGCCTCGGCCATCATCGCCACGGTGATCGCCGTGGTGCTGATCATCGCCCTGCTCGGCCTGCTGATCCGAGTGCTGATGCAGCCGCTGACCGCCATGGGCAAGGCCATGGAGGATATTGCCAAGGGCGAGGGCGACCTGACCAAGCGCCTAGCGATCCAGTCCAATGACGAATTCGGCGCCCTGGCGCGCTCGTTCAATCAGTTCGTCGAACGTATCCACAGCTCGATCCGTGAAGTGTCATCGGCCACCGTCCAGGTCAACGAAGTAGCCAAGCTGGTGGTCAATGCCTCCAACTCCTCGATGGTCAACTCCGACGAACAGGCCAGCCGCACCAACAGCGTGGCAGCTGCCATCAATCAGCTCGGCGCGGCTGCACAGGAAATCGCCCGCAACGCCGCCGACGCCTCGAGCCAGGCATCGGATGCCCGCCATCAGGCAGAAGACGGCGGCAAGGTGGTGCAGCAAGCGATCCGTTCGATGAGTGAACTGTCGAACAAGATCAGCGACGCCTGCGCCAAGATCGAGATGCTCAACAGCAAGACCGTGGACATCGGCCAGATCCTTGAGGTGATCAAGAGCATCTCCCAGCAGACCAACCTGCTGGCACTCAACGCCGCCATCGAGGCGGCTCGTGCCGGCGAGGCGGGACGCGGTTTCGCCGTGGTCGCCGATGAGGTGCGCAACCTGGCGCACCGCACCCAGGAGTCGGCGCAGGAAATCGAGAAAATGATCGAGGAACTGCAGGTCGGATCGCGAGAATCGGTCACCACCATGACCGAGAGCCAGCGCTACAGCGAAGAAAGCGTGGACATCGCCAACCAGGCCGGCGAGCGCCTGGGCACGGTGACCGCCCGTATCGGCGAGATCGATGGGATGAACCAGTCGGTGGCCACCGCCACCGAAGAACAGACCTCGGTAATCGAGTCACTGAACATGGACATCATCGAGATCAACACCCTCAACCAGGAGGGCGTGGAAAACCTGCAGGCCACCCTGCGCGCCTGCGGCGATCTGGAGCAACAGGCCGCACGCCTCAAGCAGATGGTCGACAGCTTCCGAATCTGAAACAGCCAGTAACAAGAAGGGCGCCACGGCGCCCTTCTCGATTATCGCTCAGGTTTGTCTTCGGCCTGCTCCTGCAACTGACGCCACAGTTCGGCGGCATCGGCGAACTCGGTCCCATCCTCTTCGCTCAGCGCATCAGGGTCGTATCGCCTTACACAGCCTTCGCCCAGGGTCGGCGGCGCCTTTGAGGTGGCCTTTTCCAGTGGGTCGGTCATGCCGTTCGAGCCTCCATCAGCTGACTTCCAGGGAGCCCTGCTCGTGCTGGGCAAACTCCTTCACCGCGCGCAACACGTCGCAACGGCTGATCTGCCCCACCAGACGACCGTGCTCGATTACCGGCAAACGCCGCCGCCGTCCCCGCAGAAAACGCTCGGACAACTCGATGATGTCGGCCTCAGGGGTGACCGTCTCCACCTCGGTGGTCATGTAAGTGCTGACTGTCCCGCCGATTGCCTCGTAATAGGCGCCGGAGAGAATGCCACGCAGACAATCACCCTCCGACAGCAGGCCTATCAGGTGGCCTTGGGAATCGACAACCGGCGCACCGGAAATCCGGTGTTCCAGCAATCGATTGATGGCGGTGAACAGATCGGTATCCGACCTGAAGGTCACCAGATGGCGAGTCATGTAGTCGCGCACCTTGATGGACTTGAGCATGGGCGTTCTCCTCTGACGTACATCGAGCCGGCCCACGCAGCAAGATCAGTCGAACACCACCGTCTTGTTGTCGTGCACCAGCACTCGGTCTTCCAAGTGATAGCGTAGCCCACGTGCCAGCACCATCTTCTCCACATCCTTGCCCAGACGCACCATTTCCTCGATATCGTCGCGATGGGTCACGCGCACCACGTCCTGCTCGATGATCGGACCGGCATCCAGCTCCTCGGTGACGTAATGCGAAGTGGCGCCGATCAGCTTCACGCCGCGCAGCGAAGCCTGGTGGTAGGGTTTGGCGCCGACGAACGACGGCAGGAAGCTGTGATGGATGTTGATCACCCGCTGGGCGAATTCGGCGCACAGCGCCGGTGGCAAAATCTGCATGTAGCGCGCCAGGACGATGACGTCGGCCCGATGTTCCTTGACCAGGCGTTCCACCTCGGCGAAGGCCGGGGCCTTGTCCTTGGGATCGACCGGAACATGGAAGTAAGGAATGCCATGCCACTCGACCATGCTACGCAGATCGTCGTGGTTGGCGATCACGCAGGGAATCTCGCAATCGAGTTCATTGCTGTGCCAACGGTGCAACAGATCGGCCAGGCAATGCGACTCACGACTGGCCATCAGCACCACGCGCTTCTTCTGCGCCGAATCGGTGATACGCCACTCCATGGAGAACTCGCGGGCAATAGGCGAGAACGCTTGCTTGAAACCATCCAGATCGAACGGCAGCGAGTCGGCACGGATTTCGTGACGCATGAAGAACCAGCCACTCTGCGTATCGGAGTGGTGACTGGCTTCGGTAATCCAGCCGTTATAGGTCGCGAGGAAATTACTGACTTTGGCAACGATGCCGACGCGGTCAGGGCAGGAGATGACCAATCTGAACGTGCGCATAACTAAAACCCCAATGGCGGCGCAAAAAGTCGGCCATTCTAACGATATGCCGGCAAAACTGCAGCAGCCATGCGCCTGCACAAGCCCGCGACTGAGCGCCCGGCAAGTGCCCTATTTGCGCGCAGCGAAAACTTCATGGCCTAGTTGCAGTAGCCGATTAAATTTAAGCCTGAGCGACACATAGCGTTGCATTGCACTGCAGTTATTTTGTGGCCTGCTGTTTACTTGCTATAAGTGCGTGACTATTATTAGCCCACTGTTGACTACCACAGATTTATTCACGCCAAGGTAATGCCCATGTCGCTGATCAACGAATACCGCAACATCGAAGAAAGCATCAAAGAGCTCCAAGAGCGTCTGAAGAACATGTCGCAAGACGACAAGCTGAAGAAAGAGCTGGAATTCGAAGGCAAGCTGCGCACCCTGATGGGCGAATATCAGAAGTCGCTGCGCGACATCATCGCCCTGCTCGACCCTGAAGCCAAAACCGGCAAAGGCGTACGTGCCAGCAAGCCTGTGGCTGCCAAGCGCGCGCGCAAGGTCAAGCAGTACAAGAACCCGCACAGCGGCGAAGTGATCGAAACCAAAGGCGGCAACCACAAGACTCTGAAAGAGTGGAAAGCCAAGTGGGGCGCCGACGTCGTCGAAGGTTGGGCCACTCTGCTGGGCTAATTCCTGAGCGATACCCAAAACGCCAGCCACGCTGGCGTTTTTTATTGCCGATGTTTTTTTCAGGCGCAACAGTTTCGGGCAAATGCCTGCATCAGCAATAACGCTGAACGAGCGAAAAGTTCCCGCCCCCTGCATTTTTCTTACAACGCACAGACGCGACCATCACCTCTGCGCATCGCCCTGACTATCTGTTGTCCGCTTTAAACGCCAGCAGGATTCACGGCAAAACGCGCCTGCAGCGCCTGCGCATAGGTCTGCCACTGCTGCAGAAATTGCAACTGGTCTGGGCTACAGTCCGTACGCAACTGCTCCAACGCCGCGTGAAATTGCGTCAGGGTATTGGGCGCACCAAACTCTGGATCGCTCAAACGCTGCCGACAGAACTCTTCCCAGCGCTGAGATTCAGCGGCTGACAGGCTGGCAGGGAAATTACGCGCCCGATAACGAAACAATAACTCTGGCAGTCGCGCATCATCGAACGGCCATTTTTTGTCGTTGGCCAATGCGTCGGGTTGAGCACCACGTACCTGTTCACACAAACGACGGTCACGGTCCCCAATAAACCCATCGTAAAGCTGTTGCTCAGGGTCGTTACTGCCTGCAAAGGCCTCTTCACGGTAAATGACCGCTAGTTTGTCCTGCCAAAGCGGTTGTTCATTCTTCAGCGCCTCGACATTGCGCTCACAAGTCGACCAGTCCAGTTGCAGGCGCTGCCGATCCGCCTCGCGCAGCACCGAAAGCGGCGCCACTACCGGGCAGCGATTGATATGCAGCAGCTTCAGCGGCACCGGCAACTCGCCCTCGGCAAGGTCCTCGCGGCGCGTGTAGAGACGACTACGCAGCGTATCGGCATCCAGATTCAGCAAGGGCGACGGATCGGCCTGCAGGTCACAGACGATCAGCGCATTGCGATTGCGCGGATGCCAGGCCAGCGGCAGCACGGGTGCCAGATAATGACGTGCAGCAGAGAAACGTCCGGAAATGTGCAACAGCGGCTGCAGCAGGCGAATCTGATCCAGCACTCGCTGCTTGCTGCGCAGTTGGTAGAGAAAGTCGTAAAGCTTTGGTTGTCGGTCGCGCAGCAGCCGTGCCAGGCCAATGGTGGCGCGCACGTCGGACAGCGCATCGTGAGCCTGGCCATGGTCGATACCATTGGCCTGGGTCAGGCGCTCCAGTTTGAGCGACACCCGCCCCTCTTCCTCAGGCCACTCGATGCCCTCGGGACGCAGCGCATAAGCGGTGCGCACCAGATCGATCAGGTCCCAGCGACTGTTGCCGCCCTGCCACTCACGCGCGTAAGGATCGAAGAAGTTGCGATAGAGGCTGTAGCGCGTCACCTCATCATCGAAGCGCAAGCTGTTGTAGCCGGCGCCACAGGTGCCGGGCGCCGAGAGCGCGGCATGCACACGGGTCATGAACTCGCCCTCGTCGAGCCCCAACTGCTGCAGGCGCTGCGGATCAATGCCAGTCACCAGGCAGGCTGCAGGGTGCGGCAGGATGTCGTCGCTGGGACGGCAGTAGATGTTCAGCACCTCGCCGATCTCGTTCAGCGCCTCATCGGTACGGATACCCGCCACCTGCAGCGGACGGTCACACCGCGGATTGATACCGGTGGTTTCGTAGTCGTACCAGAAGATGCTGGAAGTCATTGGCGGCTCCGTACCGGACGTAAAGTTGCCGGCAGTCTATCATTCACCTCCAGGCTCGCCGTCGCCGGCCAAAGCATGAACCAGCGCACAGCCGTTGCAGCGCCAGGCTCGCTGCACTTGTCGGGCGAGAGCCGTAACCACTAGCATTGCCCAGTCTCCCCACTCTACTTACAAGGATGCAACCATGAGTGACGCGATCACCCCCAATCCCTATGCCGCTCCCACCAGCGACCTGCAACAGACGCCGTCTAACCAGACACCGAGCATCGAAGAAGCCCTGGCACGCGGTTATGACTTCAGCATCGGCGAGCTGCTGAGCGAATCCTGGAGCAAGGTCAAGGGCACCAAAGGCATCATCATCGGTGGTTTCCTGGTGTTCTACGTGGTGCTGCTGGCCGCCACCTTCATCCTCGGCGGCGTCGTCGGCATCTTCGGCGCCCTGAGCGAAAACCTGTTTCTGGTATTCGTCGGCGAGATCCTGATTTCGCTGCTGGCCTCGGCCCTGGCCTACCCCTTCATGGCCGGCATCAACATGGTCGGCATTCGCCGTGCAGCCGACCAGCCGCTGAACTTCAACGAGATTTTCAGCCACTTCGGGCGCACCGTACCGCTGATCATCACCGCCGTGGTGATGATGCTGCTGATCTACCTCGGCATGATCCTGCTGCTGATCCCCGGCATCTACCTGGCCGTGGCCTATCTATTGGCCATTCCGCTGGTGGTCGAGCGTGGTCTGTCGCCCTGGCAGGCACTGGAAGCCTCGCGCAAGGCCATCACCCAGCACTGGTTCAAGGTCTTCGGCCTGTTCCTGCTGCTCGGTCTGATCGTCATCGTCAGCGCCATCCCGCTGGGTATCGGTCTGGTGTGGAGCATTCCGCTGATGGTCGTGGCCATGGGCGTGCTCTATCGCACCGTCTTTGGCGTGCTGCCTACCGCCCAATAAGGCCAGCCAATAAGTCGACGTGACCCGGGCCAGTTCACTGGCCCGGTTGCGTTCGTGGCCCGCTGCTCGCTAGCATCGGGCTTTCCTTGATGCAGTCCGCCGATGTACTCACGCTCAAGCGCAAGCCTTCCGCTCAACCAGCCTCCCCTGGATACTCGCTACCAGGTCGAAACGCCGGAAGGTATCGATCTGCATCTGCGACCGGCCGGGCTGGTGCCGCGCGCCCTGGCGTTCGCCATCGACCTGGCCATTCGCGGCCTGATCCTGATGGTGATGTTCATCGTTCTCGGCCTGCTCGGTCAGTTCGGCATGGGCCTCGGCACTATCCTGCTGTTTCTCGTGACCTGGTGGTACATGGTGCTGTTCGAGGTGTTCAACCAGGGCCGCTCTCCCGGCAAGCAGATGCTCGGCCTGCGCGTGGTTCACGATGACGGTACGCCAATCGGCTGGGCCGCTTCACTGACGCGCAACCTGCTGCGCTTCGTCGATATCCTGCCGTTCGGCTATACCCTGGGCATCATCAGTTGCCTGAACCACCCGGCGTTCAAGCGCCTCGGCGATATCGCCGCCGGCACCCTGGTGGTCTATCGCGATGCGCCGTTGAGCAAACCGCAGTTGGCCGATGCCGAACCGCTGCCAGCGCCCTTCCCGCTCAGCCTTGACGAACAACGCGCCATTCTCGGTTTTGCCGAACGTGGCAGCCAGCTGTCTGCCGCCCGCAGAGCGGAGCTGGCGGCGCTGCTGGCCGAACCGCTACAAGTGCCTGCCGAACAGGCCGAGCCGCGCCTCAACGGCATCGCCCGTGGCCTGCTGGGGAGCGCACCGTGAAACAGAGCCTGTTCGAAAGTCGCCATCAGCCGGACTGGGATGCGTTCAACAGTCAGCTCGAGGCGCTCGAGCGCGGCAAGGCCGAAGCACAAACCTGTCAGAGCTTCGCAGCCCGCTATCGACAACTCTGCCAGCATCTGGCTTTGGCCCAGGCGCGCGGCTACAGCAGCCACCTGATCGATCAACTGCAGCAATTGGCCATGCGCGGCCACCAGCAGTTCTATCGCCATCGCAGCCACCTCGGCGCGCAGACGATCCGCTTCCTGTTCGGCGGCTTCCCGCGTCTGGTACGCAGCGAATGGCGCAGCGTATGCGTCGCCAGCCTGCTGTTCTTCGGCAGCCTGGCAGTGATGGGACTGCTGACCTATCTCTATCCCGAGCTGATTTTCAGCCTGGTCAGCCCCGACCAGGTCAGCGAAATGGAGCGCATGTACGATCCCGACGCGCGCCGCCTTGGCCGCTTCAGTGAACGCGGTTCGGGCGACGACTGGGTGATGTTCGGCTTCTACATCATGAACAACATCGGCATCGCCTTTCAGACCTTCGCCAGCGGTCTGCTGCTCGGTCTCGGCAGCCTGTTCTTCCTGCTGTTCAATGGCCTGATGATCGGCGCAGTGGCCGGCCACCTGACGCGCATCGGCTATGGCGAGCCGTTCTGGTCCTTCGTCATCGGCCATGGCGCCTTCGAGCTAACCGCCATCGCCCTGGCGGGTGCAGCCGGTTTCAAGCTCGGCTGGGCGCTGCTCGCCCCGGGACGCCTGCCCCGTGGCGAAGCCTTGCGCCTGGCCGCTGGCAAAGCGATACAGCTGGTGGCCGGGGTGATCCTGTTCCTGCTGCTGGCCGCCTTCATCGAGGCCTTCTGGTCATCCACCACCTTCGCCACCCCCGACATCAAGTATGCCGTCGGTGCCGGGCTCTGGGCGCTGGTGCTGGGTTATCTGCAGCTGGCCGGTCAGAGGCAGCATGCGCCTGACTGAAGCCAGCGTTGCCATCCGCCCGCGCAGCGCCTGGGAAGCCATCGACCTCGGCGTGCTGCTGGCACGTCGTCACGCCGGCCTGCTGATGGCCAGTTGGGCGCTGGTCACGCTGCCGCTGTTCGCCCTGCTCTGCGCCTTGCTCTGGCAGTATCCGGGCTGGGCCATCTTCGTCTTCTGGTGGCTCAAGCCGGCCTATGAGCGACTGCCGCTCTACATCCTGTCGCAAGCGCTGTTCGGCAACACACCCTCGCTGAGGCAGGCCCTGCGCGCCCTACCGAAACTGCTATGGCCACAATTGCTGGCCAGCCTGACCTGGCGCCGCCTGAGCCCGACGCGCAGCTTCGATCTGCCCGTGCTGCAGCTGGAGGGCCTGGGCGGTCAGGCACGCAGCCAGCGCCTGGTGGTACTCGGTCAGCGCGACAGCGCCGCTGCCACCTGGCTGACGCTGGTGGGCATGCATCTGGAAATTGCCCTGTGGATGGGCCTGGTCGCCCTGTTCTATCTGATGCTGCCACAACAAGTGGAACTGAACTGGACCTGGGAAAGCCTGATCGCCGCCAGCAGCGGCCAGTGGCTGTGGCTGGAACACTTGTCCAACCTGCTTTATGTGTTGCTGCTGATCCTCTGGGAACCGGTCTATGTCGCCTGCGGCTTCACCCTCTACCTCAACCGCCGCACCGCCCTGGAAGCCTGGGATATCGAACTGACCTTCCGCCGCCTGCGCCAGCGCCTGACCGGCAGCGCCTACGCCCTATTGCTCGGTTGCGCCCTGCTGTTGACGCAGCTGCCCAGCGAGGCCTGGGCCGACACAGCGCCAGCCACCAGCGGGGAAGCCAAGCAGGCTGACCCGCAAGGCCCCGACGCGCCGCGCCTGCTCCTGCAGCCACTGAGCAGCCAGGCCGCGCGTGAAAGCATCGAGGCCCTGCTCGACGAACCGCCCTTCCAGCACCGCGAAACCGTCACCCGCTGGCGCCTGGGCGAAGAGAAGCCCGCGGAGGAAACCAAACCGGAAGACATCGAAGCCTTCCTCGACATGCTCAAGAACCTGCTCAAACTCGGCGAATGGTGGAAGAGCCTGGATGTCGTCGCGCAAGTCTTCGAAGCATTGCTGTGGGCGGCGCTGGCCGCGCTGCTGGCCTTCGTCTTGTGGCGCTACCGCGAGTGGCTGCAGGCCTTTGGCGAACGCATCGGTCTGCCGACGCGGCGCCGGCAGGCCGCACCACAGCAGCTGTTCGGGCTCGAACTGGCGCCGGAAACGCTGCCCGACGATGTCGCCAGCGAAGCTGAGCGGCTCTGGGCCGAACAACCGCGCGCTGCACTCGGTCTGCTCTACCGCGCCCTGCTCAGCCGCCTGCTACACGAACACCGCCTGCCCCTGAAGCAGTCGCACACCGAAGGCGAAGTGCTGCACCTGGTCGCCGGCCTCGGGCAGCAAAACCTGGAGGACTACAGTCGTCAGCTTACCCTGCATTGGCAGGCGCTGGCCTATGGTCACCGCCTGCCTGCCGAATCGCTGCGTCAGGGCCTGTGTCAGGGCTGGCGCAGCCTGTTCGGTCAGGAGCGTGCGGCATGAGTCGGCGCGCCGGTTTCATCCTCGCCATCGCCCTGCTGCTGGTACTGGGGCTGATCGCCAGCTACGTGTTGGGCAAACTCGAACCCTATGAAGACGTGATCGAGCACGGCCCGGCCCCCGAGGTTGCCAGCAGCCCTTACCTGGCAGCCGAGCACTTCCTACGCAAACAGGGTATTGCCGCCCGCCGCGCCGAAGGCCTGGATGTGCTCGATGGCCTGCCCAGCGAAGGCCAGACCCTGATGCTGCTGGCCGACCGCGGCAACATGACACCACGTCAGGTCGAGCGCGTGCTGCAATGGACGGCGGGCGGCGGTCACCTGCTGTTCATCGCCGAACGCCTGTGGGACGAAGAGGAAGGCAAGAGCGGCGACCTGCTGCTCGATTTGCTCGGCGTCCAGCAATACATGAGTGACGAGTTGGACGACGAAGAAGCCAGTGAGGCAGAAGCGGAAAACGAGCAGAACGAAGAGCACGAAGCCTACCCGCAACTCACCAAGCTCTACCTGGAGAACGAACAGGCCCCGGCCTACATCGCCTTCGACACCGATTTTCACCTGTACGATGCGCAGAACCGCGCGCACGCCTGGGCCAATAGCGACTCTGCCACGCACCTGCTGCAGCTGTATCACGGCGACGGACTGATCACCGTACTGAGCGACCCGTGGATCTGGCAGAACCGTAATATCAACGAGTACGACCATGCCTGGCTTCTCTGGTACCTGAGCCAGGACAGCGCCGTGACCCTGCTTTACCACGCCGACAGCGATGGTCTGGCGCGCCTGCTGCTGCGCCATTTCCCGCTGGCCTTGCTGGTGCTGGCCCTGCTGATCATCGCCACCTTGTGGCACGTCGGCATGCGTCATGGCCCGCTGCAGGCACCGGCCAGCCGAGCACGGCGCCAGCTCGAGGAACACCTGCGTGGCAGTGCCGACTTCCTGCTCCGCCGCAGCGGCCAGCACAGCCTGCTCAAAGGCCTGCAACAGGACATCAATCGCCGCGCACGGCGCCGCCACCCAGGTTTCGAGAAGCTCGCCGTCGCCGAGCAGTGGCAGGTTCTTGGTCGCCTGACCCGCCTGCCCGCCAAGGACATCAGCCAGGCCATGCGCCCATTGCCGCCGCAGCGCCTATCCGCCAGTGACTTCACCCGCCAGGTCGCCCACCTGCAAACCCTCAGGAATGCCCTATGAGCGAGATCCCCGAGAACGACAACCTGCCGGTGCAGGAACCCCCAGCCGCCACGCCGAGCAACCCGCAAGCGCAGCAGCGCCAGCGTGCCAGCCAGTTGGCCCAGGCCCTGCGCGCCGAGCTGCGCAAGGCCGTGATCGGCCAGAGCGCGGTGATCGACGACGTGCTGACCGCACTGATCGCCGGTGGCCATGTGCTGGTCGAAGGTGTGCCAGGGCTGGGCAAGACCCTGCTGGTGCGCGCGCTGGCGCGCTGCTTTGGCGGCGAGTTCGCACGTATCCAGTTCACCCCGGATCTGATGCCCAGCGATGTCACTGGCCATGCCGTGTACGACATGCAGAGCGAGCAGTTCAAGCTGCGCAAGGGCCCGGTGTTCACCAACCTGCTGCTGGCCGATGAAATCAACCGCGCACCGGCCAAGACCCAGGCCGCCCTGCTGGAAGTGATGCAGGAGCGCCAGGTGACCCTGGAAGGCCGCGCCCTGCCGGTGCAACTGCCGTTCATGGTGCTGGCGACCATGAACCCGATCGAGCAGGAAGGCACCTACCCGCTACCGGAAGCTGAGCTGGACCGCTTCATTCTCAAGCTGCGCATGGATTATCCGCAGCAGGACGAAGAGCTGAACATGGTGCGCCAGGTGACCCGCTCGGCCAAGGCCGACATGCTCGAAGTCAGCCCGCTGCGCACCCTACTGCAAGCCAAGGACGTGTTGGCCCTGCAGAAGATCGCCAGCGATCTGCCACTGGATGATCAGGTGCTCGATTACGCCGTACGCCTGGCCCGCGCCACCCGCAGTTGGCCGGGCCTGG
>JBLUOL010000141.1:0-12335 GCA_048065775.1 Pseudomonas sp. GW6
CCTGCTTTGCCAAATCCACGCCTATGCGTTTAAGTTTCATGCGGGCTCCCCCTCCGGGATTGTTTGTTTCGTAACCTACAGTCTGGCGCAATGACGCCGTAGGAGGGAGGAGTCCATCTCATTGGGCTACGAGGCTGCGTTCGGCGTGCAGCAGTTATCAGCGTATGAACTTGCCTTGCAGGCGCTCGGCGCGAAACTCCAGCGTAGCCGGGCGATAGCCGCTGCGCAGGTCGGGCAGGGGCATGCAGTCGCTCCAGCTGGCGCCCGGCAGCAGTTCACCGGGGCCGCTGTAGCGCGGCGATTCGTAAAGGCGCTGGGCCAGGTTGGTGGCATTGCCTGGGCGGTAGGCAGCGACTTCCCAGCGCAGTTCCAGCAAGGCGGCGTCGCTGCCGTTCTTCAGGTCGATGGCCAGCGGGCGGTCAGCAGGGCAGCGCTGCGGGTCGTAGCTCAGGCGCAGTTCGAGATGGGCCAGGTAGCGCTCGTCGCGGCTTTCCTGCCAGATCACCCAGGTGGCCACCAGGCCGAGACCGACCAGCGCGGCCATGGACACCGGTAGCGCCTTGGTCGGGTAGCGGATCAGCAGAATCAGCCAGGTGATGACGAGTACGACACCGAACAGCATGAGGGCAGCCTTTTTGCGAAGTCTGCGCTCATCCTACACAAGGTGCTTTGTCAGGGTAACCGCGTGGGCTGTCGCAGGGTGTGACAGGCTTGGAGCGGACATGAGCGGTGGGAGGGGCGTAGCCCGGATGCAATCCGGGGATTACATCCGGGCTACGAACAGCTCAGTGTGTGGCGCCAGCGGCTACTGCATCGCTACGACCGTACACGTCTTCCAGACGTTCGATATCGTCCTCGCCGAGGTAGGTGCCGGACTGCACCTCGATGATCTCCAGCGGGATCTTGCCCGGGTTGGAGAGGCGGTGCACCGAGGTCATCGGGATGTAGGTGGACTGGTTCTCGGTGAGCAGGAACTCACGGTCGTCGCAGGTCACCTTGGCCGTGCCGGACACCACGATCCAGTGCTCGGCACGGTGGTGGTGCATCTGCAAGGAGAGCTGCGCGCCCGGCTTGACGGTGATGTGCTTGACCTGGAAGCGGCCACCCATGTCCACCGAGTCGTACGAGCCCCACGGGCGGTACACCTCGCAGTGGTTCTGGGTCTCGCAGCGGCCTTGTGCGTCGAGCTTGCTAACCAGCTTCTTGACGTCCTGCACACGGTCCTTGTGCGCCACCATCATGGCGTCCTTGGTTTCCACCACGACGATATCGTCCAGGCCCAGCACCGAGACCAGCTTGCCATTGCCGTGGATCAGGCAGTTGCGGCTGTCCTCGATCACCACGTCGCCCTTGGTCACGTTGCCGGCTTCGTCCTTGTCGTGCACTTCCCAGATCGACGACCAGCTGCCCACGTCGTTCCAGCCGGCGGCCAGCGGTACCACGCAGGCGCGGCTGGTCTTCTCCATCACGGCGTAGTCGATGGAGTTGTCCGGGCAGCAGGCGAAGGTGGCCGGGTCGATGGCGATCTGCGTGCCTTCACGCTTGCTGCGTTCCAGGGCCAGCAGGCAGGTGTCGTAGATATCCACGTCGTGGTGCTTGAGCTCCTCGAGGAAGCGGCTGGCGCGGAACAGGAACATGCCGCTGTTCCAGTAGTAATCGCCGCTCTTCACGTACTCGGTGGCGCGCTGGGCGTCGGGTTTCTCGACGAAGCTGGCGACACGTGCAACGCCGTCGGGCAGTGTGCCGTCGGCCTGGCCGCGGATGTAGCCGTAACCGGTTTCCGGACGGTCGGCCGGCACGCCGAACAGCACCATCTCGCCTTTCTCGGCGGCCACGGTGGCCAGCGCCAAGGCCTGGCGGAAGGCTTGCTGATCGTCCAGCACATGGTCGGCCGGCAGCACCAGCATCAGCTCGTCACGGCCTTCGGCGATCAGTTGCAGGGCCGCCATGGCCACAGCCGGTGCCGTGTTGCGGCCGAAGGGTTCGAGCAGGAGCATTTGTGCCTGCAGGTCGATCTGCTCCAACTGCTCGAGCACGATGAAACGGTGCTCCTGGTTGGCCACCAGCACGGGTGGCTGCATGCCCTCGATGGAAAGGCGCTGCAGGGTCTGCTGGAACAGCGTCTGCTCACCGGTCAGGGCGAGGAACTGCTTGGGATAGAGCTTGCGCGAAAGAGGCCAGAGTCGCGAGCCGCTGCCACCGGAAAGGATGATGGGGGTCATGGTTGTGTCTCTCCTGAGCGATTGATCAAGTGGTTTGCCCGTGTCGTGTCGGTGCGACGTGTACCCGCCGTTTTCCTTGTTCTAGAAACGCACTGCCTTAACCGTCGATGGGGCGCTTGACCCATACCGGCGACAACTTGCCCTGACCGCCAGTGACGAACAGGCTGACGACTTCGCCGCGCCCGAGGGTGACCGGTTTCAGGTCGGCGACCTTGCGCTCGCCGTCGAACAGCGCCAGGCCAACCTTCACCGGGTTGATCTCGCGGTCACCACGGCCATCGGGTTTGACGTCGGCGACCACGGCGGTCTTGCCGTCTGCGGTCTTCAGGCTGAGGGTGCTGTCAGTCAGGTTCTGGACACGCAGCAGCGCTTTCTGGCGGCTGGTGAAGGGCGGCTCCTCGACCAGGCGCGGCTCGGCGCCGGTCTGGCTGACCAGGGTGTAGTAACGCGCGGCCTCTAGATCCACCGCCATCTGCGCGTTACCGACCTGGGCCTGATAGCTGCCGGCCGGAAGGAACTTGAAGTCGCTGGAGCCCAGCGGCGAGATCTGCTTGAGCTGGGTCTGGCCAACGCTGACATCGAGTTCGGCACTGCTGGCGTTGTAGGCGCGAACGAAGGCCGAGCCTTTCGGTGCCTTGGGGCCGTAAAGGGCGCCGTCATCGGCCTGTGCCTGGAACATGCCGAGGCCCAGGGCCAGGGCGCAGGCGCCCAGGGTGAAGCGGCGTAGGGTAGTTTGAGTTGTCATCGGATAGTCCTCCTTGGGGGATTAATCAGTGACTGGCAGCAGCCAGCCCCTGGCGCTCGCCGCCGTCTTTGAGTGCGGCGAGCCATTGCGGGTCGAAATCGGTGAAGTCGCTGGCCATCGGCAAATAACGCTCGGGGAATTCCCAGATCACCAGCTGTGGCGGGTGGTCCTCGAGCTCGTCGCTTTGCAGGTACTTGAGCATCGGGACCAGCGGGCCGCCGCCTTCCTCGGCGTGGTTGGCCAGGTCGCGTTGCAGGTGCTCACGCAGGGCGCCTGCGAAGTTCCAGGCCGGGTTGGCGCTGTAGCTGGTGCCGACCAGCGTCACCGGCAGGTCGCTGTCGCCGAACAGGTCGTCGCTACTGCTTTCGGCGGCTTGGGTCTCACGCTGCTGCAAGCGGTCGGCCTGCGGCATCAGGTTTTCGAACAGCGGTGCCAGCGGCAGAAAGCGAGTCAGGTCGCCTTCGTGCGTGCGGGTTTCCACGGTCTCGGTGACGAACTGTTGTGGCTCGCCACGCAGTTGCATGGCGCTGCGCACCACTTCGCTCAGCGCCTTGGCAGTGACGTCGGCGCCCTCCGGGGTCCAGTGGGTGTCAGTACGCAGGAACATCGGCGCCTGGTTCTTGGCCGCTTGCAGCGGTACGAGCAGGTCCGGCGCGGCGATCCCGGCATTGCGCACCGCGCGGTGAAAGCGCGGGTAGAGGCTGCGCTGCAGGGCACTGGGACGATGGTTGCCGATGTGCTCCGGGTACAGGCGGGTCTTGGCCGGGACGATGGCCAGCAGCAGCTGGATATCGCGCTCTTCCAGTTGGCGCTGCACGCCGCGGATCAGTGCCAGGTTGTCGCGCATCTGGCGCTGGCCGTCGGCTACCGGGTCGAACTCCTCGTCCGAATACAGCCAGCCGTCCTCGCCGATCACCAGGCCACTGCGTCCTTCTCCGAAGAGCAGGTATTCCACGGCCGCCCAGAGGTTGATGCCCGCCTGCTTGAGCGGAAAGTTCTCGTCGTAGTGACGTTCGATGCTTTTTGCCAGGCCGCCGTCGAGCACGCTTGGCTGCGCCGGCATGTGGTAGTCGGCGAGCCTGGTCAGGGCGAGCAGGCTGGCCGGCAACAGCAGCAGGGCGAACAGCACGACGTATAGGGTCTTGAAGGAGCGATTCATTCTCGGCCTCCGCTCAGAACTGGAAGTAGAGGAAGGGGGAGTAGCTCTGCGCGGAGAGCTTGAGCAGCGACACGCAGAACAGCACCAGCAGGGCGCCACGCAGGGCCACCATGCGCAGGTCGATGGTCTGCAGGGCGACGCCGGCGCTGGCCAGGGTCAGGCCCGGTTCATGGCCGCGGCTGGCGAGGAACTGGCGGGCACCATTGACGGCGATCACCACCCAGGCCAGCACCAGGGTGACCATCTGCAGCCCGGTGATGTGCGCCAGGGTCAGCTCGCTCAACTGCCAGTCACCGAAGGGCAGCAGCGCGGCGTACATGCGCCCGGCCACATCCAGGTTCTCGGCGCGGAAGATCACCCAGCCGAGCATCACCAGCAGCAAGGTGAAGGCCCATTTCAACGGGTTGAACACAATCGGTGCGGCTTTCACGCCGAGCGCTCGTTCGATGGCCAGCCAGGCGCCGTGCCAGGCGCCCCAGATCAGGAAGGTCCAGTTGGCGCCGTGCCAGAAACCGCCCAGCAGCATGGTCAGGAACAGGTTGCGGTAGGTGTTGAAGGTGCCGTGACGATTGCCGCCCAGCGGTACGTAGAGGTAGTCACGCAGCCAGGTGGACAGGCTGATGTGCCAGCGCCGCCAGAACTCGGTGATCGACTGGCTGATATAGGGCTGGTTGAAGTTCTCCATGAAGCGAAAGCCCATCATCAGGCCGAGGCCGATGGCCATGTCGCTATAGCCGGAGAAGTCGAAATACAGCTGCGCGGTGTAGGCGATCATGCCCAGCCAGGCGTCGCCGGTGCTGGGGTTTTCCAGGGCGAAGCAGTGGTCCACCAGCGGCGCCAGGCTGTCGGCGATGAACACCTTCTTGACGAAGCCCTGCATGAAGCGTGTGGCGCCTTCGCTGAACTTGTCGAGGCTGTGGGTACGGTCGGTGAACTGGTCGGCCAGGTCCTTGTAACGCAGCACCGGGCCGGCGATCAGCTGCGGGAACAGGGCGATGAAGGCGGCGAAGTTGATCAGGTTGCGCGTCGGCTCGGTATCGCGGCGGTACACGTCGATCAGGTAGCTGATCGACTGGAAGATGTAGAAGGAGATACCGATCGGCAGGATCACCGCAGTGAGGACGAAGGGTTCCATCCCCATCGATTCGAGCACGGCGTTGATATTGGCCACACCGAAGTTGGCGTACTTGAAGTAGCCCAGCGTGGCCAGATTGCCGACCACCCCCGCGACCACCCAGCGCCGCGCCGCCTCTGTGCCGGCGTGCGCCTGGATACGCAGGCCGAAGACGTAGTTCCACAGCGTCACGGCAGCGAACAGCAGGAGGAAATCCACCCGCCACCACGCATAGAAGGCGTAGCTGCCAATCAGGATCAGCAGGTTGCGCCCGCGATTCGGGCACAGGTAGTACAGGCCGAGAAAGATCGGCAGAAACAGGAACAAAAAGACGTTGGATGAAAAGACCATCCGTGCTTCTCCGTGAACAGCCGGGGCAGCGTCCCCCTTTCCCCCCGCGAGCGGAGGGTTTGTTTTGTTACATCCCGTAGGGGCCGATTCATCCGCGAAAATCGCGGCTAAAGCGGAATGCCACCCAGCCGCTCCTACGGTTTATCGAACACCTGGGTCACTTCGCCACCGAGGCGGAAGCTGTTGAACGGCCCCATCTCCTGGTTCAGTTCTCGGGTCTCTTCACTGCAGTCGTAGAGGCTGCAGTAGGGCGCCAGCCAGGCGTACTTGAAGTCCTTGCGCAGCTCGCTCATGTCCTGTTTGGAACCGGTGCGCTGGGCGAACGCAGCCGGGTCGCGCGCCCCTTGCAGCACGCGTTCGGCCAGGCGCTGCAGGGCGCCATGGTTCTCACCGCGCAGGTCGACCTCATTGGCCTCGGCGAACGCGGCGATCATCGCCAGCGGCGGCAGGGCATAGTTGTGGTAGGCGAGGGCGCGTTGGCTGCGGCGCATTTCGTTGACCAGGTAGCCTTCGTCGTCGACCTGATTGGCAGCGATGCGGAACTGGCCCACGGACCAGTCGAACAGGTCGCGGCGATCACTGATCACCGCGACCGCCATCACCGACCAGGCCGCCCAGTAGCTGTGGTTGTTGATCTTGCGCAGCGGCAGGTCGCTCCACTCGCGCACCGTGTATTCGGCCAGGCGGGTGAACCAGGCTTCGATGCGTGCGCTCTGCTGCGGGTAGGCAGTCAGCGGCTGCGACTCGGAGAACTTCAGGCGCAGCCAGGCGCCGGCCAGGCTGCCCAGCGCCCATTTGCGCATCGACTTGCCGGTGTGGTTGAACTGCTCGGACTCCAGCGCATCGGCGCTGGCCCATTTATCCAGCCATTCGATGGCGCATTCCAGGCGCTCCGGCTGACCGGTGCGCATGTAACCGGTGATCATCCGCCCGGCTTCCTTCTCCAGGCGGGTGATGTGCGAGGTCTGCTCGCGGAAGTTCTTCTCGGCCTTGCGGTTGAGCGTGGCGCGGGCACTGTCGGAGCCTTCGTACTTGCTGGTGAACTGCAGCTCACCGGTGTACGGCTGCGGAACCGCAGGGCAGACGGGCGCCTTGCCCTCGCGCTGGCCCACGGCGGCGTAGTAACCCGCTGGCGGCTGCAGCGCGGCGAAGGCCGGGCCGCTGAGCAGCAGCGCCATGAGAGTGAGTGGAACGAGTCGTTTGGGCATGGTGGCCTCCTCAGTCGTGCTGCGCGACTTGCTGGCTGGGCCCGCTAGGGCGCTGGCACAGGCTGGCCTGGACTTTCAGGTCGTCGGCGCTGTCCTCGGGCTTCTGGATTTCCAGGGCGAAGAAGTTCTGATCACCCCAGCCCGGCTCGTCGCGCAGTTCCACGGCGAAGCGCCCGTCGGTATCGACGGTGTTGGGTTTCTCCAGCTTGAGCTGTTCGCGACGACCGTTGAGGTACCAGATGGTGGCGTCGACGCGCTTGACCGACGGATCGCTGAAACGCAGGTCGAGCTGGTGGCGATTGCCGGCCAGGGTCAGCAGCTTGTTCTCGCCATTGACCAGTACCTCGTTGCTGCCCGGATGCAGGCGTTTCTCGCTGGCGAGCAGCTCGGTCTGGCCGCTGCAGCCGTTGTTCAGGCTGGCCATCAACTGGCGGTGGATCTTGTCCGAGGCCAGGTCGTAGAGCGGCGAGAACTCCCAGATCAGCACCTTCGGCGGGTCGTTCTGGAAGGCATCGCTGGCCAGGTACTCGAGCATCGCGCCCTCCAGGCCGCCACCAGGGAAGGCCGCGTTGAGCACGTCGGTGCCCAGGTATTGTTCGAGGAAGCCGCCGAAGTTGTAGTTCTTGCCGCTGTGGCTGGTGCCGACCAGAGTGATCTTCGGGCTGCTGTCGTCGCCGAACAGCGCGTCGCCATCACTGGCGTCCTTGGGCTCGGTGACGAACTGGTCGACGTATTGCACCGCATAGCCGGTGCCGCACAGCTGGCTGGCGACGTTCTGCATGGTGCCGGTCTTGCCCATCAGGCCGATGCGTTCGGTGACGAATTCCTTCTGCGGAATATCTTCGAAACCGGGGATGCGCTTGACCGTCTCGGCCACCAGCCGTGCGGTGCGCTCGGCACCGTAGGGTGTCCAGTGCTGGTCGCGGCGGAAATAGAACTCCTTGTCGCTGTTCTCGTCGGTCAGCGGGGTCAGGTCCGGGACCCAGATACCCAGCTGTTCGAAGCGGCTCAGCGCCTGGCGGTAGTTGCGCAGCGCCTTGTCGTAGTCGAAGCGCTGGTAGTCGGCGGGCGACAGCTTGTTGCGATTGACCAGGCCGCGGGTCGGTTGGTAGACCACCACCAGCTCCACGCCGCGTTGCTTGAGGCCGTCACGCAGCTCCTTGAGGCGTTGGTAGCCGACTTCACTGGTGCCGAACTCGGTGCGCAGGTCTTCGACGCTGCGAAACAGCCAGCCTTCCTCGGCATCGAGCAGAGTGACGAAGTTCTTCATGTAGTTGGTGGTGTAGCGGCTGGCGTCGTGCGCAGCCGGGCACAGCGAGCAGCAGTCTTCGACCTGATACTGCGGCGCCTGGCGCTCTTGCGCCTGCAGGGCGGTGCTGGCCAGGGCACAGGCCACGGCCAGGGAAAGGGACTTGAAGGGTGATGGGATCATCGTTGGCCTCATCAATTGGTCAGTTTCTCGGGCTCGATCGGATCGATCAGCACGGGTAGGCGCTGGCGCACCATGAGGTCGAGGATTTCGTCCTGTTTTTCGCCGAGGATGCCGGCGAGCTGGATGCCGCTGCTCTTGCGCGGGGCAAGCATTTTCACGCGGTACAGCTCGACCGATAGCGGCGAGTCGATGTTGATCGGGCTGGAGCCGTTACCGGCCAGGGTGCCGCCGACGATGATCATCGAGATCTTGGTATCGAACGGGTCGAGGTCCAGGTCGCGGTCGGTGTCGGACAGGTCCTTGATGTGGCCGTACACACCGGTGAGCTGGTTCATCGCCGAGACGTTGTCGTAGAGGCGAATGTTCTCGCTGTTGCGGATGCGAATGCCGTGGCGCTGGTTGCCCAGTACATGGTTGCCCCACAGCAGGTTGTCGCCGCTCTCGTACAGGGTGATGCCGTCGGAGTGATTGCCGTGCACGCGGTTGTAGGCGATCAGGTTGCGTTCGCTGTTACGGTCGATGACCACGCCGGAGAGCTTGTTGTCGTAGCTCTCGTTGTTGATGATCCAGCTGTCGTTGACCTCGCGCGAGATGATGATGCCGTGCTTCTTCTTGGTGCCGAACACGGTGTTCTCGGCGATGATCAGGCCGTGGGAACGGTCGTGCGGGTCGATGCCGTAGACGATGTTGTCGCGGTAGGTGTTGCCCTTGATCACCACGTTCTGCGCTTCGTAGCAGTAGAAGCCGTACCAGTGGTCGACGAACTCGGAGTCGATTAGCCAGCCGGTCGGCTCGTCGCGCTTGAGGCGCTCGTGCATGTTCGGCGTGTACTGGGTGATCGACACCCCGTAGGACTTGGAGTTGTCGTAGCCCAGGCTTGTGATCACGCTGCTGGCGATGTACAGCTCGCTGCCGCCCCAGGACACCAGGAACGGGCGGAACTCCTTGCCGTTGTCACGCATGCTCGCCGGGCCGTTGTCGGCCTCGCGCCAGGCGGTGACGCGGGTGTCGGTGAGGAACATCAGGCCATCGTTGACCAGAAACGAGCCGCGCTCCTGCGACAAGCGCAGTTCGCGGGTTTCCTTGCCGACGTGTAGCGCCGCGCCTTCTGCCACGACGATGGGCAGACGGGCCAGGTACACGCCCGGCTCCTGCTCGGCGAACTGGCTGTCGGGCAGCGCCTTGGCGATGTCCTGGGCGGTGACCAGGCCACCTTCGATGAAGATCGCCTGGGGCATGCCTTGCTGGCGCTTGATCCATTCGCGCAGGCGCTCGTTGCCGCCGGTGAAGTCCTTCAGCGCGTCCTGGCGCAGCATGCGCCGCACCACCACCTGGCCGCGTTTTTCACGCGGAATCTTGGCCAGCACGGCCTCCTTGGTGTAGCCGGACAGGTCCGGCAGCGTGGGTGCTTCCATATGCAGTTCGTCCGCCGGTGCGCTACGCACGCGGTAGTCGAACTGGTGCTGCGTCGGGTTGGCCTGGGCCAGTGGCACCGTGAGGCACAGCGCGCCGAGCAGCAGGGGTAGGGCTAAGCCGTTGGGTTGCATGATCCGATCCCTCAGAAGCGCCAGATGAAGTCGACGAAGGCGCGGTGCATCACCGAGTCGGTGCCGCTGCCGTAGGCGTCGCCCGGCAGGAACACGCCGGCGCGCAGGCGTACCAGGGCCGAACGGTCTTCCAGTTGTTCGGCGACGGTGGCCGGCAGCAGGCCCTGCTTGAAGTAGCGGGTCAGCACCAGGTCGACTTCCTGGCCGATATCTTTCTCGCCAGCCACCAGTGGCGCGGTGATACCGCTGTCGCCGACGTCCTGGTCGCCATCGACGCGCCAGAAGCGGTGATAGACGACGCTGGCGTCGTAGTCCTGACCCAGTTGCCAGGAGCTGAAGGCACTGGCCACCTGCAGGTTGGAGAGCTCGCCGCGGAAGGCTTCGCCATAGCGATGCAGGCGCGATTCGACGCCGGTGAAATTGGCGCGGTTGCTGTGCAGGCCGGTCTGCATGAACTGGCGCGACTTGTCGTCGTCGCCACCGCCGCTGCCACGGGCATAGGCGGCGCCGATCTTCCAGTTGTCATCGAGGCTGTAGCGCAGGCCCAGGTCCATGGCCCAGGCGTCGACGTCCTGGCTGCGCGAACCGGTGGCGATGCGGTCGCTGCCGACCACTTGCTGCTGCAGCTGGTCGGTGTCGCCCTTGAGCCAGGTCATCTGCGCCCAGTAGTTGAGGCGATTGCGCGAGTTGCGCTCGAAGAAGCCGCCGTCGGCGTGCAGGCCGAACCAGGTCAGGTCGCCGGTGTAGCGTTTGCTCAGCTCGTCGACGCGTTCGCCGGGATTAGCCAGGCGGCCGTCATCGCGGCTGTGATGCAGCTTGGTGCCGATGCGGTGGCCGGGCGTCCACTGGTAGTCGAGGCCGGCGAAGAAGTGCTGGCGGTCTTCGTCTTCGGGCGCCAGGTCGTCGAGGTCGGTACGGTAGTCGGAGAAACGCTCGGCAATGCCGACGTTGGCTTGCAGCAGGGTGGTATCGAAGCGCCAGTTGACCGCCTCGATGTTGGTGTCCCACCAGGTGCCTTCGTCACTGCGCAGACGCTGACGGCCGACGCGCAGGTGCTCGCCAGGGTAGGCGGTGAGGCCGGCGTAGTCGACCCAGAATTCGCGCATGGCCAGGTAGCTCTTGTCCGGTTGGCGCGCGTCGCTGCGCTGCGTGCTGTTTTCACCGTCGTCCTGCAGCGGGTCGGTTTCGATGGTGTCGGTGGCGGTAACTGCCTGGCCCATGGCGAAGGCGCTCCAGTTGCCGCGTTCGCCGTAGGCCCAGGGGCGCAGGTCGAGACCGATACCGCTGACGTCGCCACCTTCGCGGGTGCCGAGGTCGCGGTCGTCTTCCGATTGCGCGGTGATCTTCACATCCAGGCCGAAATTCTTCGGTGCATCCGCCGCCCAGGCGGCGCTGGCTGCCAGCAGGCTGGCGCTCAGGCCCAACTGGCTGACGATACGGTTTAGCTGCATGCGTGCATCCTTGTTCATGGCTGGCTGACCTGCAGGGCGGCCTGCTGCTGCAGGACGATGCCGCGGGCATCGCGCTCCTCGCGCAGCAGGCGTTGGCCTTCGGCCAGTTGTGCCGGGGTCAGGCTCTGCGCCACTGCATGGGCCAGCTCGAAGGTCGGCGGCGTGTTGCGCGGCAGGGCCAGTTGGCTGAATACGTAGGCGTTGACCGGGTTGGGCTTGACCCCGCGACCCTGGCTGAACATCTGCGCCAGGGCGAAGTCGGCGCTGAGCTGGCCGGCGCGCGCAGCGCTGAGCAGGTGGTCGAGCGCCTGCTGGGCGTAGACCTCGCCGAGGTAGCCACGCAGGTAGATCTGCCCCAGGTAGTAACTGGCGCTGGGCTCGCTGGGCGCGGCCTTGCGCAGGTGCTCTTCGGCCTTCTTCGGCTGTTGCGGCAGCAGCTTGCCTTCGTAGTACAGGCGTCCGAGCAACAGCTCGGCACGCGGCAGGGCGGCCTCGCGGCCCTTCTCCAGGTAGCCGAGCAGGGTGTCGATATCGCCCTGGCCCGGATAGTCGTAGAGCAGGCGCGCCAGGCTGACCCAGGCGGCCGGGTAGTTCGGCGCGATGGCCTCGAGCAGGTCCTGCGCCTGCTGCGGTTGCGGCTGGCCCAGCTCGGGGTCGCTGAGGACTTGAGCCACGGACTCGACCTGGTTGGGCGAAACATTGCCGGCGCGGTAGCCCGCCAACAGTTGGTCGATCAGCGTCTGGCGGTCGTCTTCGCGGTTCTGCTTCTGGTACACGGTGGCCAGTTCGGCGTAGCACGCGTCGTTGCTGGCCAGACGTGCCTGGCAGATGCGCTCGATCTCGCCCAGGTGCTGGTCGTAGGTGCCATCGGTGCGATACAGAAGAATCTGCGCCAGCTCTGCCTGCGGCAGGCCCTGCTGGCGCCAGTCTTGGATACGTTGCGCGAGGTTCATGGCGGGAAAGTCCTGTGGGTAGAACAGGTAGAGTTCGGTCAGCGGCAGCAGCGCACTGGGCTCGCGGGCCTGGGCTGCGCTTTCCAGCAGTTCGGCGGGCGCGCCGCGCGCGGCCACGGGGGGACCCGGCGTGGGCGCCCGCCCGGCGCGGAT
>JBLUOL010000142.1:0-12333 GCA_048065775.1 Pseudomonas sp. GW6
ACTACAACGCCGGCAGCAAGGTGGTGATCGACGCCGGCATGGAGCTCACCGCCGCAGGCGGCGGCAGCTTCCTCAAGCTTGACCCGAGCGGCGTGACCCTGAGCGGGGCGACGATCAAGATGAATTCGGGGGGAGGGCCGGGTAGTGGAACGGGATTAAAGATTTTGATGCCGGTGATTCCGTGGGCAGCCGATCAGGACAAGGCCGGCGCCAAGCCTGAACGGGCGCTGGCCAACGTACAGCTGCAGATCGCGCGCCAGGCCCGGGAACTGGGCGCCAGCCGCTGCCCGATCTGCGAAGCCTGCCGCGAGGGCATATGCGACCTACCGGCTCCGGCCAGGGATTCCCGCCCATGATCGCCGCCATCAAGACCGACGCCCGGCAATGCAAAACGCTATTCATATGGAGGTTCGCATGAAACGGCATGACGACCTCCAACTCGACGCCTCATCGAATCAGGCTCGCGAGTGGATAACAGGGCAGTTTTCCCTGCAGCGCGACCTGCTGATCGTCCTCGACCCTCTCGCCGAGCCAGATCCGGTCGTGGCACTATTCGGCGCTGGCCTGGCGCAGGATCATCTCAACCTCTACCTGGGTACGGAATTCGCCGACCTGGCGCCGGTCGCCCCCTGGCTGGCACGTCTGCCCGATGGCGAGTCGGACTTCATCGACGACCTGCTGGCCAATCCTCAGCGCAACTGGGGCTGGCTGGCCAGCGTCGAGCGCTTCGACCGGGAGCTGCTCACCCAGCACTGGCGGGAACGTATGCTGATCGAAAACGACGGCCAGCGTGCACTGTACCGCCTGCAGGACAACCGGGTGATAGCGCACCACCTGGCTCACTTGCCGCCCGAGGATATCTCCCTGCTCCTGGGCCCTCTTACCAGTGCCCTGTGCTGGGATGGAGCAGCCTGGAGCAGTTTCGACAATCCCGCTCCCGGCCCCTGCCTGCGGCCATTTCCGACCCCATGGCAGGAGATCGCCGAACGGCAACCCGTCGCCGAGCGGATCGTGCGTCACAACCTGCTGCAATGGCTCTGGCAACGACATGCGACCGACACCGCTCGGCTGGCGGACTCAGAACCGCTGGACGACTGGCTGGACGGGCAACTGGCCAAGGCCAAAAACTGGCAATGGCAATCCCCCGAGCAGGTACGTTTCCTCATTCGCCACCAACTGACTCCCGAACTGGCGTCGCACCCGGCCTGGCCGGCACGGGAGGGGGAAACGCCCGAGCAGCACTTCATCCGCTGCCAAAGCCTGATCGATTCCGCGGAGGCCTGACCATGATGCGGCACGGCAACCCCACCTGGCTGCTTATCGGCACACTGCCCTTCGCCCTCAGCGCCTGCAGCTCGCTCGCGCCGCTTACCGGCGAGCGTTTCACCTTGGAGGGCGAACTGCCGGCCGATTTCGCCCTAAAAGCCCAGGCCCATTACGACGTGGCCAATAATTGCAATGGCCGCAGCCAGGCCCGTTCCTTCGAGAGTGATTTCCAGAGCACACCGCAGCAATATCGTTTCAATATCCCCGTCAGTTACCGCGACGGACTCTGCGCAATGCGCCTGGGGCGGGTCGGGCTGTTTATCCATGGTCGCTATGGCGACAAGGACTGGCAGCGTACCTACGACAACGGCGGCCTGACGCTGGTAGAAACCCTGCCACCGGGAGCGCCGAGCTTCGGAGCCGATGGCACCGTGACCAAACAGGCCGAGTGCACATGGCTGTTTCAGCTCAGCAAAGCTCATTCCAGGCAAGGTCAAATTAGCAAGCTCCTTAACTGTAAAGGTGCAGGCGCCTATCTGGTAGCCGATGAACTGCCAGGTAAGACGGTTCGCCTAGATTTCCAAATGACTGGAGAAGAACGCCCTTACATGCGGGGCTACTGGATCAAGACCCCGTCAGGCTGGAAACCCTGTACCGGACGTTGGGGCACACAATTCGAAGAACTCTGTACAGAACCACCACAGTTTCGAACCTTCCAGATGAACGGGCAGGAATGCACCGTCTACCCCAACTGCACGGAGTGAATCAGGGATGAACAAGCCCATTATCCATGTGTTATGGCTGCCGCTGCTGGGGCTGCCGCTGCTGGGGCTGTCACTGAGTGCCTGCAGCTCGCTCGCGCCGCTTACCGGCGAGCGTTTCACCCTGGAGGGGGAACTGCCGGCCGATTTCGCCTTGAAGGCCCAGGCCCACTACGACGTGGCCAATAACTGCAATGGCCGCAGCCAGGCTCGTTCCTTCGAGAGCGATTTCCAGAGCACACCGCAGCAGTACCGCTTCAACATCCCCGTCAGTTATCGCGATGGACTCTGCGAGATGCGCCTGGGGCGGGTCGGGCTGTTTATCCATGGTCGCTATGGCGACAAGGACTGGCAGCGTACCTACGACAACGGCGGCCTGACGCTGGTAGAAACTCTCCCACTGGGGGCGCCGAGCTTCGAAGCCGATGGTACCCTGACCAAGCAGGCCGAGTGCACATGGCTGTTTCAGCTCAGCAAAGCTCATTCCAGACAAGGTCAAATCAGCAAGCTCCTGAGCTGCAAAGGTGCAGGCGCCTATCTGGTAGCCGATGAGCTGCCAGGTAAGACGGTTCGCCTGAACTTTCGGGAAAACCCGGAGGAAGAGCCCTCTTATGATAGGCGTTGGATCAAGACCGATGCAGGTTGGCGCCCATGCCAGGGAACGGAATCATCTGATCGCTGCCAGAACCCACCTGCGTTCAAAACCTTCCAGATGAACGGGCAGGAATGCACCGTCTACCCCAACTGCACGGAGTGATCAGGGATGAATGACTCGACTAAAACGAACAGGGTGGAAATGCTGGATTGCCCCCTACGGGGAAATTGGGTCAGTTTCCGGCTGGTCGACGAACATGGCGAAGGAAACCCTTATGCCGGCCTGCCCTACATGCTGCATGACAGCCAAGGTCAACAGTACGAAGGAGCCTTGGACGAGGATGGATATGCGCGTGTTGAAAATATCTACTGCGGCCCATCGGTTCTTTCTCTTCTGACTGACTATCGTGGCGGTGACAAATGGTACGAACATTTTCTTGACCGAAAATCCTTCCAACTCCCTCTGACAGCCCTACAAGTCGCCGCCGAACATTCCCCATCCGGCCCTCGCAACCCCGATAGCAAAACCTACCTGGCGGAGGGACGCGCGACACGGGAAAACGCCCGTTTTCTGAGGGTGGAGGTCAGGGACTTCGTCGAGGCCAAGGAGCATCTGCCGGATGCCGACAGTGACTGGTGGCCACGCCCATCCACCGTGCTCAAGCAGAACGCTGGCCTGGCCGCCGAACGCACCGGCGTGGCACTGGCGCCCAACCTGCACCACCTGCTCGAAGTCAAGGCGCTGCGCGCCTACAGCCCGCTGCTGTCGCACGACAAGGCCTTCTGCGCGCTGAACGCCTATCACCTGGCGGTGATGAGCACCTTCGTCTACGCCCCCTTCGGCAAGGCCAAGCAGCCGAAGGAGCGCTATGTGTCGACAGCCCCGCCCTATACCCTCCAGGGCAGCATCGGCCATGTACTGCGCGAGCAGCTTGCACGCCTGGCCAGGCCCACGCTTTTCAATACCGCCAGCTACCACCTGCTCTGCGAGGAAGTACCCTACTCCAAGCGCCTGGAGGTCATGCCCCACGACCCCGAACGCTACAAGGCCGAAGCGGAAAATGGCTGGAACAACCCGGAGGACGTGCACTTTCTCTATGACGAGAAGACCGAGACGCAGGCCTTCATCACCCACAACGACAAGGTGCTGCTGATCTCGGTACGCGGCACCCAGGAAACCCCGGATATCCTGCGCGACCTGGATGCCCGCCAGGTGCCCTACGCCGAAGGGGTCGGCCAGGCTCACCGGGGGTTTTACGGCGCCTTCCAGGCGGCCAAGGTATTCGTCGAGCGCTATATGGAGGCGTTCTATACGGATGAACAGACCGTAATCGTTTGCGGACACAGTCTTGGCGGAGCCATCGCTCTGCTTTTAGCTGAGTGGCTAAGAACGAACTGGTCTCAGAATATCCAGCTCTACACCTTCGGCGCCCCTCGCGCAGGCGACCGCGCCTTCGTCCAGGCCGCCGCAGCCCTGCCGCATCATCGCTTGGTCAACCATAACGACCCGGTGCCCGCCGTGCCCTTCACCTGGATGGACGCCGAGTGGAAATTGGCCAGTGCAGGCACCGTGGCGCTGTTCAGCTCTCCGCTGCTGGGTATCGCACTGCTGTTGGGTGGCCTGCTCAATTTGAAGGGCGACCCTTACGAGCACCACGGCGAGCAACGCCACTTCGTGCCGCGCAAACCGGGGGCCGGAAGCGAGACAGCCATTCTCTGGCAACCCGGCTGCGCAATTCTCGATGAGCGGGCCTGTGCAAGCTATACCGGAGCCGTCGATCTGCAGGGCGACATGCCAAAGCGCATGTCGCTGGTGAACCAGGCATTCTCCGCCGCGGAACACTCCAGCGACGGCGGTTACAGCCGCGCCATGCTCACCACCCTGCTGCGCTGGCATGCCGGCGTGGAAAATCGCGAAGGTGCGCTGTTCTCTCCCGCCGAGATTCAGGACATCCACAACCTGATTCAGCGTGCCGAAGAACAATTGGCTAGCTGGCAACCACGCAGCTTCGTCGAATTCCGCCATGAAATCAGAAAGCGTCACGACACGCGCTTCTACAACAAATCCGATCTGCAGCTGAGGCAGATGTATAACGAGGGCATCACCCTGGCGCGAACCCTGGGCCGGCAACAGCGTGAAGCACTGGAGCGTGCCAAGATGCGCCTGCTAAACCAGGCAGAACGACCGCTGACCGCCCAAGACGTTTTTGGCGACTTGATCGAGAGAGAGGATCTGCATGAGCTGGTAGCTCAATGGCGCTCCCTGGATGAGAACCGAGAGGCAGAACAGCTGGCCAAAATTTCCAGCCCTCCAGCTCGCCAGTACGCATGACCGGTTTGCTCATCTCTCCTGAGGTCAGGCGCGAAAAAGAGGTAGACCGCAGCAGTGAAATGGTACGACTGACTACTCCGCCGGAGGGGAAGACCCTTGGATATTTCTGAGATACTTCCCCGTCATTCCATTCGATGCGAAATCAACCATGAACATCGGCCAAGCCGCCAAACACACCGGCCTCAGTGCCAAGATGATTCGCTACTACGAGTCCATCGACCTGCTGCCCCATGCCGGGCGGTCGGAGAGTGGTTATCGGCAGTACAGTGCATCGGACCTGCACCGCCTGGCCTTTATCAAGCGGGCGCGGGATCTAGGGTTTTCTCTGGAAGAAGTCGGCAAGCTGCTGGCACTGTGGCAGGACAAGCAGCGCGCCAGTGCCGATGTGAAGGCGCTGGCCGAAGAGCATATCGCCACACTGTCGCGCAAGATTGCCGAGATGACGGCCTTGCGCGACACGCTGGTGGAGCTGGCGAACAGTTGCCAGGGTAACGACCGGCCGGACTGCCCGATATTGAAGGGGATCGAGGAGGGCGTGAGCTGCGGCGCATCGAAATGCGCGCATGGGGGTACCTGGTAGCCGGATGCAATCCTGGGAAGGCTGCGAACACCGCCCCGGATTTCATCCGGGCTACGGCACGGCGCAGCCCCCGATAACCGCTGCTCAGCGCATCCAGGGCGGTATCGGCTCGGCGTCCTTGGGCTCGTCTTCAGCGTTGCGTAGCGCCTGTTTTTTCGCCTCTTCGGCCAGCGCGGCCTTGATCTCGCGCATCACCGCGTCGATATCGGCAGCGTCCTCGGGCTCGGCGAACTCGCCGGTCAGCTGGCTGTTCGGCTGCAGCTTGCCGGCTTCGTAGAGTGCCCACATTTCCTTGGCGTACTTGGTGTATCTCAGCTCGGGGGCGAACTGGCCGAAGTACTCGGCCATGTTGCGCACATCGCGTTCGAGCATGCTGAAGGCATGGTTGTTCGCCGCCGCGTCCACCGCCTGCGGCAGGTCGATGATCACCGGGCCGTCGGGGCCGAGCAGCACGTTGAACTCCGACAGGTCGCCATGCACCAGGCCGGCGCAGAGCATCTTGACGATTTCCTGGATCATGAAGGCATGAAATTCACGGGCATCGTCCGGGTGCAGGTCGACGTCATTGAGCCGTGGCGCTACATCGCCCTCGCCGTCGCCCACCAGTTCCATCAGCAGCACGCCATCGAGAAAGTCGTAGGGTTTGGGCACCCGCACGCCGGCATTGGCCAAACGGAACAACGCGGCGACTTCGGCGTTCTGCCATGCCTGCTCCTGCTCCTTGCGCCCGTACTTGCTGCCTTTTGCCATGGCCCGCGCCTGGCGGCTGCCGCGCACCTTGCGCCCTTCCTGATACTCGGAGGCCTGGCGGAAGCTGCGCTTGTTGGCTTCCTTGTAGACCTTGGCGCAGCGCAGCTCGTCGCCACAGCGCACCACATAGACCGCTGCTTCCTTGCCGCTCATCAGCGGTCGCAGCACCTCGTCCACCAGGCCATCCTCGACCAGGGGTTCAATACGTTTGGGCGTCTTCATCGGTGTGGATCACGGGTCCTTTCTGACGGAGAGATTGATTGCCGTCCATCCTCGCACAGCCAGAGACGGATGCCGACTGTTGATCATCATGCATTGAGCAGATGGCGCCGTAGCGCCTCGATGGCATAGCGCACCTTGGCCGGTTGCGCGTCGCGACGCGGGGTGACGATATGCAGGCCGATCGGCTGCAGCTGCCAGTCCGGCAGCAGGGCCAGCAGCTCGCCGCGCTCCAGCAGCTCACGGATTTCCGGCTCCGGCTGCAGTGAAACGCCCATGCCAGCCAGGGTGAACTGGCGCGCTGCAAGAATGTTGTTGCAGGCGATGCGACTTTCCAGGCGCAGGCGCTGCATCGCGCCGCCCGGCCCGTGCAGCTGTAGGTGCTGGCTGCGCTCGGTGTTCAGCGCGATCCAGTCCAGATCGAGCAGTTGCTGCGGCTGCGTCGGCCAGACGTGGCGCGCCAGGTAGGCCGGCGCAGCGCAGACCAGCATGCGCCAGTCGGCGACATGCCGGGCCACCAGGCTGGAGTCATCCAGTTGGCCGACGCGGATGGCCAGGTCGATACGCTGCTCGATCAGGTCGATCTGCTCATCCTGGAAAAACAGACGCAGACTCAACGCCGGATGCGCACTCAAGAGCGGCGCCAGCGCTTCACTCAACACCGGCCCGGAAAAGCCGACCGGTGCAGCGATACGCAGCTCCCCCACTGGCGCGTCACGCTGCTCGGCCAGGCGCTGCTCGGCCTGCTCGGCCAGCTCGACGATCTGTCGGCAATTCTCATAGAACTGGGCGCCCGCCTCGCTCAGAGTCAGCTTGCGCGTGGTGCGATGCAGTAGGCTGACGCCGGTAGCCTCCTCCAGCCGGCGGATCTGCTGGCTGACAGCCGACGCGCTCATGCCCAGGGCCTCGGCAGCGGCGACCATCGAGCCCTTCTGCACCACCGTAGCGAACAGCGCCATACGTTTGAGCTGCTCCATTATGAAGCTCCGCTTAATTATCCAAGTGCATAAGGCCAGTTTTTCCGGCGTTTATCCAGAGTGATCATGTGTTCACCTTCACACACCGAGGCACTTCCCATGAAACTCGCCCTGATCGGCGCCAGCGGTTACGTCGGCGCGCCGCTGCTGCAAGAAGCCCTGAACCGCGGCCACCAGGTCACCGCCCTGGTACGTCATCCGGAAAAACTCCCCGCTCATGCCAACCTGGTCGCCGTGCGGGCCGATGTGCACGACAGCGCGGCGCTGGCCGAACAGCTGCGTGGTCACGATGCGGTCCTCAGCGCCTTCAACCCCGGCTGGGGTGTGGCCGACATTCGCGAGCAGTTCATCGCTGGCAGTCGTGCCATCGTCGCTGCGAGCAAGCAGGCCGGAGTCAGGCGCCTGCTGGTGGTCGGTGGCGCCGGCAGCCTCTATGTCGCGCCAGGTCTGCAGCTGATCGACACGCCGGATTTCCCCGCCGAGTACAAGGAGGGCGCCGAGGGAGCACGCCAGGCGCTGAACATGCTGCGTGACGAGCAGGAGCTGGAGTGGACCTTTCTCTCCCCTGCCGCCCTACTCGTACCTGGGCCGCGCACCGGCAAGTTCCGACTCGGCCAGGACGAATTGCTGATGAACGGTGACGAGCCGGGCAGCATCTCGACCGCCGATCTGGCTGTGGCACTGATCGACGAAGCCGAAAAACCGCAGCATATCCGCCAGCGTTTCACACTGGCGTACTGAACCGCGCAGCCGCTCCAGCGGCCGCTTCCAACGTGACATCCAGAGGAATGATCAATGACTTCATTCAGCAGCAGCGCCTTCGTCGCAACCGATACCCCGGCGCGCTATATCAGCCGCCTGTGCAAGCATTTCGCGCACAAGATTCCGGTCAACTTCGACGAGCAGCAGGGCCGCATCGAGTTCGGCGCTGGTGTGGCGACCTTGAAGGCAGAAAACCAGGGCTTGCGTCTACAGGTGGAAAGCGCCAACAGCGAAGACCTGCAACGCCTGGAAGGCGTCGTCGGCAGTCACTTCGAACGCTTTGCCTGGCAGGATGAGCTGACTCTGGACTGGCAGCCCAACTGATCCCTCACAGCGCGTCCAGACGGGCGCGCAAGCGGCGCAAAACCGCCAGCGACTCGGGATTGTCGCCGTGCACGCACAGGCTGTCGGCGCGCAGCCGCAGCGGCTTGCCATCTATGTCGGCAAAGGGCTCGCCACGGGCGATGGCCAGCGCCTGGTCTAGAATGCGTTCGGGATCCTGATGTACCGCGCCACTGAGCCGGCGTGGCGCAAGCTGCCCATCCGAGAGGTAGGCGCGGTCGGCGAAGGCTTCGAACATCAACGGCACATCCGCTTCGTCGGCCAGGCGCAGCTCCCGGTCGTTGTCGGCCAGCGCCAGTACCATCAACGGCAGGCCCTTGCGGTAGCAGTGGCAGGCATCGAGCACCGCCATCAGCAGCGCATCGTCGCGCACCAGATCGTTGTACAGCGCGCCGTGCGGCTTGACGTAGGCCAACTGGCCACCGGCGGCGCGGCAGAAGGCATCCAGCGCGCCGATCTGATAGAGCACCAGCGCCCGCACCTCTTCGGCCGAGCATTGCAAATGTCGGCGGCCGAAGCCCTGCAGATCGGGATAGGAAGGATGCGCGCCGATACTCACGCCCTGCGCTACAGCCAACTCGACGCTACGCGCCATGATCAGCGGATCGCCGGCATGGAAGCCGCAGGCGAGGTTGGCCTGATCGATCAGCGGCATGGCCAGCGCATCGTCACCCATGCGCCAGGCGCCGAAGCCCTCGCCCATGTCGCAATTGAGAAGAATTGAGTTCATGTCGGCAGCTTAGAGCGCCAGCAAGGCATGCGCAAAGGCGCTGGACTCATTCGAGAATTTATCGCATTTACAAAATTTACATCTGCCTGCAGGCCAATCGCCACGGCCTATCCAGCCGGATGCCATGCCCATCGATATCATCCGCAATTGAACCTTATATGCAAATCACTATCATCCCGGCCGTTTGCAACTGTTCCGACTGCACCCTCTTACTGCCAGGAGTAGATCGATGTCCGCCCTCAATTCCCGCACCGCCTTGGCCAGCGCCATCGCCTTGGCCGCCAGCTTCGGCGCCCAGGCCAATGAGCCCATCGCCCTGGGCGACGTGGTCGTCAGTGCTTCCGGCTTCGAACAGAAGATCACCGAAGCCCCCGCCAGCATCAGCGTGATCAGTCGCGAGGAGTTGCAGCAGAAGCGCTACAACAACCTGGCGCAGGCTCTGGGCGATGTTGAGGGTATCGATATCGGCCAGGGCACCGGCAAGACTGGCGGGCTGAACATCAGCATCCGTGGCATGCCCAGTCAGTACACTCTGATCCTTATCGACGGCCGCCGGCAGAACGCAGCCGGTAACGTCACCCCCAACGGTTTCGGCGAAACCTCCACCAGTTTCATGCCGCCGCTGTCGGCCATCGAGCGTATCGAAGTGATTCGCGGGCCGATGTCGACCCTGTATGGTTCCGATGCCATGGGCGGGGTGATCAACATCATCACCCGCAAGGTCGGCAAGGAGTGGTCCGGCTCTTTGACCCAGGATTACACCTACCAGGAAAATCGCGACTTCGGTGATACCCGCAACACCAGCATCTACGCGAGCGGCCCGCTGATCGACGACCTGCTCGGCCTGCAGGTACGGGGTAGCCTGTTCAATCGTGAAGAGTCCGACCTGAGCTACGGCAACGGCGTGGATGTCAGCAAGCGCGGCCCCTCTCCAGTCGATGGCCGTACCAACAATCTGGGAGCACGCCTGACTCTAACTCCGCACGAGAATCACGACTTCGGCCTGGATATTGAACGCGGCCGCCAGAAGTACAACAACGACGAATGCCAACTCGGCACCCTCGACGGTCTGAATAACGCCTGCACACTCACCAGCACGGCCGCCAATGGCTATGCCGACGAACTGCGCTTCGAACGCGAGCAGGTCGCCCTGACCCACACTGCGCGCCTGGGCTTCGGCACACTCGACTCCAGCCTGATGCACAACACCACCGAGACGATCGGCCGTACCATCCCCGGCACCATTGGTAATCCGACGGCCGTACCTGGCGCAATTGCTGGCGATGATCGCGAGCTGGAAACCACAAATCTGGTTTTCGACACGAAGCTGGTCGCTCCCATAGGTGACTCGCACATCGGTACTATCGGTGGCCAGTGGTGGAAGGCCGAGATGACCGATGGCATCGCCCAAACCACGTTCGAGCAGCAAACCTGGGCGCTCTTTGCCGAGGATGAATGGCGCCTGCGTAATGATCTGGCCCTGACCCTGGGCGCTCGTTATGACGACCACGAAGCCTTCGGCGGCCACGTTAGCCCACGCGCCTATCTGGTGTGGAATACCACCGATCACTGGACCATGAAAGGTGGCATCAGCCGTGGTTACAAGACTCCGGATCTGAACGACCTGCATGGCGGCATAAACGGTGTCACCAGCCAGGGACGGGTCGTCACCATCGGCAACCCAAACCTGAAGCCTGAGACAACCACCAGCAGCGAGTTTGGCGTCTACTTCGACAGTCTGTCCGGCTTCAATGCCAACGCCACACTGTTCCACAACAAGTTCAAGGACAAGATCGCCAGCGGTGATCCGGTTGCAGATCCGCTGTGCAGCGGCAACATAGCAAGTGGCGGACTCCCGGCTGGCACCTGCTCGCAGCAGATCAATATCGACGAAGCCGTAACCCAGGGCCTGGAACTTGCTGCCAGCTGGAACTTCGCGCCGGCCTGGACGCTGTCGGGCAATTACACCTATACCGATAGCGAACAGAAAAGCGGCGACAACAAGGGCCAACCGCTGACCAATACTCCCGAACATCTGGCCAATGCCAAGCTCGCCTGGCAGACCACCGACCGCCTCAACCTGTGGCTGAAGAGCGAGTACCGTGGCGAACGCGCTCGCTTTACCTCGAAGTACGAAAACCTGGCCAATGCCAACGGCAGCTACTCCACCAATCAGTCGATCTACGACACCCTGGGCAAGAACACCAAGGCCTATACCCTGTTCCATTTGGGTGGCTCGTTCAAAGCCTCGGAGAACGTGACGTTCAATGCTGCGATCTACAACCTGCTGGACAAGGACTTCGTCAAAGGCAAGGCCTACACAGCCTATGCAAACAACGGCGCAGTCGACGGTACGGCGTACGGAACCGACTACATGCAGACCGGCCAGTCCACCACTGGCACCGTAGAAGAAGGTCGCCGTCTCTGGCTGTCTGCCGTGATCGACTTCTGATTACGGCGCCGCCGCTTCGCAAGAAGCGGCGGCTCGCTGACGCTCCTTCAGGTCCCCGCAGCGGTCGGACCTAATCGATACAGATCCGCCGCCTCACGCCCTCTGCACCATCTCAGCAGAGATGCCTCTCAGATCACGGCAACCGCACAAGGCCATGGTCACCTCCAGTTCCTCACGCAACAGCCTGAGCAGATGGGCCACACCCAGCGCTCCGGCGGTGGCCAATGCATGCACATAAGGCCGACCGATCAGCACCGCATCGGCGCCCAGTGCCAAAGCTTTGAACACATCGCTGCCGCGGCGGATGCCACCGTCCACCAGCACCGGGACGTCTGCGCCCAGCTCGGCGCGAATCGACGCCAGCGAACGCAATGCCGGCCACTGCGAATCCAGCACCCGACCGCCATGGTTGGAGACGATCACCCCGGCCGCACCGGCTTCCACGGCCAGACGTGCATCATCGGCATGCAAGATGCCCTTGAGCAGTACCGGCAGGCGGCTGTGCTGACACAGCCAGGCGACATCCTGCCAACCCGGCGCCACGGCCATCAGGCCGTCGAACACCGCG
>JBLUOL010000143.1:0-12234 GCA_048065775.1 Pseudomonas sp. GW6
GCAGGAGGCGCTGACCTACGCCGCCATGGCGCGCCCGGCCTGCATCAATGTGCTGCCTGGGCGCCTGGCCGAAGGCGTGAGCCGCGAGCAGGCGCTGGATTGCCTGGCTGCCAACCTGCGCAAAAGCGCCGAGGCCTTCGCGACGTTGGGCATCCGCGTGTTGGTGGAGGCGATCAACCCGATCGACATGCCGGGCTTTCTGATCAATACGCCGGAGGATCTGGATGCGCTGCTGCGCGCAGTGGATCACCCGAATCTGGCCGCACAGTACGACCTCTACCATATGGCGCGTCAGGGGCTGGACGTGGCCGCAGGCATGCGCTTGCTGGCCGGGCGCATCGGTCATGTGCAGTTCGCCGACGTGCCGGGGCGCGGCGCGCCAGGTACCGGCGAGCTGGCGTTCCCCGCGCTGCTCGGTGTTTTACGTGACAGCGGTTACAGCGGCTGGCTGGGCGCCGAGTACAAGCCGGGCGAGGTGGGTACGCAGGCCAGCCTGGGCTGGTTGCAGGCGTTCAGGGCTTGAGTGCGAGGCGTGCCTTGGTCGCGGCTGAAGCCCCTCCCACAAGGGCTGCACAGCTGCTTGTAGGAGGCGCTTCAGCGGCGTGCCTTTGCTCTGGGGCGAAGGCTCAAGACCTTGCCGCTACCCGTTCCAGCGGCCGGTAATGCGGCGGGAAGCGGGCCAGGATTTCCTCCAGCGGTACCGGTTTGCTGAACAGATAGCCCTGCACCTGATCGCAGTCGCGTTCCTGAAGGAACGCCAGCTGCTCGGCGGTTTCCACGCCTTCGGCGACGACCTTCAGATGCAGGGCGTGGGCCATGGCGATGATGGCGTGGACGATCTCGCGGTCCTGACTGGAGTGGGCCACGTCCTGAATGAAGGAGCGGTCGACCTTCAGCGTATCCAGAGGTAGGCGGCGCAGGTAGGCGAGCGAGGAATAACCGGTGCCGAAGTCGTCGATGGACAGGCTGACGCCCAGCGCGCGAATGTTTTCCAGCAGGCCGATGGCGCGATTGATGTTGCTCAGTAGCGCGCTCTCGGTCACCTCCAGCTCCAGGCAGTGAGCAGGGCAGCGCGTCGCGTTCAACAACTGCTCGATGCGGCCAGGCAACTGATCGTTGGCCAGGTTCAGCGCCGAGCAGTTGACCGCGATCTTCAACCCCGGATAACCCATTTGATCCAGGCTGTTGAGGTCGAGACAGGCGCGGCGCAGCACCCAGTTGTCGAGCTGATCGATGAAACCGTTGGCTTCGGCGATGGCGATGAAGCGCTCGGGTGTCAGCAGGCCGTGCTGCGGATGATGCCAGCGTACCAGGGCTTCGAGTTTGCTCAGCGCGCCGCTGCGCAGATCGATGATCGGTTGATAGAACAGGGTCAGGCCGCTGTCCTGCTGCAGGGCCTGGCGCAGGTCTTCTTCCAGTTGCAGCTCGAACGAGGCCTTCTGCTTCAGGTGCGGATTGAAGAAATGCACCACGTTGCGCCCGCTGCCCTTGGATTGATACAGCGCCAGATCGGCATGCTTGAGCAACTCGTCGGCGTTGCCGCCATCCTGGGGGAGCAGGCTGATGCCGACGCTGGTGGTCATCACGATCTTGCGTCCGGCAAAGCTGATCGGCTCCTTCATGTGCTCCAGCATGCGTGCGGCCAGCGCGCGTGGGTCGGCGTTGCTGTCGAGGCTGGCGACCACGCAGAATTCGTCGCCACCGAAGCGCGCGATGATGTCGCGCTCACGTAACGCGCTGCGGATGCGCTGTGCCACCACACGCAGCAACTCGTCGCCAGCGTCGTGACCAAGGCTGTCATTGATGCGTTTGAAGTGATCGACATCGAGGAACATCACCGCCAGGCTGCGGCCGGTCACCGCGTGTTCCTCCAGGGTGGCGGCGAACACCCGGTTGAAGCCGCGACGGTTGAGCAGCTCGGTCAGTGGATCGAAATGCGCCACCTGCTCCAGCGATGCCTTGGCCTGATCGAGCTGCACCAGCAGGGTATTGACCCGTTGCAGGTCGCGCTCCTTGTCGTCGAGCTTGCGGCCGATCCAGGCTGCGGCCAGGCTCAGGCTGAGAATCAGCAAGGTGATGGAGGCGACGATCAGCACCAGTTGCACGCTGTTGTCGGCGCTGCGCAACTGCAGCGGCGTGCCGTCCGCTACCACCAGGTTGAGCGCGGCCATGCCGGTGTAGTGCATCGAGGCGATCGCCGCGCCCATGACCAGCGCCGCCGAATACTTCATCCAGCGTTGGCGAAGCTGCGAGCCGTGGCGCACGTAGCGGTTGAGCAGCAGCGCGGCGAAGCTGGCACTGATGGCGATGACGATGGAGAGGGTGAACAGGCCGCCGTGGTAGTAGGCCTGAGCCTCCGAGCGGATCGCCGCCATCCCGCTGTAGTGCATGGCGCTGATACCCAGGCCGATGATGCTGGCGGCCAGCAACTGGCGGCTCAGGCCGGGACGCGGCATGGCCATGTAGTACACGGCGAGGAGTGAGGCGGCCAGGGCCACCAGCAGCGACAGCACGGTGGTGGCGAGGTCATAGCGAATGGCGACAGGCGCCTGGAAGGCCAGCATGCCGATGAAGTGCATGGACCAGATGGCGCCGGCCAGGCACAGCCCGCCGAGCAGCCCCCAGACCAGACGCATGCTGCGCCTCAGGACGTTATCGAGGTGCCTGGCGATGGTCAGCGTGCTGAGGCTGCCGACGCTGGCGATGACGTAGGACAGTGCCACCAGCCAGGGGTCGTGTTCGCAATTGAGCAGGAGCTGGCCCTGCTCGGGTAGGTCGGCGAGAAAGCGGATCGACAGTCCTTCCATAGCCATCTCCCGCCTTGCGGCAGTGTGAGTGCCCTAGTCAGTGAAGCACAGGCACGCCCGTGCCACCTATTTTCCGTAATCGTTGAGCGAGATCACCCGGGTCTTGCCGATGCGGTGGCGATAGATTTCGCGCAGGTACTTGATCGCCTGTTTGACGCTTTCGCGTGTCAGTCGGATGTCATTGATCGAGACAAACTTCTCGGCGTCGTGGATCAGCTCGCGGTACTTCTTCTCGTACATCGGTTTGATCGCATACCAGTTGGTGTCGAGGATCTTCGCCGGGTCTTCGTGCTCGTTGAGCATGGCGTCGAGCTGCGCTTCGTTGAAACGCTCGGAGACGATGAAGTCGAGCATGGCGTCGTCCAGGCTGTCGTCGAAGCGGTACTGGTCGCGGGCGAAGCAGCGCTTGATGTAGGCGACGATCAGGGTCAGGAAGTCGTCCGACAGGCACGGGCTCTTGACGATCAGGGTGGTCAGCGAGAGGTTGGCCGAGGCGCCGATCACCAGCGCGTAGCGCTTGAGCGTGGTGTTGGGGAAGAGGTTGTTGAGGTGGGTCTTGAGGCGGTTCAGGTCCATGTAGGACAGCTTGTAGTCCTTGGGCAGCGAGACGATGGACACCACCGAGGAGCAGTTCTTGAAGAAGTGCAGGTCGCTCAGTTGCGTGGCGTCGTAGCCGCTGGACTTGTATTGCTCCAGAGCCTGGCGATAGCGCTTGGACTCGATCGGCAGCAGGCTGATGCCTTCGATGGCCTGGGTGACCTTGTTGAAGTGCGGCAGGTCGATGGAGCGGAAGAACAGGTCGTCGATGTTCAGCCGCGGCGGGCTTTGTTCCTTGTCCAGTACGCGGAATTTCTCCGAGAGTTGGGCATGCGGTTCGGGCACCACGGATTCGGCATAAGCCACGGCCACTGGGCCGGCCAGGCTCATGAACAGGTCGTTGGCGTCGAGGCGGATGGTCTCGCCGATGTCGATGCCGGCGCGGCGGAAGTAGTTCTGGTCGTAGTCGCTGGTCACCGCCTGGGCAGTGAGGATGTTGAAGATCTGCTGCGAGATGTACTGGTTGGCGTGGCGCTCCATGGCGGTCACGTCGATGTTGTGGATGCTGCCGTCACCGCTCTCTTCGGCGTAACGCATGATGTCGTTGGAAATGAGCATCATCGCGTTCCATGGGCGGATGCGGCGCATCACGCTTTCGGCGCTGTTCTGCTCGTTGTCGAAGTTGTAGGAGAAGTCCCATTCCTCGGCCAGGTACTTGCACAGCAGGCGTCCGGCGTTGATGTGCAGGGCCTCTGACATCTCGCTGCGCTGGTCGGAAATGTTCGGCAGGATGCAGATGCCGCTGGTGAAGATCGGCTCGAAGACGAAACCACGTTCGCGTTCGGCCTCGCCATCGTCCGGCGTCTTGCTATCGAAGGTCTTGCTCATGTAGGCGAACTGCTGCGCCAGGCCGAACTCCGAGGCCATGCCCGAGCCGGTGCCGCCGCCGGCGCTGAAGATATAGAAGTACAGGCGCGACTGGTTGGCCTTGATCCCGCAGGAGTCGATCAGGTAGCTGTGGATGAATTTCCAGTCTTCGTTGGAGAAGCGCTGGGTGTCCTTGTTGAGGATGATCTTGGCCAGGTACTGACCAAGGATCGGCGCGTTGCCGGCACCGCCGGCATGCACCTCGGACAGGTCCATGATCTTCATCTTGCTGTAATCGTCGAGAAAACCGCTCATCTCGCCCTTGCGCGAGAAGCGGATGCGCCCGGCGATGTCCTTGTCCAGGTCGCCGAGCATCACCAGCGGCTCGATCAGGAATACCGGTTTGCTGCTCTTGCGCGGCGCGCGCAGCAGGTTGCTGCGAATCCAGCGACTGGGGCGCGAGGCCTGCTCGATGGTGGCAGTGGCTTCGCTGTGAAACTCTTCCAGATAGAACTGGCGCGCGTTGTAGACCAGGGAGGCGACGTCCAGGGCGATGTTCGAGCCGCAGCGGCCAAGGCCGATCAGGCACACCGAAGGAAATTGCTGGATACGGCTCGACTCGCCTTCGTCCAACGGCTCGCCCAGCGGGAACACCATGTTGCGCAGGCCATCGAGGTTATCGAGGATGCGCTCGATATCGCGTTCGGTGAAATACAGATACTGCTCGCCGCTAACGCTGTGCCCCGGCAGCGCGGGCGGCGCCAGCAGGTTGTCGGCGATATCGGCCAGGGTGGCTTCCTTTGCGGGGGCTACGGCGTCTTTTTTAGTTTTCATCAGTGACAGTCCGGCGAGTCAGTGGGGTATTGGCCATAAAATGACCAATCCCATAGGTTCTAGCACGGAAAAAAGTACTTTGCCTTATTCCTCACAGATATGAGCTGCTTTGGCTGAGCAGCTTCGCGCTGCGCATAAGCAGGCGAATTGCAGTGGCACTGTCCTGCACAGGGCGTACTCGCCGCAGGCAGTGCGCTGCTGGGGGCGGTAGGAGAGAGGGCGCCCCATGGGAGAAGGGGCGCCGGGTGCACTTCGGAGGCAGGGCGCGCTGTCAGCCTCAGGGCACCAGCAGAATCTTGCCGTCACGCTCGCCGCTGGCGGCTGCCGCCACGGCGTCCTTGATGTGCTCCAGGTCATAAGTCGCCGCTACGCGGGTCTTCAGCTTCCCGCCGGCAATCAGTTGCACCAGTTCGCCGAACACCTTCATCTGCTGCGCCGGGCTGGCCTGCTGGAACCACTTGGCCAGCCAGAAACCGCGCAGGGTTACGTCACGGAACACGAAGGAGGCTGGCGAAACCTGGCAGGCCTGGCCGCTCATCATGCCGTAGTTCACCAGTACACCGCCGTTGGCCAGCACTGCGGCCAGGTTGTCGGTGCTGACGCCGCCGACCGCGTCGATCCCCAGGCGTACTTCGGCGCCGCCAGTGGCTGCGCGCACACGCTTGGCCAGGTCCGGTCCGTCCACCAGCACCAGATCACCGCCCTCGGCCTCGACGCCGGCAACGGCCGAATCACGGCGTACCACATTGATGGTCTTGAAACCGCGCAGCTTGGCCAACTGGATCAGGTAGCTGCCGACGCCCGAGTTGGCGGCGTTCTGGATCACCCAGTCGCCCGGCTTGAGGTCGACGAATTCGCTGAGCAGCAGCGAGGCAGTGGGTGGGTTGACGGTAAGCATGGCCAGTTGCAGTGGGTCGGCATCCGGCAGCGGGATGAGTTTTTCCGCTGGCGCATTCAGAGCCGTGACCCAGGTACCGCAGCCGACCGGCAGCAGCACGGTCTGGCCGACCTTGAAGTTGCTCACGCCTTCACCGAGCGCCTCGACCTTGCCGACGCCTTCGTTGCCGCCCACGGCCGGCAGTGGCGGCAGCATGCCGTAGGCGCCGGTCAGGGTCAGCACGTCGGACGGGTTGATCGGTGCTGCCAGTACCTTGACCCGCACTTGTCCGGCAGCGGGTTCCGGCAACTGCAGTGGCACCGCGCTGATCACGTCCTGCGGCACCGGGCCGCGTTGTTGGTATTCGGCTTTGAGCATGGTCTTGATCTCCTGAAGGCAGGCGCAAAATGCGTGCAGCCAGTCTAGCCGCGATAGGGCAAAGCGGAATGAATCGGCCGGCATCCACTCTGGTTATGAAGGCGGCCAGGCGTCTATGCTCTGGCGGGACCGATAGTGGGGTAGAAGATGCTCAGATGGTGGCTGGGGGCGATGCTGGCATGCCTGAGCCTGACGGTTGCGGCCGAGCTGCTGCATGTCGGCTTTGGCACGCACAAACCGCCTTATGTCTACGAAGGTGAGCCGCGTGGCCTGGAATATGAATTGGTGGAGCGTGCTGCGCACAACGCCGGTTTTGAATTGACCGCCTATTACGCGCCGATAGAGCGCTTGCACCTGATGCTGCGCCGCGGCGAGATCGACGCCATTACCACCACTCACGAGCGCAGTGGCGTGCAGGCCTTCTATTCGGACGTCTACATCCATTACCAGAACGTGGCGGTGGCGCTGGCCAAGCGCGGTTATCGCATCGAGCAGATCGCCGACCTCGGCCAGTACGCGGTCAGCGCCTTTCAGCGTGCTCGACTGCTGATGGGGCCGGAGTTCGAGCGCATGGCCATGAACAATCCGCGTTATCGTGAGGAGGCGCTGCAGATCAATCGCAATCGCCTGCTCTATAGCGGCCGCACCGATGTGGTGGTGGGCGACAAGCGCATCATCCGCTACCTGGATCGCGAGGTGGATGATCAGGTCGACGTGACCCAGCCACTGGCCTGGTTCGATATTTTCCCACCGACGCCATACCGTGTCGGCTTCCGCCGCGACGAACAGCGTCGGCGTTTCGACGAGGGTCTTCGTATGCTCAGAGAGAGCGGCGAATACCAGCGTATCGAGCGGCGCTACCTGACGGACTGAAACCTGAGGAAACTTTTGCGGGGCTGCCACGGCTCAGGGGCTGTTGCACTATGGCCGCTTGTCTGACGCATGGAGACGCCACGATGCCGCGCCTGAAACCCCTCGCAGCCCTCGGTCTGCTCGCCCTGTTCGGTTATCAGTACAGCTTCGCCGAAGACCGGCAACTTAGCTCCGAGCTGGGGCCGTTGAACGTTCACACCGTCGCCGAAGGTCTGGCCAACCCCTGGGCCGTCGCCTTTCTGCCGGATGGCCAGGGCTATCTGGTCAGCGAGCGGCCAGGTGCCTTGCGTCGGGTAAGCACCGATGGGGAAGTGTCCGAGCCGCTGCGCGGCGTGCCCAAGGTCTTCGCCGTCGGCCAGGGCGGCTTGCTCGACGTGGTGCTGTCGCCTGACTTCGCTGAGGACCGCTTGGTCTATCTGTCCTACGCCGAGGAGGGCGACGGCGCGGCAGGTACGGCTGTCGGGCGCGGCAAGCTGTCGGCTGACGCCACGGCGTTGGAAGGCTTCGAGGTGATCTTCCGCCAACAACCCAAGCTGTCCAGTGGCACGCACTTTGGCTCGCGCCTGGTGTTCGACCGCGATGGCCATCTGTTCATCGCCCTGGGCGACAACAACAATCGCCCCACCGCGCAGGACCTCGACAAGCTGCAGGGCAAGCTGGTGCGCATCTTCCCGGACGGGCGCATCCCCGAGGACAACCCCTTCGTCAGCCGCGACGGCGCGCGTGAGGAAATCTGGTCCTACGGCCATCGCAACCAGCAGGGTGCAGCGCTCAATCCCTGGAGTGGCCGCTTGTGGACCCATGAGCATGGCCCGCGTGGCGGCGACGAAATCAACGTTCCCGAAGCAGGCAAGAACTACGGCTGGCCGCTGGCGACCCATGGCGTCAACTATTCGATGCTGGCGATTCCCGAGGCCAAGGGCAAAACCGTGGCTGGTACCGAGCCGCCGCATCACGTCTGGGAAAAATCACCGGCCATCAGCGGCATGGCCTTCTACGATGCCGAGCGTTTCCCGGCCTGGCAGCACAACCTGTTCATCGGCGCACTTTCCGGCCAGGCGCTGATTCGCCTGCAGCTCGATGGCGACAAGATCGTCCATGAGGAACGTCTGCTGCAATCGCTCAACGCACGGGTACGCGACGTACGGCAGGGGCCGGACGGCTATATCTACGTACTGACGGATGCGCCGAAAGGGCAGTTGCTGCGCCTGGGGCTGGCGAGCGAGTAAAGCTGGAGAGAGGCTGGGTGCGCGATGCGCACCCGAAGCGATCACTTCTTGCTGATGGTGATCTGGCGCGTGCCGCCGTAAGTCTGGCCGCTGACGCCCTTGGCGATCTGCTGGATCTCGCCGCCGCCCTGCAGGAAGGCAGCAATCTGCGCCTCGATGGACTCGCGGGTTTCCACGGCTGGGGCGGGTTTGCTGACTTTGCTGGAGGAGGACTTCACGCGCAGGGTGGCCATGACCTTGATCTCTTTCAGAAGGGCGGCCGGCCATTATGCCTCAAGCAGCCCCTTTCTGCTTGGTTAATCGCCCAGTTGAATAGCATAAGGCTGCGCCTGGCCAGCTTTTCGCGGCAACTTATGGCTTGTTTCCCAGTCACTTACACCACCATTCGACCGGCCGTCGATTCGCTACGACGCCGGCCCGGTCGCGGATTAACTCGGGTAGAATGGCCGGCTGTTTTGGTGAGGTGAAACGCGATGGCCTTGATTGGGCGGATGAATTCTTTGCAGGTGGTAAAGCACACCGACTTCGGTCTGTACCTGGACGGTGGTGCGGATGGCGAAATCCTCCTGCCCAAGCGCTACATCCCCAAGGACACGCCGAGCGAAGTCGATGACTGGCTCAACGTGTTTCTCTACCTCGACAGCGAAGACAAGCTGATCGCCACCACCCTGAAACCGAAGATCCAGCTCGGTGAGTTCGCCAGCCTCAAGGTGGTGGATATCAACCGCGTCGGCCTGTTCTTCGACTGGGGCCTGCCCAAGGACCTGCTGCTGCCGCATTCCGAAGAGAAGCGTCCGCTGCAGATCGGCGACTACTGCGTGATCTACCTTTACCTGGACAAGCGCACCCGCCGCCTTACCGCCACCGCACGCCTGGACCGCCACCTGGACAAGGTGCCGGCCAACTACCAGGTCGGCCAGGAAGTCGACCTGCTGGTGGTCGAACGTACCGACCTCGGTTTCAAGGCCATCATCGACGGCAAGCACTGGGGCCTGATCCACAAGAACGAGCTGTTCAAGTTCATCCGCAGCGGCATGCGCGAGAAGGGCTACATCAAGGAGCTGCGTGCCGATGGCAAGATCAGTCTGAGCCTGCAGCCCATCGGTCACGAAGCCGCCAGTGGCCTGGCCGAGCAGATCATCGAACGACTGCGTGCGCAGGGCGGTGTGCTGGCACTGGGGGACAAGAGCCCGCCGGAACTGATCTCCGAGCATTTCCGGGTCAGCAAGGGCAACTTCAAGAAGGCCATCGGCGGCCTCTACAAGCAGGGCCTGATCCGCATCCACGACGATCGCATCGAACTGCTCGACAGCTGACGTCGCAGCGACTTGAGCGCGAGCGTGGCAACTCGCATAATGCCGACGTTTCCCGCCGGTGTAGCTCAGTCGGTAGAGCAGCGCACTCGTAACGCGAAGGTCGTAGGTTCGATTCCTATCTCCGGCACCATTTCCAGCAAAGGGTCAGCTTCGGCTGACCCTTTGTCGTATCAGCGCTGAAAATTCCCTCGCGTTGCTGTCAAAGCCGGTGTGATGATGATTTTCGGCTCAGGCGCGTGACGTCTGGCCCTGACTCGAAGGGGAGTTGCTCATGTTCATTCGCTCGCTTGTCCTGATCCTGGCGACGGCGTTCGCCAGTGCTGCGTTCGCCGATCAGCCGCAGACCATTCGCGTCATTCCCAAGAGCTACGTCAGCCCAGGGGCCAGTGGCAGCGTCTCGGGCTCGTCCAGTTATCAGCAGCACAATCTCTACGGTGGGCAGCGTCTGCCGCAGGGCAGCGTGCGTCAGGAAAGCAGTTATGGCAGCTATTCCAGCGAAAGCCGTGGGGGCATCCGCCAGAGCACCGAATATCCGGGCGGGCTGATCATCGAGCGCCAGCCCGGCAGTGGTAGTTATCAACAACACCGCAGCCGCTGACGCCTCAGTGGCTAGCGGCAGTCTTGTTTGGGCCGCTCGGGGCATCGGCGATCACTGCGCGATTGCGCCCCTCGCTCTTGGCGCGATACAGGCATTCATCGGCGCGCTGCAGCCAGCCTTCCCAGTGCTCGCCACTGTGCAGAATGGCGCCGCCGATGGAGACGGTCACCGCGCCGCCTGGGCTTTTGAGCTCTTGCGCCACCCAACTGAGCAGATTCTGCGCCGCCGCCTGCAGGCCCGTCAGCTCGGTGTTGGGCAGTAGCAGGAGAAACTCCTCGCCACCAAAGCGGAACAAGCGATCTTCCTTGCGTGAGCAGCGTTTGATCAGCTCGACGAAGGCCACCAGCACCTGGTCGCCGACGTGATGACCGAAGCGGTCGTTGATCTGCTTGAAGTGATCCAGATCCATCACCAGCAAGCCGTAGCTGTCGCTGTGGCGGCGATGGCTGGCCATGGCGATCTTCAGCTCTTCGTTCATCGCCCGGCGGTTGCGGGCGCCGGTCAGCGGATCATGAATGGCCAGCGATTGCAGTTGGTCGCGCTGGTTGCGGGTGCGGAAGGCGAAAATGAAGCTGAGCACGCTGGCCATCATGCAGGTGACCAGGAACGACACCATCTGGTAGTGGCTTTCGAACACGCTGCCAGGTACCAGCAGGGCGTGGCTGACCAGGCTGACCAGCACCAGCGCAGTGGCCAGCAGGGCCTTGCCGGGGGTGACCATGAAGAAGTTGAAGAGGATCAGCGGATAGATCCAGAACAGGCCGTTGACCCCCAGGTTGATGGCGATCAGCGTGGCGCCGACAGAGAACACGGCCGCCAGGTAGATACCGGGCTTGACCGTGTCGCGGGTGACCCAGGCATAGAGCACGGCGAACAGTGTGGAAAAGACGATGATGGTGTCGGCGATACCGACCAGGTAGTTGCCATGTAGCAGGCGGTAGACGGCATAAGGCGAGATGCCGATGACCCCGAACAGCCCCATCAAGGTGATGATCGATAGCTGGAAATCGTTGCGCAGGCGCTTCAGCAAGCGAGCGGTCTGGGTAGCCATAGCGTTTCTTTTCGTTGTTATGGACCAAGCATGCAGAGCTTTGACCGCTAATGGCAAGGGGCATTCCTGAGCAAAGTGCCAGTATTTTCGCCCAGACCGACAGGCTGCTCAGTGGATGCGCAGCGAGACAAGCGATTTGTTGCGCTGATAGCGGGTCAGCCGCACGGCCAGCTCGGTCGGCAGGCTTGGACAGTCCTCGAAGCCCAGGCGCTGATAGAAGCTGCGCAGCTCGGGATGACAGAACAGCCAGACGGGCTCGGGATGCAGCGCCAGGCTGTGGCTGAGCAGCGCTGCCGCCACGCCTTGGCGTCGCAGCGCAGGGGCGACGAACAGGCCGGTCAGCCACTGCCCACCCGCCATAGGGCGAAGGCTCAGGGCGGCGACGATCTCGCTGGCGCTTTGCGCCACCCACAGTTCATCCCCCGCCTGGCTGCGCATCGGCGAGCGGTGGTCGCGGTAGAACTTGTCGACCAGCGGTCGCAACTGGAGGGGCAGATGGCGAAAGCGCGGTGTGATCATGGGGGGCAGGCGGGAAGGATCTGGCGACTTATTTAAGCATCGCATTTTGGTTAACGGTTGCGCATTTACGGCCTTGCGGGCGGTGACAGCCCGTCCGCGTCGCCGCATCATGGGCAATCGCATTTTGCTCAAGGATTCGCCGCGTGTCTCAGCCTTCCCCTGTATCCGTGGTCTTCGCTGCGCAGAGCGTTGCCGGCCAGGTACGCACGCATAACGAGGATGCCCTGGCCTGCCGTCCCGATCTGGGGCTGTGGGCGCTGGCCGATGGCATGGGCGGGCACGCGCGTGGCGAGGTGGCCAGTGCCCTGGCGCTGGAGGAACTGGTGGGCGCCGTGCAACAGGGCGAGG
>JBLUOL010000144.1:0-12081 GCA_048065775.1 Pseudomonas sp. GW6
GTTTGAGCGGATCGCCAGCAAGCCGGCTCCTACAGTTCTGTCTCTGACCGGCATTGGCCGCAGCGCTGTTTTACCTGAACAGGCGCTCAGATCATCAGTGGCGCCCGCTCGCACAGCACCTTCAACGCCGCCGCCCAGTCGGGATGATCGTTCAGGCAGGGCACCAGCTGCAGGCTCTCGCCACCGGCCTCAACGAACTGCTCGCGACCACGGTCGCCGATTTCCTCCAGGGTCTCGATGCAGTCGGCGACGAAGGCCGGACACATCACCAGCAACTTCTTCACGCCCTGCGCGGCCAGCTCGTCGAGACGGCTCTCGGTATAGGGCTCGATCCACTTGGCGCGGCCCAGACGCGACTGGAAGCTCACCGACCATTGCTCAGGGCGCAAGCCCATGCGCTGGGCGAACAGCTCGGCACTGCGCAGGCATTGCGCGCGGTAACAGTTGGCGAGCACCTCGGGCGAAGCGCTGCGGCAGCAATCTTCACCTTTCAGGCAATGACCGCTGGGGTCGAGCTTGTGCAGGTGGCGCTCCGGCAGGCCGTGAAAGCTCAGCAGCAGGTGGTCGAAATCCTGCTGCAGATAAGGCTTGGCGCTGGCCACCAGGGCGTCGAGGTATTCCGGCTGATCGTAGAACGGCGGCAGAGTGGACAGACGCATGTCCAGGCCGCGCTCGCGCACCACCCGCTTGACCTCTTCGATCACCGTGGTGGTGGTGCTGTCGGCGAATTGCGGATACAGCGGCGCCAGGGTCACTTCACGGATGCCCTGCGCAGCTAGACGCTGCAGGGTCGACTCGATGGAAGGCTCGCCATAACGCATGGCCAACTCCACCGGGCCCTGAGTCCAATGAGCCTTCATCGCTTCCTGCAAACGGCGACTGATCACCACCAGCGGCGAGCCATCGTCCCACCAGATCGAGGCATAGGCATGTGCCGATGCGGCAGGACGCTTGATCAGAATCAGCGACACCAGCAATCGACGCAGCGGCCAGGGCAGGTCGATCACGTAGGGATCCATCAGGAACTGATTGAGGTAACGGCGGACATCGGCTACTTCGGTGGACGCGGGCGAACCCAGGTTAACCAGCAACAATGCGTGATCGGTCATGCGAAATCCTAGTCATTGATGGCCCAGCAGATCCGCCAGGGCCACATCCAGATGGGTAAAACGAAAACTGAAACCCGCCTCCAGCAGGCGCGCCGGCACGGCACGCTGGCCGCCGAGCAGCAACTCGGACATCTCGCCGAGTGCAGCGCGCAGGACGAAGGCCGGCGCCGGGAAAATGGTCGGGCGGCTCAGCGCTTGGCCCAGCGCTTTGCTGAACTCGGCATTGCGCACGGGTAATGGCGCGCAGGCATTATAAGGACCGCGAGCGTCGCCCTGCTGCAAGAGAAAATCGATCAGGCCGATTTGGTCGGCGATATGAATCCAGGGCATCCACTGCCGGCCATCGCCGATGCGACCGCCGAGGCCGAGCTTGAATGGCAGCAGCAGGCGTTTGAGCATGCCGCCGTCAGGGCTCAGCACCAGACCGGTACGCACCAGCACCACGCGAATCCCCAGCTCCTCGGCGCGTTGTGCAGTTTCTTCCCAGGCCCCGCACAGCTGCGCGGCGAAATCATCGGTGACCTGTGGTGTATCTTCACTCAGCTCACGTTCACCGCCGTTGCCGTACCAACCCACCGCCGAGCCCGACAGCAGCACCGCAGGACGCTGCTGGCGCCGCTGCAGCCAGGTCAGCAGCTGTTCGGTCAACCCGATACGGCTCGACCACAGCAGCGCCTTGCGCTTACTGCTCCAGGGGCGGTCGGCGATGGGGGCGCCGGCCAGATTGATCACGGCGTCCAATGGCTCTTCAGCCAACTCATCGAGCCGGGCAATGCCTCGAACGTCAGCTCCGCAGAGTCGCGCGACCTTGCTTGGCTCACGACTCCAGACGGTCAAACGGTGGCCCTGCTCGGCCCAGTGTGCGCAAAGCGCTCGTCCGATCAGACCGGTACCGCCGGTCAGCAGGATATGCATGGCATCGTCCTCGCATGGCAATGGAAGAAACTTCACCTTTAGTCTGGTTCATGACGCGCACACGTGCCTTTATTGATTGCCGTGTTTGTCCTAAACCTAAAGCAAGGGAGCGCCACTTTCGGCGACAGCTATACATGAAAACACTCTTGTATAGCTTTTGTCCAAGCCTTAGCCTGTAAAGCATTCAGCGCTGACGAGGTAACCATGAACGCACCCATCGCCATCATTGGCACCGGCATCGCAGGGCTATCCGCGGCCCAGGCCCTGCACGCTGCCGGCCAGGACATCGAACTGTTCGACAAGAGCCGTGGCAGTGGCGGGCGCATGGCAAGCAAGCGTAGCGACGCCGGCAGCCTGGATCTTGGCGCGCAATATTTCACCGCACGTGACCGCCGCTTCGTCGAAGTGGTGCAGCAATGGCAGGCCCGTGGCTGGGTCGCCGAATGGCAGCCGAGCCTGTACAACGCTCAGGACGGTCAGCTCAGTGCCTCGCCGGATGAACAACTGCGCTGGGTCGGCTGCCCACGCATGAGCGCCATCACCCGCGCCATGCTCGGTGCCCTGCCGGTCAAATTCAGCTGCCGCATTACCGAAGTGTTTCGTGGAGACCGCTACTGGAGCCTGCAGGATGCCGAAGGCAACAGCCACGGCCCTTACAGCCACGTGATCGTTGCCACCCCCGCCCCACAAGCCAGCGCCCTGCTGGCGGCCGCACCGAAATTGGCTGGCGCCGCAGCGAGCGTGATCATGGACCCGACCTGGGCGGTCGCACTGGGTTTCGACAGCCCTCTGGACACTCGCGTCGAGGGCTGTTTCGTGCAGGACAGCCCGCTCGACTGGCTGGCGCGCAACCCCAGCAAACCTGGCCGCGACACTCACCTCGACACCTGGGTGCTGCACGCCAGCAGCGCCTGGAGCCGGCAGCACCTGGATCTGCCCAAGGAGGCGGTGATCGAACAGTTGCACGGCGCCTTCGCCGAGCTGATCGGCTGCGCCGTGCCGCCGCCGAGCTTCACTCTCGCCCATCGCTGGCTCTATGCACGCCCGGCACAGGCGCATCAGTGGGGGGCACTGGCCGATGCCGATCTGGGCCTGTATGCCTGTGGCGACTGGTGCCTGTCGGGGCGGGTCGAAGGCGCCTGGCTCAGCGGCCAGGATGCTGCGCGCCGTCTGCTCGAGCACCTGCAATGAGCCAACCCAACAACAGGCCTGAAAAACGCCGCCTCAACCCGCGCAAACTGCTGCTGTCGAAATGGACAGCCGCGCAGCCGCAGAACCGCGAGCGTCATTTCCTGGTGACCGAGCTGATCCGCGACGAGCAGGACAACATTCTCGGCGTCGAGCTGCAGGCGGTACTCACGCAACGCAGCCAGCAACTCGACTGGCGCCAGCTGCAAGACAGCGAGCGCTGGCTGCAAGGCTGGCGCTGACCCTCCCGCGATACCTGGCGGCGGCACCCTCGCGCTGACGCCGCTTGCCTGCACGCGAAACCAATACCAAACCTATACAAATCATTTGACTTGTATAACTGCGCACCTATGATAGACACAAGTTGTACATGGATGACTTCATGTACAAGGTCTAACGAGGTCAGGTTATGCAAGCGAGCAAAGCCAAACTGGGTATCAGCGCCTGCCTGCTGGGTGCCGAGGTCCGCTACAACGGCGGCCACAAGCTGTCGCGCCTGTGCAGCCGCAGCCTGACCGAACACTTCGATTTCATCCCGGTCTGTCCCGAGGTCGGCATCGGCATGTCGATCCCGCGGGAGCCGATTCGCCTGGTCGGTGATCCGCACGCACCGCGCGCTGTCGGCACCGTCGACCGCACGCGCGACGTCACCGACGCGCTGGCCGCCTATGGCGAGCGCATGGCCACTGACCTGCAGGGCATCAGCGGCTACATCTTCATGCAGCAGTCACCCTCCTGCGGCCTGGAGCGGGTCAAGGTCTATCAGGAAGGCGGACGCCCGAGCGAGCCGGGCCGCGGCATCTTCGCTGCGGCCTTCTGCGCGCGGCATCCGGATCTGCCGGTGGAAGAGGACGGTCGTCTCAACGACCCGGTGCTGCGCGAGAACTTCATCACCCGCGTCTACGCCCATGCCGAATGGCAACGCCTGCTGCAGCAGGGCCTGACGCGTCGTGCGCTGATCGCCTTCCACTCGCGTTACAAGTACCTGCTGATGGCCACCGACCCGGTGCGCTACAAATCGCTCGGGCGCATGCTCGGCGACCTCAGCCAACACGATCTCGGCGAACTGGCGCCACGCTATTTCAGCGAGCTGATGAGCGCCCTGAAGAAATGCGCCACCCGCGGCACCCACAGCAACGTGCTGCAGCATTTGAGCGGCTACCTCAAACGCGCCCTGAGCCCTGAGGACAAGCAGGAGATGCAGCAACTGATCGGCCAATACCGCGAAGGCATCGTGCCGCTGGTGGTGCCGCTGACGCTGCTCAAGCACCACTTCCGCCGTCATCCGGATCGCTATATCGCCGGGCAGGCGTACTTGCAGCCGCACCCCGAGCCACTCAGCCTGCGCAACGCGCTGTGATGCCATGACCAGCGAAACCATCGCCGACGAAGAAACCGGCCACGACTATCGCCAGGCGCTCGACGAGGGCTACCTGCCGATCCGCGAGATCGCGCGAAGCACCGGCATCAACGCCGTGACCCTGCGTGCCTGGGAGCGCCGCTACGGCCTGATCGTGCCCTACCGCACGCCCAAGGGGCATCGTCTCTATTCACCGGCCAACCTTGAACGCATCAATGCCATTCTCGCCTGGCTTGCTCGCGGCGTTGCCGTCGGTCAGGTCAAGGCGCTGCTCGACCATGAGCAGGTGCCTCAGGCGACCAGTACCGACAACTGGTCACGTCAGCGCAACGAGATGCTCGGCTGCATCGTCCAGCTCAACGAGCGACGTCTGGACGACCGTTTCAACTCGGCACTGGCGCTGTACCCGGCCAGCACCCTGGTCGGGCAGCTGCTTTGGCCACTGCTCGGCGAACTACGTCAGCGCTGGCAAGGCCAGTTCGGCGCACGCGCCGAGCAGGTGTTCTTCCTCTCCTGGCTACGCAGCAAGCTGGCCACCCGCATCTATCACTGCAATCGCCAGGTCGGCGGCTCACCGCTGCTGCTGATCAACCTCGGTGAAGCGCCGATGGAACCAGGCCTGTGGCTGTGTGCCTGGCTGGCCAGCGCCAGCGATTGTCCGGTGGAGGTCTTCGATTGGCCGCTGCCGCCCAATGAACTGCTGACGGCGCTGGAGCACATCGCGCCGCGCGCCGTGCTGCTGTACGCCGAAGAAGCGCTGGACGGCGCCCTGGTGCGCCGCCAGTTACCGCGTCTGGCCGAACAATGCCCGGTGCCGCTGCTGCTCGCCGGCCCCGCCGCCCACATTCACCGCGACGCGCTGGCTGACCTGGAGTCGGCCAGCGACCCGCTCGCCGCGCACGCCTGGCTGCTGCGTCACGGCCTGCTCGGCGCTCAAGAGGTAACCCCATGCAGCAACTGATGTGGTTTCGCAGCGACCTGCGCACCCAGGACAACACCGCCCTGAGCCATGCCATGAGCAGCGGCGCGACCATCGCCCTGTATCTCGTCACGCCCGGACAGTGGCAGCGCCATGACGATGCCCCGAGCAAGGTGGACTTCTGGCTGCGCAACCTGGCCGAACTGAGCAAGGCCCTGGCTGCGCTCAACGTGCCGCTGCTGGTGCGTTATTGCCACGACTGGCACGAGGCGCCGGCCCAGGTGGCCGAGGTCTGTCACGAGCACAACATCATCGCCGTGCACGTCAACGAGGAATACGGCATCAACGAAAGCCTGCGCGACCGACAGGTGTGCGCCTACCTCAGCCAGCAGGCCATCGCCTGGCACAGCCATCTCGACCAGATCTTCTTCAAGCCCGGCAGCGTGCTGACTCGTTCCGGCGGTTACTTCCAGGTCTACAGCCAGTTCCGCAAGGTCTGCTACGAGCGCCTGCACACTGCCCTGCCGGCCTTGATCGCCCAACCAAAGGCACAAACACCGCAGGCCATCAGCAGTGACACGATTCCCGAAACCGTAGAGGGTTTTGCCACCCCCAGCGACAGCCTGCGCCTGCTCTGGCCCGCCGGAGAGGAGGCCGCCCTGCAGCGCCTGCAGCGCTTTGCCAATGAGCAGGTAGCCTACTACAAGGACGAACGCGACTTCCCCGCCAAGCCTGGCACCAGCCAGCTGTCGGCCTACCTGGCCGCCGGCGTCGTCTCCCCGAGGCAGTGCCTGCACGCCGCACTCGCGGCCAACCAGGGCGAGTTCGACAGTGGCAACCCCGGCGTCGCCACCTGGATCAACGAGCTGCTCTGGCGCGAGTTCTACAAGCACACACTGGTCGGCTACCCACGGGTATCGCGCCACCGTGCCTTCCGCCTGGAAACCGAGGCAGTGCCATGGCGCCACGCCCCCGAGGAGCTGGCGGCCTGGCAGGAGGGCCGCACCGGTCTGCCGATCATCGACGCGGCCATGCGCCAACTGCTGGAAACCGGCTGGATGCACAACCGCCTGCGCATGATCGTCGCCATGTTCCTGACCAAGAATCTGCTGATCGACTGGCGCGAGGGCGAGCGTTTCTTCATGCGTCATCTGATCGACGGCGACCTGGCGGCGAACAACGGCGGCTGGCAGTGGAGCGCCTCCACCGGCACCGATGCCGCGCCCTACTTCCGTATTTTCAACCCGATCAGCCAGTCGCAGAAATTCGACCCCGATGGCCAGTTCATTCGCCAATGGGTGCCGGAGCTGGCCGGGCTCAACAAGCGTGACATTCATGATCCGTCCGCACTCGGCGGCCTGTTCGCGCCCTCCGGTTACCCGCGCCCGATCGTCGATCTGCCGCGCTCGCGCGAGCGCGCTCTGGCGGCGTTCAAGAACCTCTCTGCGCGGGAGGTTCCGGCATGAGCGCATTCCTTGAAAACTTCGCCGAGCGCTTCGCCGCGCTGAACAAGGACAACCTCGACCTGCTGGGCGAGCTGTACAGCGACGATGTGCTGTTTCGCGACCCGCTGCACCAAGTGCATGGCCTGAACGAGATGCGCCGCTATTTCGCCGAGCTGTACGCCAACGTGGAAGCGCTGCACTTCGAATTTCACGGCTTCGATCAGGTCGCCGACGGTGAAGGCTATCTGCGCTGGACCATGCGCTACCGCCACCCGCGCCTGCGTGGCGGCGCCGAGATCGCAGTCGAAGGCTGCTCGCACCTGCTCTGGCGCGACCGCGTCTATCAGCACCGCGATTATTTCGACGCCGGCGCACTGCTCTACGAACACCTGCCACTGCTCGGCAGCGTCATTGCCTGGCTGAAAAGGAGATTGGCATGAAGCGCATCTGGCTCACCGGCGCCAGCAGCGGCATCGGTGCCGCACTGGCCGAAGAACTGCTCAAGGCCGGCCATCAGTTGGCACTGAGCGCACGCAGCAGTGGCCCATTGCAGGATTTCGCAACGCGCTATGGCGATCAAGTACTGGTCGCACCCGGGGATCTGACCGACGCCGAGCAGGTGCGTGCCATTGGCGAGCGCATCGCTCAACACTGGGGCGCGCTCGATTGCGTGATCCTCAACGCCGGCACCTGCGAATACGTCGAAGTGCGCCAGTTCGAGGCGGCGATGATCGAACGCGTGGTCACTGCCAACCTGTTCTCCGCCAGCTACTGCATCGAAGCGGCCCTGCCCTTGCTGCGCCAGGGCAATCGCCCGCACCTGGTCGGTGTCGGCAGCTCGGTGACCTTCATGCCGCTGCCGCGCGCCGAAGCCTACGGTGCCTCCAAGGCTGCCATGCGTTACCTGATGCAGACACTGCGCATCGACCTGGCCAGCGAGGGCATCGACGTTACCCTGGTCAGCCCGGGCTTCGTCGACACACCGCTGACGCAGAAGAACGACTTCCCCATGCCCATGCGCTGGCCGGTAGAACGCGCCGCCCGGCATATCGCCGCGCGCCTGGACAAGCGCCCGCACGAGATCGCCTTTCCCACTCCCTTCATCGCCGTACTGAAACTGCTCGGCAGCCTGCCCAGCAGCCTGCAACTGGCCATAGGTCGCCGCATGGCGCGTAACGAGGACAACGCATGAAAATCGCCATCGTCGGCAGCGGTATCGCCGGCCTGACCTGTGCCTACCTGCTCAATCGTCAGCACGACATTCAGGTGTTCGAAGCCTCCGACTGGATTGGCGGCCACACCCACACCGTCGACGTGCAGGTGGAGGGACGCAGCTACGCCATCGATACCGGTTTCATCGTCTTCAACGACTGGACCTATCCCAACTTCATTCGCCTGCTGGAGCAGGTCGGGGTGCGCTACAAACCCACCGAAATGAGCTTCTCGGTGAGCGACCCGGCCACCGGCGTGGAGTACAACGGCCACGACCTCAACACCCTGTTCGCCCAGCGCAGCAACCTGTTGTCGCCGGCCTTCTGGGGCATGCTGCGCGACATCCTGCGTTTCAATCGCCAGTCGCTGGACGACCTGGCCAACAACCGCATCAGCGCCGATACCACGCTCGGCCAGTACCTCGACAGCAACGGCTATGGCCGCCGTTTCATCGAGCATTACATCGTGCCGATGGGCTCGGCCATCTGGTCGATGTCGCTGGCCGACATGCTCGGTTTCCCGCTGCAGTTCTTCGTGCGCTTCTGCAAGAACCACGGCCTGCTCTCGGTCAGCGACCGCCCTACCTGGCAGGTGATCGAAGGCGGCTCGCGCAGCTACGTGGCGCCCTTGACCGCCAGCTTCGCCGAACGCATTCGCCTCAATTGCCCGGTCAGCCGCGTCGTCCGTGATCAGGACGGCGTCACCCTGCACAGCGCTGCCGGCAGCGAGCGTTTCGACAAGGTGATCTTCGCCTGCCACAGCGACCAGGCACTGGCACTGCTCGAGCAGGCCAGCGAGCAGGAGCGGGATATTCTTGGCGCCCTGCCCTACGCCAGCAACGACGTGGTGCTGCATACCGACACGCGCCTGCTGCCCAAGCGCAAGCTGGCCTGGGCCAGCTGGAACTATCGCCTGGGCGGGCCGAGCGATCAGCCGGCGGCGGTGACTTACGACATGAACATCCTGCAGGGCATCGACAGCGATACCACCTTCTGCGTCAGCCTCAACCAGACTGCCGCCATCGACCCGAGCAAGATCCTCGCGCGCTTCCAGTACGCCCACCCGCAGTACAGCCTGGCCGGTACCGCGGCCCAGGCGCGCTGGGAAGAGTTGCTCGGCGCGCAGCACACCTACTACTGCGGCGCCTACTGGGCCAACGGTTTTCATGAAGATGGCGTGGTCAGCGCGCTGCGTGTGGCACGCGCCTTCGGAGAGACGCTCTGATGCACAGTGCCCTGTACAGCGGCTGGGTGCAGCATCGCCGCTTCGCCCCGCGCGCCCATGCCTTTCGCTATCGCATGGGCCTGCTGTACCTCGACCTGAGCGAACAGGCGCAACTGTTCGCCCTCTCAAAGCTGGCTGGCTCCGGCCGCTGGGCGCCCTTCGCCTTCCGTGAGACCGACTACCTGCCGGAGTCGACCCGCCAGGGCGTGGCGCTGCATGAGGCGGTGCGCGATCGCGTGGAGCAGGCACTGGGCATGCGCCCGCAAGGCCGCATCTGCGTGCTGACGCAGCCGCGCAGCTGGGGCCTGGCCTTCAATCCAGTGAGCATCTTCTACTGCCATGACGCCGACCAGCGGCTGATGGCGATTCTCTGTGAAGTCAGCAATACGCCGTGGCGTGAGCGTTATCACTACGTGCTGCCGGCAGAGGGCGAAGGCCGCCATCAGGTCAGTGTGGACAAGGCCTTCCATGTCTCGCCGTTCCTGCCTCGTGAGCTGGAATACCGCATGAGCTTCAGCGCCGTCGGCGAACGCCTTGGCGTGCACATGGCCGACTGGCAAGGCGAAACCAAGCTGTTCGACGCCAGCCTCAGCCTGCACCGCGAAGCCCTCGACCGCGCCAGCTTGCACCGCTATCTGCTTAGTTTCCCCTGGATGACCGGCAAGACCCTGGCCGCCATCCACTGGCAGGCGATGCGCCTGCTGTTCAAGCGCATCCCGATTTTCGACCACAAGCCTGCGGAAGGCAGCTTCCGTGTCGCCCGCCCGCAAGTGAAGGACATGCCCCATGAAGAGCTCTAGCCTGACCTCCACCAGAAGCCTGGTACGCAGTGGCAACGGCATTGGTGCCGGCCTGTTGCGGCGTGCCGTATTGCGCCAGTTACAGGGCCTGCACCACGGCCTGCTGGTGATCCACGAAGCCGGTGACAGCCTGCACTTCGGCAACCCGCAGGCCCATCTGCGCGCCGAGATCACGGTGCATGACCCTGCGGTCTGGGGCCTGGTGGCGGGTAACGGCTCGATCGGCTCGGGTGAGGCCTATATCCATGGCTACTGGAGCACGCCGGACCTGACGGCGGTGATCCGCATCTTCGTCGCCAACCTCGACGTGCTGGACGCCATGGAAGGTGGCCTGGCGCGCCTCGGCCGGCCGCTGATCCAGGGCCTGCACTGGCTCAATCGCAACACCCGCAAGGGCTCGCGCCGCAATATCGCCGCACACTACGACCTGGGCAATGACCTGTTCGAACAATTCCTCGACCCGACCATGATGTATTCGGCAGCCATGTTCCCGCACGAGGACGACAGCCTGGAGCAGGCGCAGCTCAACAAGCTCGAACGCATCTGCCAGAAACTTGCACTGCAACCTACGGACCACTTGCTGGAGATCGGTACCGGCTGGGGCAGCATGGCCATCTACGCCGCTACTCATTACGGCTGCCGGGTGACCACCACCACCTTGTCGCGCGAGCAGCACGCCCACACCGAGCGACGCATTCGCGAGCTGGGCCTGGAGGATCGCGTCACCCTGCTGCTGGAGGACTACCGCGACCTCGATGGCCAGTACGACAAGTTGGTCTCCATCGAGATGATCGAAGCCGTCGGCCATCGCTTCCTGCCCACCTATTTCGAGCAGTGCGCGCGCCTGCTCAAGCCCGACGGGCTGATGCTGCTGCAGGCCATCACCATTCGCGATCAACGCTACGAGCAGGCCTGCAAGTCGGTGGACTTCATCCAGCGCTACATCTTCCCCGGCGGCGCCCTGCCCTCGGTGCAGAAGATGCTCGACGTGGTCACCCGGCATACCGACTTCAACCTGCATCACATGGAAGATTTCGGCCTGCACTACGCGCGTACCCTGCGCCTGTGGCACGACAACCTGCGTCACGCGCGGCAGCGCCTGGAGCAGTTGGGCTACGACGATTACTTCTATCGCCTGTGGGAGTTCTACCTCTGCTATTGCGAAGGCGGCTTCCTCGAACGCACCATTGGCACCGCGCAATTGCTGCTGGCCAAACCGGCCGCACGCCCTGCGCCTCTGTTAGGAAACTTCGATGCCTAAGCTGATCGCCAATGCCCTCCTGTTCCAGCTCGGCTGGCTGGTCTGCGTCTTTGCTGGCGACAGCCCCTGGCTGCTGGTGGTGGCAGTGATCATTGGCGTGCACCTGCTGTGGGTCAGCAGTTGGGCGGCCGAAGGCAAACTGCTGCTCAGCGTGTTTCTTGCCGGCAGTGCACTGGACAGTTTTCTGCTCAACCTCGGCGTGTTCGATTTCGGCGAGGAGCGCCAGCTGATCCCCCTGTGGCTGGCCTTACTCTGGCTGCTGTTGGCCAGCACGCTCAATCACTGTCTGGCCTGGACTGCCCAGCCCTGGTGGCGAGCCAGCCTGCTCGGCGCGGTTGCCGCGCCGCTGTCCTACTACGGCGGCGCCAAGGTCGCCGGCGTCGCGCTGCCACTGGGTACCTGGCCAACCCTGGCGATCTTCGCGCTGGTCTGGGCCGTGGTGATGCCGGTACTGCATGGCTTCGCCAAGCTCTATCGTGCGCAATACGAGCAGAGCCTGCGCAGCCGCCGCTCGGCCTAGCCGATAGCCTCCGTAGGAGCGGCGCCTCGCCGCGAACCGCTTCGGCTCTGGTTCGAAAAGCTTCGCCCCGGGGCGGGGCTCCTACAAAAAGCACAAATGCCCGCATGTGTAGGAGCGGCGCCCCGCCG
>JBLUOL010000145.1:0-12053 GCA_048065775.1 Pseudomonas sp. GW6
GCGGGCGGCATCCCACACCGCCCCGGATTTCATCCGGGCTACAGGGTTGCGCCAGTGCCCTACCGGCGCGCGGTCAGTACGGCTGAAGCTCGTTGCCAATCAGGTAAAGAAAACGCCGCGATTCCGTACCGGCATCGCGGCGTTTTTCTTAACTGACCGGCATTAGGCTACGGACTGCTCCATACGGAACTTGATCGCTTCAACCGGGGTTGGCAGATCGACCGGGAAGTGTTTGGCTTCGTAGGCTTCGATCAGGGTCAGCATGACCTCAAAGGCGTCGCCTTCCGGGGTGCCGGGTGCCGGTTCGCAGTCAAACAGGGCGGAAACCTCTTTGAGCGCTTCTCTATACTCGCTGTCTGAACGGATCGGGCGAATGTTCATGGCGATTACTCCATCTCTCTGGCGTTAACGATGGCATACAACGGCCTCGTGGAGAAAGCCGAGATGATTTGGCGCAGGGCAATCGGGTGAAGCTTTTTCTCCCCTCTCCCATTTATGGGAGACGACTGCATGGATGCAGGAGGTAGAGCGAAGCAGGAGCCAGAGCCGACGACTGCATGGATGCAGGAGGTAGAGCGAAGCAGGAGCCAGAGCCGAGGGTGTATCGGCGAGCACAGTGCTTGAACTGAGCCAATGCTTGTTTCATCAGCACATCCGTGTAAATGTGGGAACCTGTAATTTCGGAGGTCATCCCATGAGCCGCCTAACCATCGACATGACAGACCAACAGCACCAAAGCCTGAAAGCGCTGGCTGCCTTGCAGGGCAAGACCATCAAACAATACGCGCTGGAAAGGCTGTTTCCAGGTGATCTTGACGCCAATCAGGCATGGAACGAGTTGCAAGCGCTGCTCGGTACCCGCATCCACGAGGGGCTTGCTGGCAATCTGTCTACCAAGAGCATCAGCGAAATTCTTGATGAAGAACTGGCCGAGGGCCAGGCTTGACCGGCTACGTTCTCACTGCGGCGGCAGAATCCGACCTGCGTGGCATCGTCCGCTACACGCGCAAGCAATGGGGCGATGCGCAGGCACGCCGCTACATCGCTACGCTGGAACAGGGTATAGCCAGCCTCGCCGATGGTCGGGGTGCGTTCAAAGACATGAGTGTGCTTTTTCCGGCTCTACGGATGGGGCGGTACGAACATCACTACATATTCTGTCTGCTGCGTGAGGGCGCGCCTGCCTTGATCGTAGCTATTTTCCATGAGCGCATGAACCTGATGGCACGACTGGCCGACCGGCTCAAAGACTGAAGGGCGACGATGCTCAGCCAAGCGGGTAGCCCGGATGAAATCCGGGAAAGGTCGGGCGGCATGCCAAACCGCCCCGGATTTCATCCGGGCTACAGGGTTGCGCCTGTGCCCTGCCGGCGCGTGGTCAGTACGGCTGAAGCTCGTTGCCAATCAGGAAAAAATATTGAAAAAACGCTAAAGAATTGGCAGGGCCCGACGATAAACCCAGTGAAAGCTCTCCAGGCCATCCCGGGCGGTTGCCAAGGCCGGGAGTCGTACAAGCCCACACCACGAGGTTCTCGTCATGGCTCTTACCGTCAATACCAACGTAGCGTCGCTCAACACCCAGAAAAACCTGAACAAGGCGTCCGATGCGCTCAATACCACCATGCAGCGCCTGTCCAGCGGCCTGAAGATCAACAGCGCCAAGGACGATGCCGCCGGCCTGCAGATCTCCAACCGCCTGACCAGCCAGATCAATGGTCTGAACGTGGCGGTGAAGAACGCCAACGACGGCATCTCCATCGCCCAGACCGCTGAAGGCGCCATGCAGGAATCCACCAACATCCTGCAGCGTATGCGTGAGCTGGCCCTGCAGTCGGCCAATGGCTCGTACAGCGATGAAGACCGCGCCTCCCTGCAGCAGGAATTCAACGCCCTGTCCGGCGAACTGACCCGTATCGCCAACACCACCACCTTCGGTGGCCGCAACCTGCTGGATGGCTCCTTCGGCACGAGCAGCTTCCAGGTGGGGGCCAATGCCAACGAAACCATCAACGTCAGCCTGAGCAGCGTTGCGGCTAAGGATCTCAAGGGGACTTACAGCAACGCTTCAACTACTGGCGGTGCTACCGACCTCTCCGCCTCCGTTGTTGGAGACGTTGTAACTGTAGATGGATCGACTACTGCAACATACACAGCGCCCAGTGGTTCAGATGCAACTCTTACCATTAATGGTACAGCTGTAACTATTGCCGATGGCTCGAATGCTGATGCTGCGGTTTTGGCAATCAATAAAGCAGGTATTAAAGGTGTTACCGCCGTAAATAATGGGGGTGATATCACCATTAGTAATACTGGTGGTAATGTTACTATCGGCGCCGATGCGGTTGGCTTTACTGCTGGAACCTCCTCGAATTATGTTGAAGCTCCGATCGACCGCGCCTCTGTTATCGGTTCTGCTGGTTCGTTCACTGTTAATGGTCAGTCGGTGACTTTTGCGGATACTGATGACGTTGGCACTATCTTGGCAGAGATTGATACCGCCACTGGTGGTGATGTGACGGGGGCAGTTGATACCAACGGTCGTATTACTCTGACTTCGGCAAACGGTGAGTCCATTGAATTGGCTGATGCTACAGGCGGATCCTTGGCCTCTCTGGGGCTGAGCGCCGGTACGACGGAGGCTACCCTGCAGAGCGATACCTCCGTGACCCTCAATGGCACTGAGATCAAACTGAGTAAAGGCAGTGACATGGATAGTATTGTTACTACCATCAACACCGCCAGCACCGGTGTAACGGCTAGCAAGAACGATGATGGTACGCTGACGCTGTCTTCTGGGGATGACTTCACCGTGGCTGATGGTGCTTCGGGTACCGGCCTGGATGCTCTGGGTCTGACTGCCCGTAGCCACACTGCAGTCACTCAGGAAACCACTGTCAGCAACCTGGATATCTCCACCGTTGATGGTTCGCAGACCGCCATTCAAGTACTGGACGGCGCCATGCAGCAGATCGACAGCGAGCGGGCCAAGCTGGGTGCGGTGCAGAATCGTTTCGACAGCACGGTTTCCAACCTGCAGAATATCGCCGAGAATGCTTCCTCTGCCCGTAGCCGGATCCAGGATGCCGACTTCGCCGCGGAAACCGCCGAGCTGGCCAAGCAGCAGACTCTGCAACAGGCGTCCACCGCGATCCTGGCACAGGCCAACCAGTTGCCGTCCGCGGTGCTGAGCCTGCTGCAATAAGCCAATCTCTGAGGCGGTGGAGGGGGGAGTGCGCAAGCCTTCCCCCTTTGCCCATTGCGAGGTGCTCTCATGACCATTACAAGCGTTACGCCAATTGGCAGCCTGACGCCATCGGCGCGCCAGGTAGCCGGGGCGGCCGTCGAGCGGCCACGGCAGTCGGGCGAGAATCCCCAGGCGGCCGAGGCCGTGGCGAACGTACCGCGCGAGCAACTGGAGTCGGTGGTGGCGAGCATGCAGACCGCTATTCAGTCGATCAGCCGCGATATCAGTTTTCAGGTCGACGACAGCTCGGGCCGGGTCGTGGTCAAGGTTGTTGACGGCACGTCCGGTGAAGTGGTCCGACAGATTCCTTCCGAAGAAGCATTGGAGTTGGCGACGCGTTTGGAAGACATGCGCAGCCTGTTGTTCCGTGAAGAGGCCTGAATGGCCTGCTAATTGCTGTGTGGTTGTAACGCGTCAATAACCCGTGTGAGGAGGGTGTCATGGCTGTCACGAGCGTAGGTCTGGGGTCAGGTGTAGACATCAACACTATTGTTGAGTCTACGGTCGAAGCCGAGAAGGCACCGAAGCAGGCGCAGATTGATCGTCAGACGGCCAAGACGGAAACCAGCCTCTCGGCCGTGGGTACGCTGACCAGCGCGGTCGAGACGTTCGAAGCCTCGCTGACCGCCCTGGAGAGTTCCTCCAGCAGCTTCGAAGGGCTCGGCGTGCAGTCCTCCGCCGATGACGTGGCCAGCGCCACTGCTGGCGCGGGCGCGGTTCCCGGCAGTTACAAGGTGGAGGTGATCAGCCTGGCCAGTTCGTCGAAAGTGGCCAGTGCCAGCCTGGAGGGCGGTGCTTCCACGACCTTCGATTCCGGCGGCACGCTGACCATCGACGTCGGCGACAACGCCTCCTATGAGGTTCAGGTCGCGCCGGGGGCTTCGCTGACGGAAATCCGCGATGCGATCAACTCCCAGCTTTCCGCCACTGCGGGCATCAGCGCCAACATCATCACCGATGCCAGTGGCGCGCGCCTGGTACTGTCCTCGGAGGTCACCGGGGAGGGCACCGACCTGTATGTGAAGGGCACGGGGGATCTGGCGGCGCTGAACATCAACGTCGATGAGGACGGCAATCACGACCTTACCCAGCAGTCGGGCACCGGGGCTGGCTCCATCACCCTGGCCAGCAATGCTTCCTACAAGATCGACGGCCTGGAGCTGAGCAGCTCCACCAACACCGTCACGGCGCTGAGCGGCCTGAGCATCAAGCTGACGGCCGAGGGCACCACCACCCTGACCGTGGCGCCCAATACCGAGGGCTTGAAAACCTCCATCGAGGCTTTCGTCAGTGCCTACAACAACCTGATCACCGTCACCAATGCCTTGACCCGGGTAACCACCAGCGAAGACGAGACGAGTACCGATGCCGGCGCGCTGGTGGGCGACGCCCTGGTTCGCTCGCTGCTCGGTTCGATACGCAACGAACTGGTACAGCCCTCGACCGGCAGCGGTGAGCTGAGCGTTCTGGCGCAACTGGGCGTGACCACCAACAAGGACGGTACGCTGTCGATCGACGATGCCAAGCTGAGCAGCGCGCTGGAGACCCACTACGATGATGTTCAGGCGTTCTTCGTCGGCGACGACGGGTTGATTCCGCGCCTGAAATCGGTCACCGAGCCTTACACGGCACCCGGAGGGCTGCTGGCCGGTCGCACCGAGTCGCTGCAAAAGACCATGACGCAATTGAGCGAGCAGCAGCAGGCGCTGGACCAGCGTATGGAAACGCTGACCACCAACCTCTATAAAAAATACAACTACATGGACAGCCTGGTTGCGCAACTGAACGCGACCAGCGACAGCGTGATGACAACCTTGAATGCGCTGAATAATCCGGATAATTGAGTGCTGACGGCGAGGGCTTTTTGCGTTAAAGATTCTCGGGTGCAGGCCGATAGCTAGTTAAGACAATACAATGGCTTGGTTACCGAGGAGCAGTCGTCATGTATGCAGCGTCCGCGCTCAAGCAGTATCAGCAGGTCAATACCCATTCTCAGCTTGTTGAGGCCAGCCCCCATCGCTTGATTCAGATGTTGTTCGAAGGCGCGCTTGACCGTCTGGCCCAGGCTCAAGGGGCTTTGATGCGTGGCCAGATAGCCGAGAAAGGCCTCTTGATCGGCAAAGCCATCAAGATAGTCGCCGGCTTGCGCGAAGCGCTGGACAAGGAGCAGGGCGGCGAGTTGGCGGAAAATCTGGATGCCCTCTACGAATACATGAGTCAGCAGCTTACCCAGGCCAATTTGAAAAACGATGTGGCTGTGTTGCGCCATGTGGCGGACCTGCTGCGTGAATTAAAACAAGGCTGGGACGGCATTGCTTGAGTGCAGTGCCAAGTTATCCGGGAGAGCGTCATGAGTTCATCTGTGCAGCGTTTGCAAGAAACCAGTTCTGCCCTGCGCCAGGCCCTGGCCACGCAGGATTGGACGGCCATCGGTGAGTTGGATTTGCAATGCCGCCTGGCGGTGGATGCCGCCATGATCGACAGCAGCAACGAAGAGCAGCTGCGCAGTAGCCTGGAAAACCTGTTGGCGCTCTACCGGGAACTGGTGAGCGGTTGCCAAAGCGAGCACCAGCGCTTAGCCTGTGAGCTGGTGCATATCAACCAGTCGCGGCAAGCGGCCAAGGTGTACCAGTTATTTGGGTAAGTGTCTTGGGTCGGTTTCCAGTCTGCGTTCGTTGGGCTTTCCGACCCAGTTCTAATGCCTTATGCCGCGGTAGGGCGGATAAGGCATCCGGGTTTCTCATCTATTTATTAGCGCGTGCATTCAACAATGCATTAAAGTGCGCCATAAATTTGACAGCGTCCAAAAAATTGACTTTACTACTAGCCCAGTGCTGGCGCAGCAGTCCTACTACGCCTCGCAGTCTCTCGTTTACCCTCCGGACAGACCTGACATATGTGGCGTGAAACCAAAATCCTGTTGATTGACGACAACCGTGAGCGCCGTCGTGATCTGACGGTCATCCTGAATTTTTTGGGCGAAGAGTATCTGGCGTGTGGCAGTGAGGACTGGCGCGATGCCACCGCAGAGCTGCCCTCCAGCCGCGGCGTGCTCAGTGTGCTGCTGGGCGATGTGCAACTGCGTGGTGGCACGCTGGAACTGATCAAACAAGTCGGCGCCTGGGACGAATTTTTGCCGGTGTTGCTGATGGACGTGCAGGCGGCTGCGGAATGGCCGGAAGAAATCCGGCGCCGCGTGCTGGCGAGCCTGGACATGCCGCCCAGCTACAACAAGCTGCTCGACTCCCTGCACCGCGCCCAGGTTTACCGGGAGATGTACGACCAAGCCCGCGAGCGCGGCCGCCACCGCGAGCCCAACCTGTTTCGCAGCCTGGTGGGCACCAGCCGCGCCATTCAGCAGGTGCGGCAGATGATGCAGCAGGTCGCCGATACCGACGCCAGCGTGCTGATCCTCGGCGAGTCGGGCACGGGCAAGGAAGTGGTGGCGCGCAACCTGCACTATCACTCCAGGCGTCGCGAGGCGCCGTTCGTGCCGGTCAACTGTGGCGCCATTCCGGCCGAGTTGCTGGAGAGCGAGCTGTTCGGTCATGAGAAGGGCGCCTTCACCGGCGCCATCACCAGCCGGGCAGGGCGCTTCGAACTGGCCAACGGCGGCACGCTGTTTCTCGATGAGATCGGTGACATGCCGCTGCCGATGCAGGTCAAGCTGCTGCGTGTGTTGCAGGAGCGCACCTTCGAGCGCGTCGGCAGTAACAAGACGCAGACTGCTGACGTGCGCATCATTGCCGCCACGCACAAGAACCTGGAGAAGATGATCGAGGATGGCAGTTTCCGTGAGGACCTGTACTACCGCCTCAACGTCTTCCCCATCGAGATGGCGCCGCTGCGCGAGCGCATCGAAGACATCCCGCTGCTGATGAACGAGCTGATTTCGCGCATGGAGCACGAGAAGCGCGGTTCCATTCGCTTCAACTCGGCCGCCATCATGTCGCTGTGCCGTCACGACTGGGCGGGCAACGTGCGCGAGCTGGCCAACCTGGTGGAGCGCATGGCGATCATGCATCCCTATGGGGTGATCGGCGTTGGCGAGCTGCCGAAGAAATTCCGCCACGTCGATGACGAGGACGAGCAGTTGGCCGCCAGCCTGCGCGACGAGATGGAGGAGCGCGCCGCGATCCTGGCCGGGCTGCCGGGCCTCGATGCGCCGGCCATGCTGCCGCCGGAAGGCCTGGATCTGAAGGACTACCTGGGCAATCTGGAGCAGGGGCTGATCCAGCAGGCGCTGGATGATGCCGGCGGCGTGGTGGCGCGGGCTGCTGAGCGCCTGCGTATTCGCCGTACCACGCTGGTCGAGAAAATGCGCAAGTACGGCATGAGCCGCCGCGAAGAGGATGGTCAGGACGATGATTGACTTGTCTGGGGGCGGCCGCGCAGCTCTACAAGTCATGATCCTGTAGAGCTGGTGCGCATGGCGCACCCTACGAGTAATTGCTGACCCGAAAGCCGGAGCTTTGACGCGAGCTCCGGCTTTGTTTTTTCAAGTGATTGATAAATAAATAGAAAAAAGTAGGCACGGGGATTGCTAAAGCTCTTGTATCCGACCGTCTTCTGACGGTGCGTCGTATGAGAGAAGCAGATGGAAGCCAACCGTCGTCCTACCGAGTCAGCCGAGCCAGGCGTTCCGGCGCCGCTCGAACAAGCCAGCCGTGCAGGACTGGAGCAGGCTTTTGCCCTGTTCAATCAGATGTCCAATCAGCTCAGCGAGTCTTACAGTCTGCTGGAAGCGCGGGTCAATGAGCTGAAGGGGCAACTGGCACTGGTCAGTGCACAGCGCATGCAGGAGCTGGCGGAGAAGGAGCGTCTGGCCCATCGCCTGCAAAGCCTGCTGGATCTGTTGCCTGGCGGTGTGATCGTCATCGACGGCCAGGGCGTCGTGCGCGAGGCCAACCCCGTGGCGCGTGCGCTGCTCGGCCAGCCCCTGGTGGGTATGCTCTGGCGCCAGGTTATCGCTCGCAACTTCGCGCCACGCGAAGACGATGGTCACGAAATTTCCATGCGCGATGGCCGCCGCCTGTCCATTGCCACCCGTTCTCTGCACGGGGAGCCGGGGCAGTTGGTGCTGCTGACTGACCTGACGGAAACCCGTCGCCTGCAGGATCAGCTCTCTCGCCATGAGCGCCTATCGGCGCTGGGGCGCATGGTCGCTTCCCTGGCCCATCAGATCCGTACACCGCTTTCCGCTGCGTTGCTCTATGCAAGCCACCTCAATGAACAGGTACTGCCGGCCGAACAGCAGCAGCGCTTCGCCGGGCGCTTGAAGGAGCGGCTGCACGAGTTGGAAAACCAGGTGCGCGACATGCTGATCTTCGCCCGGGGCGAGCTGCCATTGCCGGATCGTCTGGCGCCGTCGGCCCTGTTCGATGCGCTGCGTGCGGCTGCCGACGCGCATGTGGGCGATATGGCTGTGCGCTGGCAGTGCGATGTGCGCGACGGCGAGCTGCTGTGCAACCGCGACACGCTGGTCGGCACCGTCCTCAATCTGATCGACAACGCCATTCAGGCTGCCGGGCGCGATGCGCGTCTGAAGATTCATCTGTATCGCCGCGGTGGCCAGTTACGGCTATGCGTCAGCGATAACGGACCGGGTATGAGCCAGGAAACCCTGGCGCGCCTGGGCGAGCCCTTCTTCACCACCAAGACTACCGGAACCGGCCTCGGCCTGGCGGTGGTCAAGGCGGTGGCGCGTGCTCATCAGGGCCAGTTGCTGCTGCAATCACGTGCAGGTCGTGGCACCTGCGCCATCGTTTCTTTGCCGCTGCTTGATGCAGCGCCTCATTCGAATCAGGAGTAACCCATGGCTGCCAAAGTCCTGCTGGTTGAAGACGATCGCGCCCTGCGCGAAGCCCTGGCCGATACCCTGTGCCTGGGCGGGCATGATTATCGGGCGGTCGATTGCGCCGAGGCGGCGTTGGTCGCGTTGACCGAAGAGCCGTTCGGGCTGGTGGTCAGCGACGTCAACATGCCGGGTATGGATGGGCACCAACTGCTGGCGAAGATCCGTAGTTGTTATCCGCAACTGCCGGTATTGCTGATGACGGCTTTCGGCGCGGTAGAGAGGGCGGTAGATGCCATCCGTCAGGGCGCCGCTGATTATCTGGTCAAGCCGTTCGAGCCGCGCACGCTGCTGGAGCTGGTGGCCAAGCACGCTCTCGGTAAATTGACGGCGGGGGATTGCGATGGTCCGGTAGCGCTCGAGCCGGCCAGCGTGCAGCTGCTGGAGCTGGCGTCACGCGTGGCGCAGAGTGATTCGACGGTGATGATCACGGGTGAGTCGGGGACCGGTAAGGAGGTGCTGGCGCGTTATATCCATCAGCAGTCGCCGCGCGCCTCCGGGCCTTTCATCGCCATCAACTGTGCGGCGATTCCCGACAACATGCTTGAGGCGACTTTGTTCGGGCATGAGAAGGGCGCGTTCACCGGTGCGGTCACCGCTCAGCCGGGCAAGTTCGAGCTGGCCGACGGTGGCACCATCCTGCTCGACGAGATTTCAGAAATGCCGCTGGGGCTGCAGGCCAAATTGTTGCGTGTGTTGCAGGAGCGTGAGGTAGAGCGGGTCGGGGCGCGCAAACCGATTAACCTGGATATTCGCGTGCTGGCCACCAGTAACCGTGATCTGGCCGGCGAAGTGGCGGCCGGGCGTTTCCGTGAGGATCTGTACTATCGCCTGTCGGTGTTCCCGTTGGCCTGGCGGCCACTGCGTGAGCGGCCTGCCGATATTCTGCCGCTGGCCGAACGACTGCTGGCCAAGCACGTCAAAAAAATGAATCAGGCACCGGTGCGTTTGTCCGAATCGGCTGCGCAGAGCCTGGTGCAGCATCAGTGGCCGGGCAACGTGCGTGAACTGGACAACGCCATTCAGCGCGCACTGATCCTGCAGCAGGGCGGGGTGATTCAGGCGCAGGATCTATGCCTGCACGCACCCATAGGTCAGACGGTGCAGAGCGCCGTGCCGCACCTGGCCGTGGTGCCGAGTGTTGCGCCGCCAATGGCGCAACCGGTTGAGTCGCCGAGTGCGGTCGATGCCGGCGCGCTGGGCGAGGACCTTCGCCGTCGTGAGTTTCAGGTGATCATCGATACCCTGCGTGCCGAGCGCGGCCGCCGCAAGGAGGCTGCCGAGCGTCTGGGCATCAGCCCGCGCACCCTGCGCTACAAGCTGGCGCAGATGCGTGATGCCGGGATGGATGTCGAGGCTTATCTGTACGCCAGCTGATCTGGCTCTGCCAGAGTCCTACCTTCTTGGGTAAGCCGGGCCACTTCTGTGCGCCTGGTTTGCTTCTCCGTTTCACCCTTCGAGAGGCCCGTTTTCGTGCTGCTTCTGCTTGCCGCCTGAAGCTTGTAGCCTGTGGCTGCTCTTTTGGCACCCTTGTTGCAAATACCCCTGCATAGCGCCGCTAGTGTCAAAAAGCGGGCAGTGGAGGAAGTCATGAGCCAAGGTGTCGAATTCAATCGCTTGATGCTGGAAATGCGTTCCATGCAGGCTGAGGCCATGGCGCGTCAGAAACCTGCAGTGAGCGAGCCAGTGCAAGGGGCGCCGAGTTTCTCGGAAATGCTCGGCCAGGCGGTGAACAAGGTCAACGAGACCCAGCAGGCCTCCAATAAACTGGCGACCGCTTTCGAGATGGGGCAGAGCGGGGTCGACCTGACCGACGTGATGATCGCCTCGCAGAAAGCCAGCGTATCCTTCCAGGCCATGACTCAGGTGCGTAACAAGCTGGTCCAGGCGTACCAAGACATCATGCAGATGCCGGTCTGAGGGTTGATTCATGGCTGAAGCAGCAGTAGCAAACGTACCGGCCAAGGCCGAGCCAGGTGAGCCGAAGAAGCCCCTGCTGGGTCTTAGCTTCCTGGAAAACCTCGCGGAGATGTCGGTGCTGCGTCAGCTCGGCCTGTTGGTCGGTCTGGCTGCCAGCGTGGCGATCGGTTTTGCCGTGGTGCTCTGGTCGCAGCAACCGGACTATCGTCCGCTGTACGGTAGCCTCAACGGTATGGATGCTTCTCAGGTGGTCGATACCCTGACCACTTCCGGCATCGATTACACCATCGAACCCAACTCCGGCGCGCTACTGGTCAAGGCTGACGATCTGGCGCGTGCGCGCATGCGCCTCGCTGCTGCTGGCGTGGCGCCCACCGACAACAGCGTCGGCTTCGAAATTCTCGACCGTGAGCAGGGCCTGGGCACCAGCCAGTTCATGGAGGCGACCCGGTATCGCCGTGGTCTCGAGGGCGAGCTGGCACGTACGGTGGCCAGCCTCAATAACGTCAAGGCGGCGCGTGTACACCTGGCCATGCCCAAGGCGTCGGTGTTCGTGCGTGACGAACGCAAGCCGTCTGCCTCGGTGCTGGTCGAACTCTACCCGGGGCGCGCATTGGAGCCCAGCCAGGTCATGGCGATCGTCAACCTGGTGGCGACCAGCGTGCCTGAGTTGGACAAGGGCCAGGTCACGGTGGTCGACCAGAAGGGCAATCTGCTCTCCGACCAGCAGGAGCTGTCCGAGCTGACCATGGCTGGCAAGCAGTTCGACTACACCCGTCGCATGGAAACGCTGTTCACCCAGCGCGTGCACAACATTCTGCAGCCGGTGCTGGGCACTGGTCGCTACAAGGCGGAAGTCTCGGCTGACGTGGATTTCAGCTCGGTTGAGTCCACTTCCGAAATGTTCAATCCGGATCAGCCCGCGCTGCGCAGCGAGCAACAGGTCAACGAACAGCGTCAGAGCAGCCTGCCGCCGCAGGGCGTACCGGGCGCGCTGTCCAATCAGCCACCTGGTCCGGCTGCCGCGCCAGAGCA
>JBLUOL010000146.1:0-12046 GCA_048065775.1 Pseudomonas sp. GW6
GCTGCGCTGATGGGCGTCTGGGCCGGGGCCAGGCGAAAGGCGAAAGTCTGCTGCCGGCCCAGCGCCTGCAAACCGTTCTGGCTGGCCAGGCTGGCTTCGGCTGGGCCGATGAACAGCGTGCCGCCTTCTTGCAGTTGGCGCTTGAGCAGCTCCAGCACGCGTACCTGGGTCGGGCGGTCGAAGTAGATCAGCAGGTTGCGGCAGAAGATGAAGTCGTAGCTGGGCTCGCCAGCGAACAGGCTGGGATCGAGCAGGTTACCGGTGCGCAGCCTGACGCACGTGCGCACCCGCTCGTCGAGGAGAAAACTGCCAGCGTCCTGCTCGTGAAAGAAACGATCGCGAAAGGCCAGGGCATCGCCGCGGAACGAGTTACGCCCGTAGAGGCCCTTGCGGGCTTGCTCCAGCACTTTGTCGCTGACGTCCAGCGCGTCGATCTGGAACTGCTCGGCGGAAAAGCCGGCATCGAGCAGGGTCATGGCGATAGAGTAGGGCTCTTCACCGCTGGAGCTTGGCAGGCTGATCAGGCGCAGCGGCCGGGCGCCGTGCAACTGTGCGTGACGCTCCTGAGCCAGGCTGGCCAGTGCGTTGAACGATTCCGGGTAGCGGAAGAACCAGGTTTCCGGCACCACTACAGCTTCCACCAGCGCCTGCTGTTCGCGCGTCGAGCCGCCAAGGGTGGTCCAGTAGCCTTCCAGGTTCTGCTGGCCGAGGGCGCTCATGCGTTGGCGCACGGCGCGCTCGATCACCGTGCGGCCGACCGATTCGGCTTCCAGGCCGATACGGCTTTTCAGCAGGCGCTCGATATGCTCGATCATGCCGTCAGCCCTGGTCCGCAGGTTGGAACAGCAGGGCGCGCACCTCGTCGTCGAGCAGCCCGGCGACCTCGATGCGCTGGATCATGCCACGGGCATCACGCTGCAGCGGCCCCAGGTAGTCCGCTTGGCCCGCCTCCAGGCCGCTGGCCTTGAACGTCTCACTGGGCAAACGCAGGGTGTCGGTGGCCTGCTCCAGAATCAGGCCGAGCACTGGCGACTGCTCACCCAACTGCAGGTCGAAGCGCACCAGCACCACGCGTGTGCTGCTGCGGGATTGGGCGGCGCGCCCCAGCACGCGATGGCTGAGATCGATCACTGGGGTCACCCGGCCGCGATGCTCGAACAACCCGGCTACCCACAGCGGCGCTTCGGGCACCTGTTTCAGGCGGCGTAGCGGTAGCACTTCGACCACCTGACTGGCGGGAAGGGCGTAGCGATCATCACCGAGCGTGAACTGCAGGTGCAGTTCACCCGCTGCTGCTTTGCTGGGGGCTGGCATGTTCAGACCTTGAAGCGGCTGACGCCAACGCGCAGGTTGTTGGCCACCTGGTTGAGTTCATCGATGGCGGCGCCAGCCTGACGCAGCGAATCGACGGTCTGGCTGCTGGCTTCACCGAGCTGCAGCAATGCCTGGTTGATCTGTTCGGCGCCGGTGGACTGCGCCTGCATGCCTTCGTTGACCATCTGGATACGCGGCGCCAGGGCCTGCACCTGCTGAATGATCTGGCTGAGCTGGTCACCCATCTGCGCCATCTCGCCGATGCCGCGGCGCACCTCTTCGGAGAACTTGTCCATGCCCATCACGCCGGCGGATACCGCGGACTGGATCTCGCGCACCATCTGCTCGATGTCGTAGGTGGCCACTGCGGTCTGATCGGCCAGGCGACGGACTTCCACGGCCACTACGGCAAAACCCTTGCCGTACTCGCCGGCCTTTTCCGCCTCGATGGCGGCGTTGAGCGACAGCAGGTTGGTCTGGTCGGCCACCTTGACGATGGTGGTGACCACCTGGGTGATGTTGCTGGCCTTTTCGTTGAGGATCGACAGCTTGCCGTTGACCACATCGGCCGCGCCCATTACCTGGTGCATGATCTCCTCCATGCGGGCCAGGCCCAGCTGGCCGGTGCCAGCTAGAATCGAGGTCTGCTCGGCGTTGTCGGAGACTTCGCCCATGGTGCGGACCAGATCGCGCGAAGTGGCAGCGATCTCCCGTGAAGTTGCGCCTATTTCGGTGGTGGTGGCGGCGGTCTCGGTGGCCGTGGCCTGCTGCTGACGAGAGGTGGCGGCGATCTCGGTGACCGAGGTGGTCATCTGCACCGCCGAGCGCTGGGCGTTGCCGACCAGGTTCTTGAGCTCGCCGACCATGCTGTTGAAGCCCAGCTCGATGGCGTTGAATTCGTCGCGGCGGTGCATGTCGAGTTTCGCCGACAGGTCGCCGCTTTCCAGGGATTTGAGGATGCTGACGATGCGGTTCACGGGGGTGGTGATGGCGCTCATCAGCAGCCAGCCGCAGACGGCGGAGACGAGGATGGCCAGCAGGATGGCGATCAGTAACCCCGCTTCCATGATCAGCACTGCGCTGCGAATCTCACGCGCGGCGGCATCGGCCTGGCCGCGATTCATTTCGATCAGCTCGCTCAGCAGGCTTTCACCTTTTTCCCACTCGGGAAACACGCGTTCGGCGCTGAATTGGCGAGCCTGTTTGGGTGCAAGGCTCGGCAGGCTGTCGAGCAATTGCGCGTGCCGGTTCAGATACTGGTGCTGCACCTGACGGAACTGTTCGGCCAGCGCCAGCTCCTGCTCGTCTGTCGTGGCACTCTGGTAGCGGCCGAACTCCTCGTCGAGCGCCTGCATCTGCGTGGCGAATTGGTCGCGGTAGTTGTCCAGCAGGGTGGCAACGTCTTCATCGACGGCGCGCAACAGCAAGCGGCGAGTGCCAAGCATGTGACGGGACCAGAGGTCTTGTGCCTTGCTCGGGTAATACAGGCCCGGGATCGAATCGTTGCGGATGCCATTGGCCTCGTTCTCGATCTTGACCAGGCGCATGTAGGAGACGCCGGCCAGCAGGAACAGAATGGCGATGATCAGCAGGAAGCTGACGATGATTCGATTGCGTACGGTCAGGTTCATCATATCCACGTGCCTTGGCTGATCAGTTTACCCATCAACTACAGCATACCGGCACATTGCCGTTTTGCCTGGGTGTAACGAATGTGTACAGGTTGCCTGGTGAAAGGCAATAAAAAAGCCGGCTTGTGGCCGGCTTTTAGGAGGTGGTCAGGGCTTATTTTTGGTAAGCCGCGACTGCCTTGTTGATCAGGCCGCGGGCTTCTTCAGCGCCGCCCCAGCCTTCTACCTTGACCCACTTGCCCTTCTCCAGATCCTTGTAGTTCTCGAAGAAGTGCTTGATCTGCTCGATCAGCAGCGCGGGCAGGTCGGTGTATTCCTGAACGTCTTTGTACAGAACGGTCAGTTTTTCGTGCGGAACGGCAACCAGCTTGGCGTCGCCGCCGGCTTCGTCGCTCATGTGCAGGACGCCGACCGGACGAGCGCGGATCACCGAACCCGGTGCGACCGGATAAGGAGTCACGACCAGCACGTCGAGGGGGTCGCCGTCGTCAGCCAGAGTGTGCGGGATGAAACCGTAGTTGGCCGGATAGAACATCGGCGTGGCCATGAAGCGATCGACCATCAGGCAATCGGTGTCATGGTCGATTTCGTATTTGATCGGCGCGTGGTTGGCCGGGATTTCGATGGCAACGTAGATGTCGTTCGGCAGGTCTTTACCAGCCGGGATCTTGCTGTAGCTCATGGGGGAAACTCCCAGGGAGGGCCAAAAAAGTGGGGCGCATTATAGGCGTATTCGCAATGCGTTACTACGGCGGCCTACTCAGCCATTGGTCGCGTTTTCGCCCGTCCTGTAGTCGGGGTGTTCCGCCTGCAGCCGTCGCAATCGCGCCAGGCTGTCCTGGCGGTAGAACAAGGACAGCTGCTGGTAGACGTCCGGAAAGGCATCCGCCAGCAGATCCGGTGCGCTGAAGAAGTATTCGCTGGCCACCGCGAAGAACTCTGCCGGATCTTCCGCTGCGTACGGGTCAATGGCGGTCTCGGCGTCGGGATTGGCGTCCAGCTCGGCGTTCAGTGCGTCATAGGCGCTCTGCATGGCCTTGGCCCAGTCCTGCACACGCATGTCGCGGTGCAGCGGCGGCAGGCCATTGGCGCCGCCTTCGAGCATGTCCAGCTTGTGCGCCAGTTCGTGGATCACCAGGTTGTAGCCTTCCCAGCCACCGCTGGTTTCCACGCCCGGCCAGGCGAGGATCACCGGGCCTTGCTGCCAGGCTTCGCCGCTGCGCGCGTCGTCCCATTCGTGTTCGATACCGCTGGCGTCGCGGTGGCGCTGTGGGCTCACGAAGTCATCCGGGTAGAGGACGATTTCGTGAAAACCCCTGTACCAGTCCAGATCGCCCAGGTGCAGCAGTGGCAACTGCGCCTGGGCGGCCAGCAGCAGGTGCTCGACCGGGCCGAGCGCCAGCCCTGGTAGGGCGGTCAGGTGCTTGTCATGCAGAAACAGTACGGCGCGCTCGCGCAACTGCTGCTCTTCGCGCTCGTCGAGGCCATCGAGAATCGGCAGGCGTCTGCGAACTTCGGCCCAGTGGGCCGGATCGACAGGGTTGTTTTCGAGGGTGCGACGACGGCGCCAGGCCTTGAAGGACCACATGCATGCGGGCTCGTTGGGAAGACCCGGCCACCATAAGGGCGCCAGGCGCTCGCCACAAGTCGGCATAAAGGCTGCAAAGCCTCTTGCAGCTTCGCTGCAGCAGGAGGGCTGAGCATGGCGCTGCAACTGCTGGAACACCCTGGAATCACGCTGGCGTCCGGCACCGGACTGGACTTGCCGCACCAGGCCGCGCGGGCTCGGGCGATGTGGCTGGCCGGTCGCCAGCAGCGTCCGCCGTTGCTGCTGGTCGTGTTGCTTTGGGCGCGCCACTGCCCCGATGTGGTGCAAAGCCTGGAGCGTCATCTGGACGCCCTGTTCGCCGATTTTCGCTGTACGCCTGGGGGCTGGAGTGAAACCCAGGCGGCGCGCCAGGTGCTGGCCGCATTGAATCTCCAGCTGTTTCGCCGGCAGCAGGCCGGGCAGGGCGTCGCCGACTTGCATGCCGGTGTGCTGCTGATGCAGGGCGATGAGTTGCAGTTTCTGCAGGCGGGCAGTGTCGGCCTGGCGCGTGCGCACACAGGCGCCTTGCAGATCCTGGCAGGTCGTGAGGGGCAGGCTCTCGGCGCCCAGGCCGAGCTGGCGCTGGTTCAGCACAATCTGTTGCCCAGCCGTGGCGAGCATCTGCTGCTGGCGCCGCAACCGCTGCTCGATGTGAGTGATCTGCAAGGGCTATGTATCCAGGCGCAGGGGGGCTTGTGCGAGCGGTTGCAGCCGCTGTTGCAGGCCCCCGGCGCTGCAGTGCTGCTCGGCGTGGGGGAAACCCAGTGCCTGACGCCGGCGCCGTCCGCTGCGCCGCGCCCGGCGCTGGCGCAGATCGCCTGCGGCCAGCAGCTCGATGGTTGGACGCTGTTGCGTCAATGTCCTTATGGACCGCCTGGGCGGCTGTATGTCGGGCGTGATGAGTCCGGACGGGAAGCCGTGCTCTGGTTCGCCGAGGAAGATGCAGGCGAAGCCTTCTGGCAGCGTGAGTGGGCGTTGCGGCGCAGTCCGCAGCAGGCGTTGCCGCAGGTGCTGTCGCCGCATCAGGCGCGCAGTCACGCGTATCTGGTCCTGGCCAAGCCGCCCCGCGGCATGCGCAATCTGTTCGATTGGGTGGCCGCCCATGGTGCGCCGGATACACAGACGCTGATGGGGGTAGTGAGGCAACTGATCGCAGCCGTGCGTTCGTTGCAGCGCCGTGGCATGCAGGGGCTGTGGCTGAACCCCAGGCAGATTCTGCTCGGTGATGACGGGAGGGTGCTGTTTCTGCCTGGCGCAGCTGCGATCCTGCCCGGTGTTGCACGTCAACCAGTACCTGAACAGGCTGTACCGCTGGCGCCGGAACTGCGCAGCGGCCGTGCGCTGGATGGTCGTGCCGATCAGTTTGCCCTGGCGGCGCTGGTCTATTGGCTTATGAGTGGGCAATGGCCGGAGGCGGCGCGCAGCGACGTCAGGCCCGGACACTGCTATGTGCCGCTGGCGACCTTTACCGGGCATGTGCCGCAAGGCTGGGACGGCGTGCTCGCCCGGGCCCTGGCGCCACAGCCACAGGCACGTTTCGAGGCGCTGTCGGAGTTTCAGCTGGCATTGCAGCAGCCCTTGCAGGCGCGTCGCAGTCAGGCGCTGCGGCGTGTGCCAATGCAGCCGGCACGCCTGGCTGCGCTGGGCCTGGTCACGTTGCCATTGCTGCTGGGGCTGCTGCTCAGTCTTGGTGGCTGACGGGCAGCCGCTGCGCCTGCGAGTCGATCAATCGGAATTGATCGGCAGCACGTAGTTCTTGAACTGCTCGTCCTCGACGAAGCCGATGGACTCGTAGACCTTCTGCGCCACCTCGTTGTCGCGGCTGGTGGCCACGCGCATGCGCACCGCGTGGGTTTCCTTGGCCATCTGCTTGGCAGTGTGCAGCAGGCGGTCGGCAACCAGTTGGCGGCGAGCATCCTCGGCGACGTAGATGTCGTTGAGAATCCACACACGCTTGAGCGAAAGCGAGGAATAGCTGGGGTAAAGCTGGCAGAAGCCGAGCAGCTTGTCTTCATCGTCGGCCAGGGCCAGGTAGATCACCGACTCCTTGCGGCGCAGGCGCTTCTCGAGGAACTTGCGTGACGACTCTGGGTAGGGCAGCTCGTTATAGAACTCACGGTATTTGACGAACAGCGGGGTCAACAGGTCCAGGTGCTCCAGGGTGGCTTGGACGATGCGCATGGTGGGCCTCGGCTTCTCTCTGTAATGGGGCAGGAGTGGCGATGCAGCTGTTGTGCCAGCGGGTCAGTCGATGCTGCCTCAAAGCCAGTTGAAAGCGCAATCAAAGCAAGCGTTTGATTTTCTGGCTGCGGAGCAACTTGGTATTGGTGCATCTGTCTGAACTGGGCGCAGCAGTCGCCTGGCGGGTGCTGTGCTAACCTGCCGCCATCGCTTTAAGCCCTATGAACAGGGCGCGTTCAGAGGTCATCAATGCACATCCATATTCTCGGCATCTGCGGCACTTTCATGGGGTCGCTGGCTGTTCTGGCCAAAGAGCTCGGCCACCGCGTCACCGGCTCCGACGCCAATGTCTATCCGCCCATGAGCACCCAGCTCGAAGCCCAGGGCATCGAACTGATGCAGGGCTATGACCCGGCGCACCTGCAGCCGGCGCCCGATCTGGTGGTGGTCGGCAACGCCATGAGCCGTGGCAATCCGGCAGTCGAATATGTATTGAACAAGGGCTTGCCCTACGTCTCCGGCCCGCAGTGGCTGGCCGATCATGTGCTGCAGGGGCGCTGGGTGATGGCGGTGGCCGGTACCCACGGCAAGACCAGCAGTTCCAGCATGCTGGCCTGGGTGCTGGAACATGCCGGCATGAGCCCGGGCTTTCTGATCGGCGGCGTGCCGCAGAACTTCGGGATTTCCGCGCGCTTGGGCGACACGCCGTTCTTCGTGGTCGAAGCCGATGAATACGACAGCGCCTTCTTCGACAAACGCAGCAAATTCGTTCACTACCGCCCGCGCACGGCGATCCTCAACAACCTAGAGTTCGATCACGCGGACATCTTCCCGGACCTGGCGGCCATCGAGCGGCAGTTCCACCACCTGGTACGCATCATCCCCAGCGAAGGTCTGGTCATCCATCCGGCCAGCGAAACTGCGCTGGCGCGAGTGATCGAGATGGGCTGCTGGACGCCGGTCCAGACCACTGGCGAAGGCGGCCAGTGGCAGGCGCGCCTGCTCAGCGCGGATGGCTCGCGCTTCGAGGTGAGTTTCGATGGCAAGGTCGAGGGCACCGTGGAGTGGAACCTGACCGGCCAGCACAACGTCGCCAACGCCCTGGCCGTGCTTGCGGCAGCGCGCCATGTCGGCGTGGTGCCAGCGCTGGGCATCGAGGCGCTGGGCCAGTTCATCAACGCCAAGCGGCGCATGGAGAAAGTCGCCGAGGTCAGTGGTGTGACCATCTTCGACGACTTCGCCCACCATCCGACTGCCATTGCCACCACGCTCGATGGCCTGCGCAAGCGTGTCGGCGACGATACTCAGGTGATCGCGGTGATCGAGCCACGTTCCAACTCGATGAAGCTCGGCGCCCATCGCGACGGTCTGGCCGAGTCCGCCGCACAGGCCGATGCGGTGTTCTGGTACGCGCCGCCGAATCTTGGCTGGGACCTGGCCGCTACCGTGGCGCAGGCGCGCAACCCGACGCGCGTGTGCGACTCGCTGGAGTCGATCATCGATGGTGTGAAGGCCTTGGTGCGTCCCGGTACCCAGGTGGTGATCATGAGCAACGGCGGCTTCGGCGGCCTGCATGGCAAGCTGGCAGCAGCTCTGGAGGGATGAATGTCAGGTCCGGAACGCATAACGCTGGCGATGACTGGCGCCTCTGGCGCGCAATACGGCCTGCGCCTGCTCGACTGCCTGGTGCAGGAAGATCGCGAGGTGCACTTCCTGATCTCCAAGGCCGCGCAACTGGTGATGGCCACCGAAACCGACGTGGCGCTACCGGCCAAACCGCAGTCCATGGCCCAGTTCCTGACCGAGTACACCGGCGCGGCGCCGGGGCAGATTCGCGTCTACGGCAAGGAAGACTGGATGGCGCCAGCCGCCTCCGGCTCCGGCGCCCCGACAGCCATGGTGGTGGTGCCGTGCAGCACCGGCACCTTGTCGGCCATCGCCAGCGGCGCCTGCAACAACCTGATCGAACGCGCGGCCGATGTGGCATTGAAGGAGCGCCGCCAGTTGATCCTGGTGCCGCGCGAGGCACCGTATTCGAGTATCCACCTGGAAAACATGCTCAAGCTGTCGAATCTGGGTGTGACCATCCTGCCGGCATCGCCCGGCTTCTATCATCAGCCACAGACGCTGGATGATCTGGTGGACTTCGTGGTCGCGCGCATCCTCAATTGCCTGAATATCCCCCAGGACATGTTGCCGCGCTGGGGCGAGCATCATTTGGTGTCAGATGACTAAGGAGAGTGCTGATGTCCATTGTGAGTCGCTGTGTGTTGGGAAGCGTCCTCACGTTGTCGTTGCTGCCGGTGGCCGAGGCCTCCATGCGCTGCGGTACCGCCCTGGTTTACGAGGGCGAGCGTAGCGTCGAGGTGCTGCGCAAATGCGGTGAACCCGATCAGCGTGAGGTGACGCCACCCAGCAGTCCACTGGGTGGCGGCGTGACAGTGGAGCAATGGGTGTATGGGCCTCGCAATGGCGTCTATCGCTACCTGCGTTTTCTCGATGGCAAGCTGGTGGAAATCAGGGTCGAGCGCGGATGAGACGGACTTTGGCACTCACTCTGCTGCTGGCGCTGAGCCTGACTGGCTGCGCCACCGTGCGTATTCTGGACGCGGCCAAGCCCAATGCCCCAGTGGTTTACGCCGGGACGCGGCTGGACTGGTATGCGATCAATGGCGGCTGCTGCCCGCTGGATCGTTTCGGCGCCGAGGCGCCGCGTTATCCTGGGCTGGATCTGCCGGCCAGTGCGTTGCTCGATACCCTGCTTTTGCCGTTTTCGCTGGCCACGGCGCTGGGTGTGAGCCTCGGTGTCAGCGGCGGGTTGTAGCCCGGATGCAATCCGGGAAAGGCGCTGGTGCGTGCGGTGCGCTCTGCGGGGTTGGCGTTGGCAGCGTCGTTCAGCAGGTTTCCGTTTCCACTTCCTGGCACACGTCGATCCACTCGGCATCGACCAGTTCGGCCATGCGCTGCGGGGCGATACGCACCGCGCTGTGGGTGGCGCCGGCGGCCGGCAGCACTTCATCGAAGGCCAGCAGCGAGCGGTCGCAGTAAACGCTCAATGGGGTGGCCAGGCCGAATGGGCAGACGCCGCCCACCGGATGGCTGGTCAGTTCGACCACGGTCTGCGCATCGAGCATGCGCGATTTGGCACCGAAGCATTCCTTCATCTTGCGGTTGTCGATACGCGCGTCGCCGCGGGCGACGATCAGCACGTCGCGTTCGGCGATGCGAAAGGCCAGGGTCTTGGCGATTTGGCCCGGCGATACACCATGCGCTTCGGCAGCCAGCGCCACGGTGGCGGTGCTGGACTGCAGTTCGATGATCGCTATATCGGGCGCCTTGGCTGCGAAGAAGGCGCGTACAGAGGCCAGGCTCATGAAACGGTCCCCCAGGGCTGTCGAGGTGGGCACGGCACGACGGCCAGTCTCTCGCTGGCCAAGCGCAGCCCCCTTCCTGGGGTGCTGGTGTGGTCGTGACCACGGCGAAAAAACAAGCGGCCATGCTCGCGCTGCATGACCGGCACGTCAAGGCCTGATGGCGTCAGTTTGCCAGCAGATGTGCTGTTTTTACCGCCTCAACGAGCCCGTAGCGACCTTTTTCGTCTCGCGTCACCCGTCCCATGGCCACGTCGGGGTCGTGGGTGAATACCAGGCGGCCGCCGCGGGCGACCAGGTCGGCCAGCAGCGCCTCTTTTTCCTCGATCAGGCCTTCGGGGAAGCGGTCGTAGCCCATGGTGATCGGCAGGTGCACCCAGGGCGCGCCAGGGATCAGGTCGCCGGGAAATACCACCGGCCCGCCCGGCATGACCACTTCCGGCAGTAGTTGGCCCGGCGTGTGGCCGTCGCTCCAGTGCAGGCGCCAGCCGGGGCCGAGCAGCTCACAGCTTTCGGTTTCTTCGATCAAATGCAGGCGACCGCTGTTCTCCAGCAGATCCAGCAGTTCCAGAATATAGGAGGCTTTGTCGCGGGCGTGTGGCTTGCAGGCGCGCTGCCATTGGCGGCGGCCGGTGACGAAGCGCGCGTTGGGAAACAGCAGGCGAGCCGGCTGACCGTCCTGCCAGGCGGCGAGCAGGCCGCCGGCATGGTCGAAGTGCAGGTGGGTCAGCACGACGATGTCGATATCGGCATCGCTCAGACCGACTTTCGCCAGTTCGTCGAGCAGCACGTGGTGTTTTTCCTGTACGCCAAAGCGCTGTTTCAGCTCGGGGCTGAAGAAGGCGCCGATGCCGGTCTCGACAAGAATGTTGCGCTCGTCTTCCTGCACCAGCAGGGCGCGGCAGCCGAGGTCGATGCGATTGAGGTCGTCGGCCGGCATCCAGCGCTGCCAGAGGGCCTTGGGCGCGTTGCCGAACATGGCGCCGCCATCGAGTTTCTGGCTGTTGCCGGTCAGGGTGGTCAGGGTTCGCATGGGGTTTCTCTTGTTCTTGTCCGTTTTCGGCGATTGTTTCAGCGTTCGATGGCCAGGGCCACACCCTGGCCGCCACCGATGCACAGGGTCGCCAGGCCGCGGCGGGCGTCGCGTCGCTGCATCTCGTGGATCAGGCTGACCAGGATGCGGCAACCGGAGGCGCCGATGGGGTGGCCGAGGGCGATGGCACCGCCGTTGACGTTGACCTTGGCGCTGTCCCAATGCAGCTCGCGGCCGACGGCGATGGCCTGGGCGGCGAAGGCTTCGTTGGCCTCGATCAGGTCGAGCTGTTCCAGGCTCCAGTCGGCGCGTTCCAGTGCCTTGCAGCTGGCGAATACCGGGCCGATACCCATCACCGCCGGATCGACCCCGGCGCTGGCGTGGGCGGCGATACGGGCCAGCACCGGCAGTTGCAGTTCATCGGCCTTCTCGGCGCTCATCAGCAGTACGGCAGCGGCGCCGTCGTTGAGTGTCGAGGCATTGCCGGCGGTCACCGTGCCGTCATTCTTGAACGCCGGGCGCAGCTTGCCCAGGCTGTCCAGGCTGGTGCCGGCGCGCGGTTGTTCATCCTGGGCAAATCGCAGCGGTTCGGCGCCGCGCTGGGGGATTTCCACCGGGACGATCTCGCCGGCAAAACGCCCGGACTCGATGGCGGCCTGGGCGCGCTGCTGCGAACGCAGGGCGAAGGCGTCCTGCTCGGCGCGGGTGACGCCGTACTGCTCGGCCAGATTCTCGGCGGTGATACCCATGTGGTAGTTATTGAATGCGTCCCACAGACCGTCCTGGATCATGGTATCGACCAATTGCGCATGGCCCATGCGCAGGCCGCTGCGGGCGCCGGGCATGACGTAAGGCGCCAGGCTCATGTTCTCCTGGCCGCCGGCAATGATGATCTCGGCATCGCCGCCGCGAATGGCCTGGGCGCCGA
>JBLUOL010000147.1:0-11838 GCA_048065775.1 Pseudomonas sp. GW6
AACTTAACTTATTGATTAACAAGAAGTTTTTGAAGCGCTTCATCGCTGAAGTGGCGCGCATTCTACATCCAGCAGAATGCGCGTCAAGCTTTAATTGCAGTTTTATTACTCAAAGCGCTTCGAGCGCCTCACGTAGACCGCTACGCCGTTCCACACGTCGCTGTACGGCCTGCTCGAAGATGCCTGCGCGAGTTTCAATCAAGCTGAGCCAGTGGCGAGCACGCGTGATACCGGTATACACCAGCTCCTTGGTCAACACTGGATTGAGGCTATCGGGCAGGATCAGCGCACAATGGGCGAACTCCGAGCCCTGCGACTTGTGCACCGTCATGGCGAACACCGTCTCCACCGCACTCAGACGACTAGGCAGGATATGGCGCAAGGCGCCGCTGCCATCATTGCGTGGGAATACCACTCGTAATACCTGGCGCATGGGTGCGCCCGGAACCTCTGGTGGCTCGGGCAAGCGCAGCGCGATGCCGATATCGCCATTCATCAATCCCAGGCTGTAGTCGTTGCGCGTTACCAGCACAGGCCGACCTTCATACCAGCCATGCGCCTGCTCAAGTAGGCCACGCCGCACCAACGCCTGGGCAATACGTTCATTGAGCGCCTCTACACCCCAAGCGCCCTTGCGAACGGCGCACAGCAACTGGAACTGATCGAACGCCGCCAGAACCCTGCCCGCCCACTCATCCCAAGCTTGCTCACTCGATTCTTGCACCGGACGCTGCGTCTGCATCACTTGTAGGTAATGCGCATACCCCTGCGGACGCGACTCACCGTCGCCCTGCCCGCCTATGAGCAGACGTTCCAATCCGCGATCCTGCTCACCCGACAGCCGCAGCACATGCAGGTCATCCGCACCAGCTGCCAAAGTCGCACGAGCCGTCTGCGCATCGCCCCGGTTCACTGCACGTGCCAGGCGTCCGATACCCGAGCCACTGCCGAAGCGGCGCGAGTGGCGCAGCATGACGATATGCTGCGCCAGCGCCTTGTCACCGGGCACCAATGCCAGATCTTCAAGCCGCTCGCCCGTCTGGCTTTCCAGCCAGGCGCGCGTCGCTTTGCTGTAGCCGCCGCTTTCCGCCTCTCGGCACAGATCGCCCAATACCGCACCGGCCTCAACCGATGCGAGCTGATCCTTGTCGCCCAGCAAAATCAGACGCGCATGCGATGGTAGTGCGTCCAGCAAGCTGGCCATCATTTCGAGGTCGATCATGGAGGCCTCGTCGACCACCAGCACGTCCAGCGGCAAAGGGTTGGCGGCATCGTGACGAAAATGCCGGCTGCCAGGACGGCTGCCCAGCAAGCGATGCAGTGTCGTCACCAACGTCGGAATCTGCTCACGCACGCGCTCGTCCAGCGCCAGGGATTGCACTTGCGCACCGATGGATTCGGTCAGGCGCGCGGCAGCCTTGCCGGTAGGCGCCGCCAGACTCAGGCGCAGCGGTTCACCAGCGGCCATGGCCGCCTCCTGCAACAAAGCCAGCAGGCGTACCACCGTGGTGGTCTTGCCGGTGCCTGGTCCTCCGGTGATCAGCGTGAAACGGCCCTGAGCAGCCATGGCGCAAGCGAGCTTCTGCCAATCGGTCAGACGCTGTCCATCCACCACCAGCGTTTCAGGAAAGAGTGAAGCCAGGCGCATGGCCAGATCGGACGGCGCTGCGGCACTCGCCTGCAGACGCCGAGCGATGTTGCCGGCTACCTGTCGCTCATAGCTCCAGTAACGCCGCATATATAAGCAGGCGCCGCTGCGCACCAGCGGCGCACCTTCGGCCTCAAGCAGCGCACTGCCGGCACAGGCCGCCAGCCAGGACTCCAGACTGAGTCCGGCCAGCACCTGAGACGGCAGAACCGTTGCCTCTTCCGCCTCATCACCTTCCGGTGGGAGGGACAGGGTGAAGTCCGGGTTGGCCAAGGTCGCCGCCAGATCAAGGCAGACATGCCCCTGACCCAACTGGTGACTTGCTAGTGCGGCGCCGAGCAGCAACAGGGGCGAAGCGTCCGGATCCAGCTCGGCGAACAGCTGCGCCAGCGCGCGATCCAGTTCACGCAGCCAGCCGCGCTCGCTCCATATAAAAAGCAAGGCAAAGAGTTCGGCGCGATCACGCAGCGCCGGTGCAAGCATCGTACTCATGCTGCGCCCTCCCCGGCTTCGCCCATGAACAGCGCGTCCAATCGCTCAATCAGCTCACGCGGCGGCCGTGCCAGATAAGCGCCCTGCTGCGGTGCACGCAGGAACAGGTAGAGCGCTCCCCCTACATGCTGGTCATAGTCATAATCCGGCAGGCGCAGACGCAGTTGCCGATGCAGTGCCAACACGTAGAGCACGTATTGCAGGTCATAACGGTGACTGGCGATGGCCGTTTCCATCGCGTCACAGGTATAGGCGCTGTCGTCGCTACCGAGCCAGTTGGACTTGTAATCCGCCACGTAGTAACGCCCCTGATGTTCGAATACCAGATCGATGAAACCTTTGAACATGCCGTTGAGGGTGTCAGCCCGCAGCGGCTGCCTGGCGATACCCGGCAACTCGCACTGCTGCACCCACTGATCCAGCAGCCTGACATCGACCCCACGCGCTTCGAACCAGAACTCCAGCTCGGGCTGATATTGCGTCAGTTGCGCCAGCACCACGGCATCCGTGCCGGTCAACGGGAGCGGTTGAGTCAGAAGCGCCAGCAACCAGTCCAGCAGCGGATCGATCCAGTTTTCCAGGCCGCGACGCTGGCAGCGCCTGGCTAGAGCCTCGCGCAACTTAGAAGGTTCCTGCGCCAGCGCGGCGAAACCTTCCTGCGCCGCCATTTCCAGCAGGCCGTGGAGGAAGGTGCCGGGGTTCGGCCCGCACGGAAAGCGATGCAGCCCCTGAGCCGATGCCGGCAGCGGCGCCAGGGCCAGCAACGGGTTCTCGTCGTCGATGGCATTCTGCATCGCCGGGCTGTCGGGCGCGGCGTCTTCATGGCGACTGACCTGGCTGGGCACGTCCTCGTCCAGGCGCAGCGCACTGTAGGAGGCGATCCACCAATGCTCGGCGGCGCGTCGTGCTGGCGTACGCCAATGCGGCTCGAACTGCTCATCTTCGATCATGCGATAGCGCTGCTCGCTGGCGGGCGGCAATGGCGCGAGGGCGCTCTCGAGCCCACAGGCAAATGGCGCGAGCCAATCAGCGAGTGCGGCACTTGCCACCAGAGGCTCGCCACCACCTAGCAGGTAGCCCAAGGCCGACTCATGCAGACGCGACTTCTTACCGTTACCGATCTTCAGATCCGCCACGCCCAGCCAGCAGGCATGGCGGGCACGGGTCAGCGCCACATAGAGCAGCCGCAAGTCTTCACCCAGACGCTCACGCTCGGCGCGTTCCAGGCTGTCTTCATCGGCCTTGAGCACCAGTCGGCGGCGCTCGCCGTCGTGGATCTGCAGCGGCTTCTTATCATCCACCGGGCGGAATGCGCAGATGAACGGCAGGAACACCAGGGGATACTCCAAGCCCTTGGATTTGTGGATGGTCACCACGCGCACCAGCGCCTCATCGCTCTCCAGGCGCAACACCTGCTCATCGGCAGCCTGCCCCTCACCCGCCAGCAGTTCGCTCAAGTGCCGAATCAGCGCCAGCTCACCATCAAGTTCAGCGGCGGCCTGCTGCAGCAGTTCAGCCAGATGCAACAGATTGGTCAGTACTCGCTCGCCATCGTCACGCCCCATCAGCCGTTGCGGCAGCTCGAAGTCTTGCAGCAGCTGGCGCAGCATCGGCAGCACACCCTGGCGCTGCCAGCGCTGGCGATAATCGCGGAACTGCATGACCCGGCGCTCCCAGGTGCGCTCGTCTAGGTTGAGCTGCTCCAGCTCGCCCAACTCCAGCCCCAGCGTCGCGCTGGCCAGCGCTGCGCGCAGCGGGCGATCCTGATCCGGCTCGGCGCAGGCACGCAGCCACAGCAGCAGATCGCGTGCTTCCTGGGCGGCGAACACCGAGTCCTTGTCGGAGAGATAGACGCTACGCACACCGCGCGCCGACAGCTCGCCGCGAATGGCCTGTGCCTCATTGAAGTCGCGCACCAGCACTGCGATGTCGCTGGGGCGCAGAGCACTGAGCGCACCCTCCTTACTGAATCCGGCCTGCCCGCGCTGGCCTAGATCCAGCAGACGCACGATCTCACTGGCGGCGCCCGCCGCCATGGCATCCAGATAGGCGCCTTTGGCAACCGGCTCGTTGCTCTCCAATTGCCACACCGTCAGGGCTGGCTGCGCCTGGCCGTCGACACTCCAGACTTCGCGTCGCCCTTGCGCGGCCACCTCGATAAAAGGCAGATCATCGCGCAGCAGAAACGCACCCTCACCGCCCTCGCGCTGCTCAGCCCTTAGGAAAACGCCATTGACGGCATCGACCATGGCCTGGCTGGAGCGGAAGTTCTTTTCCAGGTTGTAATGCCGACCGAACGTGGCCCGGCGCGCGCGCAGATAGGTGTGAATGTCGGCGCCACGGAAGGAATAGATGGCCTGCTTGGGGTCACCGATCATGAACAGGCCGCAGTCGGCGCGATTGGCTTCGACCTCGTAGAGCGTATCGAAGATGCGGTACTGCAGCGGGTCGGTGTCCTGGAATTCATCGATCATCGCCACCGGGAACTGGCGGCGGATCACCTCGGCCAGGCGCGGGCCATTGCTGCCTTGCAGGGCAGCGTCCAGGCGCACAAGCATGTCGTCGAAGCCCATCTCCGCACGCTGGCGTTTCTCCCAGTCGAAGCGCTGGCGAACCCAAGCCGCCGCGTGGCGCAAAGCCGCGTCAGCGGGATCAGGCAGCGCATCAAGTTGCGCCTTGAGTAGTGCCATGGCATCCAGCGCGGGATGATCAGGCGCCTCGCCCTTCCAGGCTTCGGCCAGGCCGTCGGGGGTCAGCCGAGTGAAGCCTGTGCCCAGGTCGAGACGCGACTCTTCGCCGCCAGCCCAATCGCGCAACTTGGCCAGCCAGGGGTTGTAGAAGCGCGCCTGGATTTTCTTGCCGTCCACCTGCTTGGCCGCCACCGCCGCATCCAGTAAATGCTGTAGCTCATCGGCCCAGGCCAGCCAAGGCGACTTGAGCTCGGCCAGCGCCTGATCACGCTGCTGCAGCGCATGATCGAGCAACTCGCCCAACGACTGCGTCGTCCCCTCACTCTCCTCCCCAAGCAAGGGACGCAGCCTGGCGCCAAGACCGTCGGGAGTCCCCCAGACGCTTGCCACCCATTGCAGCGCGACGCCCTGCAGCGGATAGCAGTTCTGCCTCCAATAGTCGCGCACCACCTCGGCCAACAGTTCGCTGTGGTCGGTCTCCAGGGTCTGGCTGAACAGGCTGCCGCTGTCGAAGGCATGCTCACGCAGCATGCGCTGGCACCAGCCGTGAATGGTGGACACGGCGGCCTCGTCCATCCACTGCGCTGCCAGCTCCAGGCGGCGGGCGCACTCGTCCCACTGCGTCTGGGCAAAATCACCGCGTAGCTCACGCAGCAGGTCATCGCCCTGGGCATCACCGCGGAATACGGTCGCGGCCTCGACTAGACGCGCACGAATTCGATCGCGCAGTTCGCGCGTGGCCGCATCAGTAAAAGTCACCACCAGAATCTGCGGCGGTAGCAACGCCTCGCGGAACGCGGCGTCGCCGCCATGGCCGAGAATCAGCCGCAGGTAGAGCGCGGAAATGGTGAAGGTCTTGCCTGTACCGGCGCTGGCCTCAATCAAGCGGCTGCCGTGCAGGGGAAACGTCAGGGCCAGTGGGCGCTGTTGGCTCATGCTGCGTCCTCCTCGAGCGCCTGGGGATGACTGTCGAGCAGAGGCTGGTAGAGCCGCTCGCTCCAAAGCTGGAACTGACTATCGGCGGTAAGCGCGGCGTAATTCGGGAACTGCCTGGCCAGACTGGCGCTGCCCTGAACTTCACCTGTGAGGTTGTAGCTGCCCTCGTAGACACTGCGGGCCTTGTCCTCGTTATTGTCCTGCAACCAGGCCAACGAGGTTTTCAGGGCGACCGGCAGAGGTGCCTGCATGCCGGCGCTCCAGGCTTGCAGCCAAGTGCTCAGCACACCGGCTGCCTGCTCAGCAGGTAGGGGCTCGAACGCCAAGCTGCGATCCTCCCCGACCAGCAAGGTGGTCAGCGGTACACCGCAGGCCGATGCGATGACATGCAGCGCATAGGGTCGCAGCAGACGATGCAACTTCCAGCTCTTGTCCTTGTGCAGCGCGCCTGGCAGCAGTTCCAACCGTGCGAGGCTGCCATCGGCCTTCTGCCGCAGCCCGGCGAGCCAGCCGTCGAGCTGAACACCGGCTGCGGCGAAGGTCAGGCGCTGCGGGGATTCCAGCAGGGTCGACCAGCACAGGCAGAGCCCCTGATAACGCCGCAACTGCGCCGGCAGCGGCTCCAGCAAGGCGTTGCGATACTGCTCGCCGAAACCAGCCAGCGGCAGGACACCACTGCGCTGCAGGCGATCAGCTGCCGCCCTCAGCGCATCATCGCTGTCGCCCTCGCCTGCGGTCGCCGCCTTGAGCAAGGTTTCCTGCAACTGGTAGCGCTGCAGACCATCGAGGGTGAACGGCTCGCTGTCGAGCTGCGCCTGCTCTTGTTCATCGAGAAACACCTTGAGGCGGCGGGTGAAAAAACACTTCACCGGGTCACGCAGAAACGACTGCAACAGTTCGGGCGTGATCTGTTGCCCCTCCTCCCAGGCCGATAAGGGCGCAGCGCTCTCACCCGCCAAGGCCTGGCCATGCAGGGCGGCCCACTCGTGGGCATAACTGAACAGTTGCGCCTCGCCATCGAAGTAACGGCGGCTGAAAGGCTGCAAGGGATGCTCGGTGGTCAGGCCATGCAGAACGTCGCCGCCATCGGCCAGCGTCCAGGCACTGCCAAGATGGTCGCGCAACTGACCGACCAACACGGAAGGCGGACGCTCGCTGTTATCACGAATGCTGCGCCCTACCCAACTGATGTAGAGACGATCACGCGCTGCCAGCAGTGCTTCAAGCAGCAGGTAGCGGTCATCTTCGCGGCGCGAGCGGTCACCGGGGCGGTAATCACCAGCCATCAGGTCGAAATCCAGCGGCGCCTGACTGCGCGGATAGTCGCCATCGTTCATGCCCAGCAGGCAGACCTGGCGGAACGGAATCGCGCGCATCGGCATCAGGGTGCAGAAATTCACCGCACCAGCAAGAAAGCGCTGGCTCAACCGCCCCTGATCGAGCCCACCCAGCCAGGCCTCACGAACCACCGGCAGGGTCAGCGCTTCGTCCAGCGTCGCAGCCTCACACAGCTCCAGCCAGGCCTCCAGCGCATCGAGCAACTGAGTCGTGAGCACCTCTTCGCGGTCGTTTTGTGGCAGGAAGAAATCGTCGAGCATGCTGCGCAGGCGTTCGCCCCACTGCCCCGGCGTGGCCGGCTCACGCATTTGCTGCAGGTGCCGGTCGAGAGTTTCCAGCAGGCGCGTTACCGGGCCGATCAACGCAGCATCCAGTCCACCGATCTCGTCGTAGGGTTCGATACCGGCAAAGGCGTCGGCCGAGCCCACTGCGTAGCCCAGCAACATGCGCCGCAGGCCGAAGCGCCAGGTGTTCTGCTCCAGGTTCTCACCCAGGCCCAGCGATTGCCGCTGACTCGCATCCAAGCCCCAGCGCACGCCGGCCCCCTCCAGCCAGCGGCGCAGCGTGGGCAGTTGATCCTCGGCAATGGCGAATCGTTGACGCAACGCGGCGACATCCAGCAGATCGAGAATCTCGCTGACGCTGAAACGGCTGTCTGGCAGACGCAGCAAATGTTCCAGCGCGATGATCATTGGCTCCTTGCCGCGCAGCCCCTGGTCGGCCAGGGTGAAGGGGATGAAACGCGGGTCGTCGCTGGCGAACTGGCCGAACACGGCCTGGATATGCGGTGCGTAGGCATTAACGTCCGGCACCATGACGATCACGTCGCGCGGCCGCAGCGTGGCATCCTCGCTGAAGCTGGCCAGCAGTTGATCGTGCAACACCTCCACCTCGCGCTGAGCGCTGTGGGCGATATGAAAGCGCAGCGAATGATCACGCGCGGGGTCGACCGGCGGCCAGGTGCTGCGCGTTTCCGCCAGCGGACGCAGGTCAAGGATGTCGTTCTGCAGTTGGCCGAGCAGGCTGTCCTTGTCGGCCGGACTGAACAGGTCGATACGCTCGAACTGCTCGCGGTAGCGCTGCGGCTCGTCGTACTGATCCAGCAGGTTGATGTAGTCACGCCCCTGCTTGCCCCAGGCCGCGAGCAGCGGCTGCCCGTGCTGGTGCATGTCTTCCTGCTCGAACAGGCCGATCTGGGCACTTGGTCTGCCCTTGCGCTGCTGACGGCGGTATTCGTGGCACAGCAGATCCTTGTCTTCGACGATATCGCCCCAGTGGTGCTGACAGGGGTTGTGCACGTAGAGCATGACCTGACTGAAACGCGCCATGGTCGCCAGCGCCTCCAGCACCTGGGCCGGCAACGAGGAAATACCGAAAACGGTGATGCGCCGAGGCAGCCCAGGGGGCGCTGCATCCAGCTCGCCCATGCGGGCAACGAAGCGCGGATGCACGCCAGCGCGGCTCTCGGCCAGGTGCTGCTCGCCGACATCCGCCAGCAAGGCACGCCACAGCGCGGGTTGCCAACGGGAATCGCCCTCCAGCACCCTTTCGCCATCGCGCGAGGTACGCAGACGATCATGTCCTACCGCCCAATCCGCCAGCCAGTCGGCACGGTAGACCTGGTACTGGTCGAACAGATCGGCCAGGCGCTCGGCCAGTTGGTGGCGCTTGCGCAAGTCCTGGTCATCAGCGAGGAAGCGGCGCAACGGCGCGAACGCCTCCTCAGCCAACAGGCCCGGCAACAGCCGCATCAGACGCCAGGTCAGCGGCGCCTTGTCCAGAGGCGATTGCTGCGGGATCGCGTCCTTGCCCAGCACGTTGCGGTACGCCTGCCAGAGAAAGCGCGCTGGCAGGTCGACATCCAACGCCGCCGCGATGCCACAGCCATCACGCTCGGCCAGCGCCAGCTTGAGCCACTGGGCGATGCCATTGCTCTGTACCAGCAGCACCTCGTTCTCCAGCGGCCGCAGCGGATAGCGCCGCATCCACTGCACCGCCAGCGCACGCAGCTCTTCGAGGTAGTTGCCGTGAATGACGATAAGGCCGGGGGACAGCTCCGGGCTGGCGGGCATCGACTGACTCCTGTCGAAAATCGAAGCGCAAGTTTGCCAGCATTTGCTGTTGAGGTGAGCCATCAACACCCACGTCAAAGACGACTCGGTGCATTCGAAAGAATGCTAGAAAACGAAAAGGCCAGTCAGTGACCGGCCTGGATGGCGCTACGGGCCAGCTTCAGTCGACCATCAGCTTGTCGCGATTCTTATTCAAGGTAGCCTCACCGATACCCTTGACCTCAAGCAATTCGTCAACCGAAGCAAAACTGCCGTGGGCCTCACGATAAGCCACGATAGCCTGAGCCTTGGTCGCGCCGATACCTGCCAGCTCACGCTGGAGCGTCTCCGCGTCAGCGGTATTGAGATTGACGGTTACAGCCTGATCAACCTGCGCAGAAACCACGTTGGCGGGTTCGGTTTTCGCAGTTTCTACTGCGGACACAGTGAGGGAGAAAGAAGTGAGGATCGCGAAGAGAACGGAGGAGAGGTAGATTTTCATCATTTTAACGTTCCTTGTAGGTCAGTAAGACGAGCACATTAGGCTCAATTCTCAACCTAGACGCTATTTCCTCCCTGTCAAATTGCCATGAGCAAGATCAATCACTACTCAACTACCGAGCTGGACAAACTGATCGATGAAGCCAACAGGATTTCGGCCACCGACTCGCGCGGGCCGGCCCTGACAATTTTGAGGAGAATGGCAGGATGAAAAAAAGTCCCGCAAAAGTCCCTGAATCGGGTAGGAGGCGGCCTCACGGCCGCCGTCCTCCCACACCACCGTGCGTACGGTTCCGTACACGGCGGTTCAGGCCATGCGGTTAAGCCGATTGATCGTATCCAGTATCGAGACCAGTCCAAGTCTGTCCCATAGCTTCTTCGGCAGCGCCTGATTCATATGCGGCGCTCCTGAGTTCCACCACGGGCCTCGGCCATTGACGGCCGACTTGCAGGCACGCTCCTCGCTCAATCCCAGGCGCATCAGGTTGCGCGCCCTCGTAGAGGGCTGCTTCCATTGCCGCCAGATGACACAGCGAAGTTTGTGCCTGACCCAGCCATCCAGCTCTTCCAGTGGACGCTTGCTCTGGCTGAGCTTGAAGTAGCCTGCCCAGCCTCGCAGCACCGGGTTTACCCGCTCGATGACATTCGCCATCTTGTGGCCCCGCACCCCTCGCAGCAGTTCCCTGAGACGGTCGCGCACACGGCGCAGGCTCATGGTTGCCACTCGCAGTCTAGGCTGCGAGTGCCAACTCATCCCATACCCCAGGTAGTCGCATTTCCACGACCCAGCCACGCGACTCTTGTCCCGATTCAGTCTCAGTTTCAGACGGTGATTCAGGAACCGCTCGACACTGGCCAGCACTCGTTCGCCAGCACGCGGACTACGGACATAAATGTTCGCGTCATCGGCATAGCGCACGAAGCGATGGCCTCGCCGCTCCAACTCACGGTCGAGTTCATCGAGCAGGATGTTCGACAGCAGCGGCGAAAGCGGGCCGCCTTGCGGCGCCCCCTCCTGCCGATGGCTGACAACCCCGCCCGACATGACGCCCGCTTCGAGGTAACGGCGGATGAGTCTGAGCACCTGTTTGTCTTCGACATGGCGCTCAACACAGAACATCAGGATGTCGTGGTTGACCCGATCAAAGAACTTCTCCAGATCGAGTTCCACGCAACACCTATGACCCGCCGCCACATGGGTGCGGGCCATCTCGACAGCCTGGTGAGCGCTTCTGCCCGGACGGAAGCCGTAGCTATAGTCCGAGAACAGCGGATCGAAGATCGGCGTGAGCTGTTGCAGCAGGGCTTGCTGGATCAGGCGATCCACGACACTGGGAATGCCCAGTTGCCGCATACCGCCCTGCGGTTTGGGAATTTCGACCGCCCGAACTGCCTGGGGATGGTATTCACCTGCCAGCAGCCTGACCTTCAGGATGGGCCAATACTGTTTCACGTAGCCTGCCAAGTCGGCGACCGTCATGCCATCGGCACCCGGCGCCCCCTTGTTGCTGACCACGCGCTGATACGCACGCTTGAGATTCGCCGGTGCAAGCACCCGCTCCATCAGCGTGTCCGGCTCCGCGTTCGTCCACGTCACCGACGCCGTCGATACCTCTGCGCTGTCAGGCGTCATCCTCGGCCTCTGGCCGGGACTCGGGGTGACAGTCTTCTCTTGGAGAAATTTCTGCATTTCGGTTATCGACGAGACGCTGACGCCTACTGGCGGCATGACCTGTTCGGCCCTTGATGGCGTGGTTGACCGCCACTTACTACGGCCTCGGCTGACTTCTGCACGCCCATCCCGTCGCCTCTCGACAATCGGTAGCACAATGGCAAGCGTACAGATCTCCCAGGGTAATTCGCGCGACCTTCCTGCTTATGCCTGTCGGATCTACGTCGCAGCGTTCCGTGCAAGTATCGGGCTTTGGCGATTATGGCCACCTCACCCCGCTGCGCCGCCTCATCCGCTTCCTGTTCGTCAGGCCAGCATTTTGCCTCGGGCTTCCTTCAGATTCGCAGTCACCCGCGACACCCTTGCCTCTGGCTAACACTTCCCCTTGCCGGGTGTGTAGAGGACTTTCACCTCCAAGTCGCCAGGCTCACCACCACAGTGAACCCGACAGCGCCAGTCACGGCGCTACGCGCCATGCCTGGCGCACCACAAAAAAGCCTGGTCATCACT
>JBLUOL010000148.1:0-11409 GCA_048065775.1 Pseudomonas sp. GW6
CGATTGAAAAGCTTCGCCCCGGGGCGGGGCTCCTACGAAAGACCGCTTTGGCAAGCTTATCTGATCGGCATTGGGCAAGAGGCCTGATTCTCTCGCCCAAGAAAAAGCCCGCGATTGATTCGCGGGCTTTTTCTTGACGCTGGCGAACGTTACCAGCCGACACCAAAGCCAAGGGTGTAGCGGGTTTCATCCAGATCCCCTTCGGCACCGCTGACCATGTCCTTCTCGGCCTTCATGTTCAACGACGCCCAGTCGGTGACCTTGTAGCGCAGGCCGATCTCGGCATCCAGGCTATAGTCGGCGGCGCTGCTGAGCGGGCGCACCACTTCACCGACGCTGAACAGCTCGACGGTCTTGCCGATCAGATAGCGGTTGTAGTCCCACTTCACGCTCATGGCATAGAAACGGTCCTGTTCACCGTTGCTATACAGGTAATCACTGCGGTTGGCCAGGGTGGCGAGGGAGAACGACCCCAGCTCGTCATCCCAGAACTGGTAACCCGGACCGGTACCCAGGGTGCGCTGACGCTCCACCTCTTCGATACGGTCGCGCTTGTACTCGAAGCGCCCCTGCCAGAACCATTTCTCCGTGAGGAAACGGTCAAGGGCATATTCGGCGCTCCAGTTATCGGTACTGACGACGTCGTTTTTCAGCTCGCGGTTGTAATCGGCCAGCGCGTTATGCCGCCACAGGCCATGACGGGCCTGGGTCTTGATGCCGACATCGTAGTCGTCGGAGTCGCGCTCACCGCGCTTGTAGTCGAGACCGAGGTCGATGTTGCCCTTCCAGGTGAAGTCCTCCACCAGCGGCTTGGGCTTCATGATCTGCTCGATCTGCGCCAGCTCGATGGTTTTCGGCGAGTCGCCATTGACCAGCGTGACCTTGCCCGGCTCGGCGGCCAGCAGCGATTTGGCACGCTCGCCATCCACAGGGCCAAGTTTGACCAGCAGCTCATGGTCGCTTTGCAGGGTGGCGATTTTCTTCCAGCTCAGCGGGATGGAGCCGCCGTAGTCGGTTTCCAGCAGCAGTTTGCTGCCGTCGAAGAAACGAATGGTGCCGGTCAGGCGGTCACCGTTGGTCAGCCAGACGGTGTCGGCAAAAGTGGCGGAGCTGAGCAGGGCAAGGCTCAGACCAAGCAGCGAGAAGGATGATGGACGCGACATGGCAGGTCAGTAAGGCTCTGATGGGCGAAAAAGCCGGGCATTATCCGCAAGCCCGACACTTGAGCAAGAGCTGACCGACAGCCTGCCGTAGAGTTCAGCGTATTTGGTCGGCCAACCCTGCGCAGGACGCTGCTGCCTGCTGCATGATTGGCCTTGCAGGCTCACCAACCGATGCCGACACCGATCAGGTAATGTCGGTCAGAAACCCTCTGACCCTGGGCCGCCAGCTGATTGAGCTCATACAGCAGCAACAGCCGCGCCACTGGTTGAGGCGGTAGCGCAGGCCGAATTCGCTATCGAGCACGTAGTCGATTTCTTCGATATGCGGGATCTGCAACTGGGCATTGGCATAGAACTCCAGCCGCGTACCCCACAGCAGGCGCTTGTAATCCAGCTCCAGCGAAGTGGTATTGAACGCCAGATCAGCAACATCCGACTCCAGACGCACGCGATTGAACTGGCCGATCAGGTCGAAGCGACCCAGTTCGTCATCCCAGAAGCGATAACCGGGGCCGGTGCCGACGATACGCTGACGGTCGACGATCTCGAATTCATCCTCGCCCTGCTGCACGCCCGCACGCCAGAACCAATGCTCGGTCAGAAAGCGGTCGAGGTCGTATTCCAGCTCCCAGTTGTCTTCGACCTTGCGATCATTCTTAATTTCACGCTCCAGTTCGCCGCTGAGCAGATGGCGCCAACGACCATGCTCGACGCGGGTATTGCCCTTGAGCTTCCACTCGTCGACATCGTTCTCGTTGCGCTTCATGTCCAGTTTGGCATCAAGGTTGCCCTCCCAGAGGCGATCCTCCAGCAACGGCCGTGGCGGCACCAGGCGCTTGATCTGCGCCAGCGGCAAGGTGTACTCGCGCTCACCCTGCACGCGAACCATGCCCGCGCCGGCGGCGGCCAACCTTTCGCTGCGCTCGTTGTCGAAACCGCTGCGCCGCACCAGCAGGGGCTTGTCGGAGCTGAGGGTATCGATATCCTTCCAGTCGATCAGCACCTGGCCGGCATATCGGGTCTTGAGCGCCAGCTTGCCGCCATCGAGCAGGATGATCTCACCGCTCAGACGATCGCCGTTGTTCAACCAGACGGTATCGGCCCAAAGCGGTGCAGCCAGGATTGAAAGACACCAGGCAATCAGTACACGCATGATAAGGACGCACCCCATGGGCAGGATTAAACCCGCAGAGTCTGCATGGCCGGCCTCGCCACCGGCAAGCGCAGAGGCACGCCGCGAAGCGCTGTACCTGGTATTGGCACAGGTGCCGGCCGGTAAGGTCGTCAATTACGGCGAGCTGGCGCAGTTGGCCGGCCTGGGCCGCGCCGCACGCTGGGTCGGTCGTACCCTGGGCCAACTCCCCGATGGCACCACCCTGCCCTGGCATCGCGTCATTGCCGCAGGCGGCCGTCTCAGCCTGAGCGCTGGCAGCCCGGCGGGCGCCGAACAACGGGCGCGCCTGCGGGCGGAGGGCATCAGCATCCTGAACGAACGTGTGGATATGCGTCGTCACGGCTGGCGCCCGATGGAGCACAGCAGTTAGAGTGCGCCCTACGAACCACCCCTCCAGCCCAAATTCGAGCCTGATGCCACGCAAATCCTGGCGAGAAGCCCTCGCCACCTACGCCAACCCCGCCACACTGGCGCTGCTGCTTCTGGGCTTCGCCGCCGGCCTGCCCTACATGCTGGTGTTCTCGACCCTGTCGGTCTGGCTGCGCGAAGCCGGCGTAGCACGCGAGACCATCGGTTTTGCCAGCCTCATCGGCCTGGCGTATGCCTTCAAATGGGTCTGGGCCCCGATGCTCGACCAGTGGCGCCTGCCAGTGTTGGGCAAGCTTGGCCGGCGCCGCTCCTGGCTGGTGCTGTCACAGGGCCTGGTTGCCATCGGCCTGATCGGCATGGCGCATTACGACCCGCAAACGCACCTCTCGACGCTGATCGCCCTGGCCGTGCTGGTGGCCTTCGCTTCGGCCACCCAGGACATCGCCGTCGATGCCTACCGTCTGGAAATCCTCGGCGATGAGCATCAGGCTGCGCTGGCCGCCGCCTACATGACCGGCTACCGCGTCGCCGCGCTGCTGGCCACCGCCGGCGCGCTGTATTTCGCCGAAGGCTTCGGCTCGACCGCCAAGGACTACCAGTTCAGCGCCTGGACCGGCACCTACATGGTCTTCGCCCTGCTGATGCTGCCTGGCTTGCTCACCTCCATCTGGATGCGCGAGCCGCCAGCACCTCCGCACATCAATGTCGCGCCACCCAAGCATGGCTTTTTCCACCAACTGCTGGCGATCAGCGCGGTGATCGTGCTGATCATCGCCGTGCCGACCATGTTCATCCAGTTCTATCAGAGCGATCTGATGCCAATGCTGCTCGGCGACGTCAGCATGCAGGAGCTGCTCTACAACGACCGCGCCTTCCTGCGTGCGCTGCTCTACAGCACCCTGGCCTGCGTGTGCGCCTCCGGGCTGTTCTGGGGTGGGCTGGCGCCGGTGCTGAAAACGGCAGCGGCAAGGTATGGATTCTTCCATCAGCTGCTGTCCGTGCTGCTGCTGATCATCCTGCTGATCGCCATCCCGGCCATGGTCACCCAGTTCTACGAAAGTGACCTGATGCTGGTGTTCCAGGGCCAGATAAGCCTGCAGGAGCTGCTCTACTACGACCGCGCCTTCCTGCGTGCACTGCTCTATACCCTGCTCACCGGCCTGTCCATCTCCAGCCTGTTCTGGGGCGGCATGGCCCCGGTGCTGACGCCGATCAACGACTTCATCGTGCGCTATCGCTGGCAGGCGCTGCTCTTGCTGAGCCTGATTGCCACCTATCGCCTGTCCGACACCGTAATGGGGGTGATGGCCAACGTCTTCTATATCGACCAGGGCTTCACCAAGGAGCAGATCGCCAGTGTCAGCAAGATTTTCGGCCTGGTGATGACCCTGCTCGGCGCCGGGGCCGGCGGCCTGCTCATCGTGCGTTTCGGCATCATGCCGATTCTGCTGATCGGTGCCACCGCATCGGCGGCCACCAACCTGATGTTCATGCTGCTGGTGGGCATGGGCCCACACCTGAACATGCTGATCGTCACCATCAGTTGCGACAACTTCAGCGCCGGCCTGGCCACCTCGGCGTTCGTCGCCTACCTGTCGAGCCTGACCAACCTGAAATTCTCGGCCACCCAGTACGCCCTGCTCAGTTCCATCATGCTGCTGCTGCCGCGCCTGATCGGTGGTTATTCCGGCGTGATGGTGGAAGGCCTCGGCTACGCCCACTTCTTCCTCGCCACGGCGCTGATGGGGATACCGACACTGCTGCTTATCATCATTCAGTGGCGCCGCGACAAACGCCAAGCGCGGCCTGAGACGACACCGTCTGCTGTCGAGCAAGCCTGACACCAGGCAGAAAAAAGCCCCGGATCGACCGGGGCTTTTTTGTGGTGAGTGTCAATCAGCCTTGGCCAGATGCACCACCCGCTGCGGGAACGGAATACCAATACCCGCCTCGGTCAGACGCTCCTTGGCCAGTTCGGTGAACTCGAAGGTCACCGGCCAGAAATCACCAGTCGCCACCCATACGCGCAGCGAGATGTTCACCGCACTGTCACCCAGCCCGGTCACGAACACAACCGGCGCAGGATCGACATGTACACGCGGGTCCTGGGCGATTTCCAGCAGCACCTCGCGCGCTTTTTTGATATCGCTGGAGTAGTCGATGCCGATATTGATGTCGGCGCGCCGACGCGGCTCACGCGAGTAGTTGGTGATGTGGCCGTTGGACAGGCTGCCATTGGGCACGATGACGACCTTGTTATCGCCGGTTTTCAGCGTGGTATGGAAGATCTGGATGCTGTCGACGCTGCCCGAAACGCCCTGCGCCTCGATCCAGTCACCCGCGCGGAAGGGGCGGAACAGCATGATCAGCACCCCGCCGGCGAAGTTGGCCAGGCTGCCCTGCAAAGCCAGGCCGATGGCCAGACCCGCCGCACCGATCATGGCGATGAACGAAGTGGTCTCCACACCGATCATCGACGCCACGCTGATCAGCAGCAGAATGCGCAGCACGATGCTGACCAGGCTGCTGATGAAGCTGCTCAACGCGCGGTCCACCTTACGCGCTGCGAGCATGCTCTCGATGCTCGACATCAGCCGGCTGATCAGCCACCAGCCGATCAGCAGCGTGATCAGTGCCAGGGTCAGCTTGCCGCTGTACTCAAGCACCACAGGCAGCCAGGCCTCGGACAGCTTGACCAGTTCGTCGACGTTCATCTCCATAGGGGTACTCCCGTTTTCCTGTGCATGAAACGAAACCGCCATGGCGGTCAGAATGCTATCAACCTAGCCTGCGACGCCTCAGCATCACAAAGGTTCAATCGCGGAAGTTGTTGTACTGCAGCGGCATGCCGAACTCATGACCACGCAGCAGGGCGATGGCTTCCTGCAGGTCATCGCGCTTCTTGCCGGTGACACGCACCTGCTCGCCCTGGATGGCGGCCTGCACCTTGAGCTTGGCGTCCTTGATGTGAGCGACGATCTTCTTCGCCAGCTCCTTGTCGATACCTTCGCGGAAGGTGACTTCCTGCTTCATCACCTTGCCCGAAGCGTAGGGTTCCTTGGTTTCCATGCACTGGCAGTCGATCTTGCGCTTGATCAGGCTGCTGCGCACGATGTCGAGCATCTGCTCGAGCATGAACTCGGCTTCGGCGGTCAAGGTCAGCGCCTTGTCCTTACTCTCGATGCTGCATTTGCCACGCAGGTCGAAACGGCGGTCGAGCTCCTTGATGGCATTGTCGACCGCATTGGTCAGTTCGTGTTTGTCCAGTTCAGACACGATGTCGAACGAAGGCATGAGTGGGCTCCTGATGGACGGCGCGATCCTCTTCACGGAGTGAACGCGCCTGACTTGACGATAACTATGGCGGGCCCATTATAACCAGTCTGATAAACGCCGTTTGGCGTCCTTCCCTCCTGCCTGCGAGCCAGTACCATGCCCAACCCCCATCTCAGCATCCTGGTGGTGGACGACGCCAAGTTCTCCAGCGCCATGATTGGCCGTGCACTGAGCCAGGCTGGCTACCAGGACGTGCGCTTTGCCAGCAGCGCCAGCGAAGCCCTGCAGCAGCTGGAGCAGCGCCCGGCCAGCGTATTGCTGGCCGACTGGCTGATGCCCGAGATCGACGGCCTGGAGCTGACCGCGCGGGTGCGTCAGCTGGACGAGACCGCCGACCATTACACCTACATCATCCTGCTGACCGGCAAGGAAGGCGAAAACGTCCTGGGCGAAGCCTTCGACCGCGGCGTCGATGACTTCATCAGCAAGGCGGCGATGAACGAACAGCTGGTGCCACGTGTGTACGCCGCCGATCGCCTGTGCAACACCCTGCAACGCCTGCTGCACGAAAACCGCATGCTGACGCAGAACATCGCCAGCCTGGAGCGACGCAATCTGGTCGATCCACTCACCGGCCTGGGCAACCCGCGCTATCTGCGCCAGAAGCTCACCGACAGCCTGCGCCAGATCGAATCGCGCGGCGGCGCCGTGTGCTACCTGCTGATCGGCCTGCAGGACGCCGGTCAGCTGCGCAACCAGTACGGTGACCGCTTCTTCAACGAACTGCTGCATGGCGTCGCGCGACGTCTGCAGCAGCTTGTCAGACCACTGGACGTGCTGACGCGCCTGGATGACAACCACTTCGGCCTTATCACCCTGCTCGACGACCTGCACGAGTGCTCGCCGAGCAGCTTCAAGCGCCTGCACGAAGGCCTCAACTACAAAGCGTTCAAGACCAGCGAAGGGTTCATTACGCTGAAAGCCGGCATCAGCCTGGTCGGTCTGGATGCCAAGGCGCTACCCACCGATACCGAACAACTGATTCAGCATGCGCAAAATCTGCTACCAGAGTCTTACGCCAGCGGCCGGGTCGCAGCCATGCGCCTACCTCTGCCGTGACCTGGCACATCCTCGGCGCCGGCAGTCTCGGCAGCCTCTGGGCAGCACGCCTGGCCCGTGCCGGCCTGCCAGTCAGGCTGATCCTGCGCAACCGGCAACGCCTCGAAGCCTATCGCCAGGCCGGCGGCCTGACGTTGGTCGAAGCGGGCCAGCCCATGCAGTACGCCATTGCTGCAGAATTGCCACAAGCGGACACGCCCATCCATCGCCTGCTGCTGGCCTGCAAGGCCTATGACGCGCAAAGCGCGGTGGCGACCATCGCCGGACGTCTTGCCCCGGGCGCCGAGCTGCTGCTGTTGCAAAATGGCCTGGGCAGCCAGGATGAAGTTGCCCAACGCCTACCCAAGCAACGTTGCCTGTTCGTCTCCAGCACCGAAGGGGCTTTTCGTCCCGCCGATTTTCAGGTGGTGTTCGCCGGCAATGGCCACAACTGGCTGGGTGACCCGAGCGATCCCCAGCCACCAACCTGGCTGGACGAGCTGCAGCGCGCGGGCATCGCTCACCAGTGGAGCCCGGATATCCTCACGCGCCTGTGGCGCAAGCTGGCGCTGAACTGCGCGATCAACCCGCTCACCGTACTGCACGACTGTCGCAATGGTGGCCTGACCGAGCACCCTGCCGAAGTCGCCACCCTGTGCGCCGAACTCGACGAGCTGCTGCAACGCTGCGGCCAGCCCGCAGCCGCAGAGAATCTGCATCAAGAGGTACAGCGCGTGATCAGCGCCACTGCGGCGAACTACTCCTCCATGCACCAGGACGTTGCACAGGGACGTCGCACCGAGATCAGCTATCTGCTTGGCTACGCCTGCGCAGCGGCACAGCGTCATCAGCTGCATGTGCCGCACCTGCAGCATCTGCAGCAGCGCCTGCTGAGCCACCTGCGTGAACAGGGTTTGCCTCTCGCTTGAGTACGCAGGGCGGGTGCAACCCATCACTCGCAGCTTGGCGGGTTGCACCCGCCCTACACAGGCAGTAGGCAATGGCCTGACAGCCGCGCTAACCTGCCGTCCTCACTCGCCACAACGATAACCTCATGAGACTGCGTCAGCGCCTCGAAAACCTGCCAGTGGGCCGCAAACTGCTCGCCGCACTGCTGGTGTTGCTCGCCGCCGTGATGCTGGTGGCCAATCTGGCTTTCATCAGCGCAGCCTACTGGATCACCCAGCAGAGCATGGCGCCACAGGCCCTGCACACCCTCGGCCGGCTTATCGCCAGCCCGACGCTGAGCAAGGAAGCCTTGCACTCGTCCGCCTCGGCCGAGGCCCTGCTCAAACGCCTGGACGATTACGCGCCCCTGCGTGCAGCGATTATCTACGACAGCAATGGCAACAGCCTGGCACAACTGCAACGCGGCGAAAAACTGCAGCTGCCGCAGCAACTGAGCCATCTGCAGAACTGGCGCGAAACGGCCTTTCGCACCAACCTGCTGGTCGACCTGCCCCACCCCAGCGGTCGCCCCGGCGCCCTGCTGCTGGTGGCGTCCAGCGAATTGCCTGGTGCCTTCTATACCGGCACCCTGACCGCGAGCCTGGTGATTCTGGCGTTCAGCGTGCTGCTGTGGATGCTGGTGGCCAGGCAGATCAAACGCCTGGTGACCAAACCCATTCGCCGCCTGGAAGAACTGTCACGCCAGGTCACCCGCGAAGAGAACTATGCGCTGCGCGCCAATCGTGGCAATCAGGACGAGATCGGCAGCCTGGCCGATGCGTTCAACACCATGCTGATGCGCATGGAGGCCCGCGAGCAGCAGCTCAAGCGTGCCCGCGATGACGCCCAGCAGGCCTTCGATCAGGCGCAGAGCCTGGCCGAGGAAACCCGCCACTCCAACCGCAAGTTGGAGCTGGAAGTGCAGGTGCGCAGCAAGATCGAGAAGAAACTCACCGGTTTTCAGAACTACCTCAACAGCATCATCGACTCCATGCCTTCGGCGCTGATCGCCCTCGACGAACAGCTCTACGTCACGCAGTGGAATCAGGAGGCCAGCGCCCTGTCCGGTACGCGCCTGGAAGAGGCGCTGAACCAACCGATATTTCTCGCCTTCCCGCCACTCAAACCCTTTCTTGCGCAGCTCAAACGCACCGCCGAGCAGCATCGCGTGGAGAAGATCGAGCGCGTTACCTGGCACAAGGACGAAGAACCCCACCACTACGCCCTGACCTTCTACCCGCTGATGGGCAGCGCCGGACGGGGCGTGGTGATCCGTATCGACGACATCACCCAGCGCCTGGCCCTGGAGGAAATGATGGTGCAGTCGGAGAAGATGCTCTCCGTCGGCGGCCTGGCGGCAGGCATGGCGCACGAAATCAACAACCCACTCGGCGCCATCCTGCATAACGTGCAGAACATCCGCCGGCGCCTGTCGCCGGGTCTGGAAAAGAATGTCGAACAGGCCGAGCAGGCCGGCGTCAGCCTGCCTGCCATTGAGCACTATATGGAGGCCCGTGAGGTACCGCGCCTGCTCGACGGCATCCAGCTGGCCGGCCAGCGCGCCGCCAAGATCGTCAGCCACATGCTCAGCTTCAGCCGCCGCAGCGACCGCCAGCTATCGCCCTGCGATCTGCCGGCGCTGATCGACCAAGCCCTGGAGATCGCCGGTAACGACTTCGACCTGACCGACAGTTTCGACTTCAAGACCCTGGAGATCGTGCGCCAGTTCGATCCGCTACTGGGCCCGGTAGCCGGCACCGCCAACGAACTGGAGCAGGTGCTGCTCAACCTGCTGAAGAACGCCGCCCAGGCCATTCACCAGCGCGACGAGGATACCGAGCCCGGCCGCATCATCCTGCGCACTCGGCAGGCCGGCAACTGGGCAGAAGTACAAGTGGAAGACAACGGCACCGGCATGAGCGAGGCGGTGCGCAAACGCATCTTCGAACCCTTCTTCACCACCAAGGAGGTGGGCCAGGGCACCGGACTCGGCCTGGCGGTCTCCTACTTCATCATCACCAACAATCACAAAGGGCAGATGGAAGTGCACTCGACGCCAGGCCAGGGCACCTGTTTCACCCTGCGCCTGCCGCTGGCCTCGCTGCCCGATCACACAGGACTCTGAGACATGGGCTTTCGCCTCTCGAAGATCTACACCCGCACTGGCGACAAAGGCGAAACCGGGCTGGCCGACGGCCGCCGGGTCGGCAAGGATCACCCACGTATCGAGGCCATCGGCGAGCTGGACACGCTCAACAGCCAGCTCGGCCTGCTGCTTGCCGAACTGGACGATGCCGCCACGACCTGGCCGGCACTCAAGGAGATCAGCGAGGTGCTGAGCCCCTGCCAGCACCGTCTGTTCGATCTCGGGGGCGAACTGGCAATGCCCGAGTACCAGGCCTTGCAGCAGGTAGAAGTGCAGCGCCTGGAGACGGCCATCGACAACTGGAACGAAGAGGTCGGCCCACTGGAAAACTTCATCCTGCCTGGCGGCTCCAGGCTGATCGCCCAAGCCCACGTGTGCCGCAGCCTCGCGCGCAGCAGCGAGCGCCGCTGCCAGCACCTCAACGCCGTGGAACCGCTACGCGGTGAGGGCCTGGCCTACGTCAACCGCCTCTCCGACCTGCTGTTCGTCGCGGCCCGCCTGATCGCCAAGCGCCAGGGCATTGCCGAGGTGCTGTGGAAGGCGGCAGACAAACCGTAGCTCGCGACCTCACATGTAGACGGAGGGTAGGAGCGAGGGGGACGCCTAGTTCTCTGCTCGCAAAGCTTCTTAGACTCGCCGATGTTCGCGAGCAGAGCTCGCTCCTACAGAAATACGGCGTCCCACAAGGGATAATTGGCCAGTTGCGTTACCAGGCCGCTCCGCAGCGGGTTGGCGATGATATAACGAGCGATGTCACGTACATCATCCTCCCGGCGTAAAGCCCGGTCATGGTAGCCGGACTGCCAGACCTTACCGCTGCGTTGCAAGCGCTGATTGATTGCCTTGGCGCTGCGCGACTTGACCTGCTGCAACAGCTTCTCCAAGTCGCACTGCCCCAGTTGAAGCAACCAGTGAAAGTGATCCGGCATCACAACCCAGCACAACGAGGTGGCGAGGTCTTGCTCCTCAGCAAGACGTAATTCGTCGATCAGCAGCCGTCCCACAAAAAAGTCGTGAAACCAAGGTTGTCTACAGTGGGTAACGGCTGTAATCGAATAAATGCGGCCAGATTCAGAAAAACGACCGCTGCGCAGATGAGACGTATGGTAATGGGGCATTCCTTGCCTCCTGCCTGCATGCAACCTCAGGTATAGACCGTAGGAGCGAGCTCTGCTCGCGAAGCTTCTTAGACTCGCCGATGTTCGCGAGCAGAGCTCGCTCCTACAGGGTGCTAG
>JBLUOL010000149.1:0-11399 GCA_048065775.1 Pseudomonas sp. GW6
CCTCGGCCGAGCTGACCTGAGCGCGGGCGGCGGCCAGCGCGGCCTCGGCACTCTGCAGGCGGGCCAGATCGTCATCCAGAGTCTGCTGAGGCAGGGCGTTGCGCTTGACCAGCGTGGCGCTGCGCGCGTGACGTTTGCGCGCGGCATCCAGCTCAGCCTGGCGTTGGTGCACCACGGCCTCGGCGGCAAGTTTTTCGCTTTGACGCAGGCTGATCTGGCTGGCGGCGGTGATCTGGCCATTCTCTGCCTGGCGCAACTGGGCACGGGCCTGGGCCAGCTGGGCTTCGAGCACCTGGGTGTCCATGCGCGCGAGAATCTGGCCGGGCTCGACGAAGTCACCTTCGTCGACCTCGATGCTGGCGACGCGCCCGGCGAGTTTGGTCGCCACATCCACTTCGGTGGCTTCGATGCGCCCGTTACCGCTGGCGAAACCCTCGCCCAGCCCCGCCGGGCGCAGTTGCCACCAGGCTGCGGCCGCCAGCAAGGCCAGGCTGGCGGCGAACAGATAGGGCAGGCGGCGTTTTGCGTTGGTCATCTCGGCTTCCCTGTAGCGCCCCATGGCTGGAGGCTTTCACGACATTTCCATTGTCTGCCTGATGCGCCTCAGGGGCCTTGATGCAGGTCAAGCGCGGGGGGCTGCCACAGGCAGGTTCGGTTGCGACCCTCATGCTTGGCACGATACAGCGCCTGATCACCCTGGGCGAGCAGTTCGCCTGGCTGTTCGTCGCTCACTGGGTCGACCACCGTGATACCGATGCTCAGGGTCAGTTGGCCGAACGGGCTGGCCGGGTGATGGATATCCAGGCTGGCGATGGCTGCATGGACGCGCGCGGCGACCTGCTCGGCACCCTCCTGATTGGTGTTGGCGAGAATGATCGCGAACTCCTCGCCACCGTAGCGGCAGGCCGTATCGCCTTCGCGTTGCAGGCTGTCGCGCAGGGCTGCACTGACTCTGCGCAGGGCATCGTCACCGGCGAGGTGGCCGAGTGCATCGTTGTAGGCCTTGAAGTGGTCTATATCCAGCATCAGCAGCGCCAGGGGCGCGTCGAGGCGGCGCAGGCGGCGCCATTCGGCGAGCAGTTGCTGATCGAAGTAACGGCGGTTGTACAGCCCGGTCAGGCCGTCGAGCTGTGACAGGCGCTGCAGTTGCGCTTCCAGTTGCAGGCGCTCGCTGTTGTCGCGGGAAACGGCGATCAGGTATTCGCGGTCATGCAACTGCACCAGTTGGGTGTTGATTTCGGCAGGTTGGCGACTGCCATCGCGGCGGATCAGCTCGCGCTGGAATATCCGCGAGAGGTTGTCGCGCTGCGCCTGGCGCGCCTGCTCCAGCCAGCGGTGGAAGCCTGGCAGGAGTTTCTCCGGATCATCGCGCAGCAGCTCGGCGAACTGTTCAGGGCGATAGCCGAGCGTGGCGTAGGTGGCCTGATTCATGTGCAGCAGCTCGCGGGTGCCGCTGTCGAAGATGAACAGCCCGTCATGGCTGGAGTCGGTCAGGTCCAGCACCAGTTGTAGGCGCTCGCGGTTCTCGCGCAGGCGCTGCTCGGTCTCTTCGCGGCGTTCGGCCTCCAGCTTGAAGCGGCGGTTGGCCAGTTGCAGGGCATGGGCACGACGGCTGTTCTCCAGGGCCAGGGCCAGGGCGGCGACCAGTAGCAGGCTGATCGCCAGGCTGGCGCCGAGCACCACGCCGGGCAAGGGCGACTCGAGCTGGTCGAGCAGTTGCTCGGTGGGGCTCAGGCGCAGACTGAAGTCCTGGTTGTTGAGCAGACTCAGGCCCAGTTGCAGGCTGTGTCGCATATCGGTGTCCGCTGCGCCATGACGGAACAGGCTGTGGCTGTTCTCCAGCAGTTCGAGGTTAAAGGCTTCGCGATCGATCTGGGTGAGCAACTGCAGCATCAGCGGTTCGACGCGAAATACGCCCTGGAGGAAACCGTCGAACACCTTGGTGCCGTCATGTTCGCGGTACAGCGGTGTGTAGAGGACGAAGCCGCGTCCGCCCTGGACCAGATCGAAGCTGTTGGAGAAACGTTGTTCGCCGCTCTCGCGAGCCTCCATCGCCAGTGGGTAATTGGGGTGCTCCGGGTACAGGCGAAAATTCAGCGCCGCTTCGTTGCCGGCCACCGGTAGCAGCCAGCGCATGCGTAGATCGTCGCCGACCCACTGGATGGATTGATAGGCGGGAAAGCCTTGCAGTACGCGCTCCACCTCCTCCCCCCAACTGGCATGCGGCAGGCGGCCCAGGCTGTTCCACAAGCGGGCGATGCGTTCGAGGCTGGCCACCTCCAGGTGCAGCGTGCTCTCCAGCTGACGCGCCAGGCTGCGTGCCTGGTAGCCGATACGCTCATCGACACGCTGTTGCTGTACGGCCTCGATCTGACGCCAAAGCAGAACGCTGGCGCCGCTCAGCACCAGTAACAGGAATGCCAGCGCAAGTCGCGCCGGCCAGGGGGAGGATGCCGGCATGGAAAAACTCCTAAGCTCTGTGTGGTGATAGCACAGTGCCGCATGCGACTCAACGCATGGCGAGAATTGCTGTCCATTCGGCATCGCTCACCGGCATCACCGACAGGCGACTGCCACGTTGTACCAACGCCAGTTCGGCCAGTAGCGGATTGTTCTTCAGGTGCTGCAGCGCCAGCACCTCGTCGAAGGCTTCGACGAACTCGACGTCCAGAGCGCTCCAGGGGTTCTTCTCGGTACTGGCCTTGGGGTCGTGATAATGGCTTTGCGGATCGAGCGCGGTGGGGTCCGGGTAGATCTCGCCGGCAATACGTGCAATGCCGGCGATGCCGGGTTGCGGGCAGCTGGAGTGATAGAAGAAGAACAGATCGCCCGGTTTCATTGCGCGCATGAAGTTGCGCGCCTGGTAATTGCGTACGCCATCCCAGCGCGTTTTGCCCAGTCGTTGCAGGTCGTGGATGGACAATTCATCGGGTTCGGACTTCATCAGCCAATAAGGCATGAACTTTGCTCCTGCAGGTCTGTCCGTAAGCGGACGCTCGTTTGAGGGATATCTCCGACGGCCGGTTGGCGCCGGAAATTGCACAGTGCTTGGCGCTGACGGAAAATGCCCGGCTTAACGCTTGGCGCCGTCGTATTGCACACAACAATAACGCGCGACCAACGCGCGCATTGCCTTGAAGGGGGAGGCAATAGATGAAACGCAAGCCAGATCTTTTGTGGGTTCTCGTCGTACTGTTCAGTCTGGGCGTGGTTACCACGGGTTACACCCAGAGCCTTTGGGAGCGCCAGAGCGAAGCTCCGATCAATGTAACGCAGCAGCCCTGATTCGCGGACTGCCAGCGTAAGCGCCGCAGGGAACGCGGTGCCGCATCTTTCGATTCAATACCACGCCTTGTCCGTCACCGTTGCCTGCAAGGGCACGTCCCAGCTGGCCATCGCCAGTTCTTCCACGCGCTGACATTCATGCGCCAGGCCCAGTAGTGTCGGCATGTGCCAATTTTTGCGCATGCGCAGATAAGCCAGGCTGCGGTCGTAGAAGCCGCCGCCCATACCCAGGCGCCCGCCGCGATCATCGAAGCCCACCAGCGGTAGCAGCACCAGATCCAGTGCCCAGACCTTGCGTTGGCGCTTGGGCTGCGTGCGTGGTTCGAGGATGCGGAAGCGATTGCCCGCCAGTTTCTCGTGCTGGCTGACGCGCTGAAACACCATCTTGGTGCGCGGCCAGGCGCTGAGCACCGGCAGGTAGGTGTGTTTGCCGCGCTTGTGTGCGGCGGCCAGCAAAGGCCTTGGGTCGATTTCGCCATCGTTGGGCAGGTACAGGGCGATGTGCCTGGCGCGGCGAAACTGCGGGCTTTGTGCCAACTGACGATAGAGGTTACGCGCGGCAAGACGTTGCTGGCTGCGGCTGAGTGCACGTCGACGCTGGCGCAGCACGCGGCGCAGTTGCGGGCGACTGAGAGTGGCGGGCGTAGTCATGAAAGGAGGTTCGAACGAGGCGGGTAGCAGCGCTGAAGGTCACTGCTGGAAATGATGACTTCCCGGCGTGCCGCTGTCGGTTTAGCCCTTGAACCCGAAAGTTCAAGGTGGAGGTTGCAGGAGGCGTTAAGGCTTTCCGTCAGGCGGACATGCACACCGGCCCCAACGTGCAACCCCCGTGGTTGTGCGTATCGGCTCAGGGACATCACCGACTGGCGCACACCCCAGGAAGTTGCGCCCAGTATACCCGAACAGAGGGTCTGCGGGGCGGCCTGCGACGAACTGGCAGGCATGGCGGTACTCAGGAACTCGGATCGTCGGCCAGTGCATGGTCGACACGATCGAGTAGATCGCGCACCTGCTGGCGGGTGGAATTGGCGTCCTGATCCAGGCGCTGCTGCTTGTGCAGCAGGTCGTGGGTGATGTTCAAGGCTGCCATCACGGCGACACGGTCGGCACCGATCACTTTGCCGCTGGTACGGATCTCGCGCATCTTGCCGTCCAGGTAGCGAGCCGCACTTTCCAGATTGGCGCGTTCGTCCTGCGGGCAGGCGATGCAATATTCTTTGTCCAGAATGTGGACGGTCACGGTATTCGACTGGGTCATGAGTCCTGCTCCAGGGCTTTAAGGCGCGAAATCATCGATTCGACCTTGTGCCGGGCCATTTCGTTCTTTTCGATCAGATGGGCGCGTTCCTCACGCCAGGCCTGTTCATTCGCCAGCAGGAGTCGGTTGTGAGCCTTTAGCTGCTCGACACGCTGGATCAAGAGTTCCAGCTTGGCGGTCAATGCGTGCAGATCGGCGTCTTCCATGGGCTCTCGCTATGGGAGGGAATGGCTGGACTATATAGGCCTGTCCCGGCTACGGGTCAAACCACGGATAGCAGTGGTGTGATGCAGATGACGGCATCACTCCGGCGGCCTCGGATGGTCTTGGCGCGTCTGCCGGTGCTAGGATACGAGGCCTCCATTCTAGAGATTGCGCCGCCTGGCGCCTAGCTATCTATGTCGATTCCAAGCTCTCCCTACGCCGCCTTCGCCGCTTTGCTCAACAGCGCCGGGCATTCCGTTTCCCCTGCCGAACTGCACGGCCTGCTGCTTGGTCGCAGCTGTGCGGGCGCTGGCTTCGACGCCGATGCCTGGCTGCTCGACGCGGCCGACCTGCTCGGTGGCGAGCCGCAGGACAACGTGCGTCAGGCGCTGATCGGCCTGCAGGAAATGGTCAAGGGTGAGCTGTGCAGCGAAGACGTCACCGTGGTGCTGCTGTTGCCGGATGACGAAACCCCGCTGGCGCAGCGCGCGGTCGCTCTGGGTCAGTGGTGTCAGGGCTTCCTCGGTGGCTTCGGCCTGACCGCTCGCGACGGAGCACTGAGTGCCGAGGCCATGGAAGTGTTGCAGGATCTCTCCGCCATCGCCCAGGTGCAGAGTGCACTGGAAGAATCGGAGGATGGCGAGAGCGACTACATGGAGGTGATGGAGTACTTGCGTGTCGCGCCGCTGCTGCTGTTCACCGAGTGCGCCAAACCTGCGGCGCCTGCTGCCAAACCCTCCCTGCACTGATTTTTCGTCGGAGCCTGCCTTGATCAGCATCCCCAAGTCCGAATATGCCCGTCGGCGCAAGGCGCTGATGGCGCAGATGGAACCCAACAGCATCGCCATTCTGCCGGCGGCGCCGGTGTATATCCGCAACCGTGACGTCGAGCATGTCTACCGTCAGGACAGCGATTTCCAGTACCTCACCGGTTTTCCCGAGCCGGAAGCGGTGATGGCGCTGATCCCTGGGCGCGAGCACGGTGAATATGTGCTGTTCTGTCGCGAGCGTGATCCCGAGCGCGAGTTGTGGGATGGCCTGCGTGCCGGCCAGGACGGTGCGATCAGCCAGTTTGGCGCCGACGATGCTTTCCCCATTGGCGATATCGACGACATCCTGCCGGGGCTGATCGAAGGCCGCGAACGTGTCTATTACGCCATCGGCAGCAATCAGGAGTTCGATCATCGGCTGATGGAGTGGGTCAACCACATCCGCGCCAAGGCGCGCCAGGGCGCCATGCCGCCAAACGAATTCGTCGCCCTCAACCACCTGCTGCACGACATGCGCCTGTACAAATCGGCCGCCGAAGTGAAGGTGATGAAGGAGGCTGCCGAGATCAGTGCGCGCGCTCATATCCGTGCCATGCAGGCGAGTCGCGCCGGCCTGTTCGAATATCACCTGGAAGCCGAACTGGACTACGAATTCCGCAAGGGTGGGGCGAAGATGCCGGCCTATGGCAGCATCGTCGCCGCCGGCCGCAATGCCTGCATCCTGCACTACCGCGAGAATGACGCGGCGCTCAAGGACGGCGATCTGGTGCTGATCGACGCCGGCTGCGAGATCGACTGCTACGCCAGCGACATCACCCGCACCTTCCCGGTCAGCGGTAAGTTCTCGCCCGAGCAGAAGGCCATCTACGAGCTGGTGCTCAAGGCCAACGAGGAGGCATTCAAGTTCATTGCTCCAGGCCGGCACTGGAACGAGGCCCATGAGGCCACCGTGCGGGTGATCACTGCCGGCCTGGTGGAGCTGGGCTTGCTCGAGGGTGATGTTGACGAGCTGATCGCCAGCGAAGCCTACAAGCCTTTCTATATGCATCGCGCCGGCCACTGGCTGGGCATGGATGTGCATGACGTCGGCGACTACAAGGTCGGCGGGCAGTGGCGCGTGCTGGAGGTCGGCATGGCGATGACCGTCGAGCCAGGCATCTATATCGCCCCTGACAACGACAAGGTCGCCAAGAAATGGCGCGGCATCGGCGTGCGCATCGAGGACGACGTGGTGGTGACCAAGACGGGCTGCGAGATTCTCACCAACGGTGTGCCCAAGACCGTTGCCGAGATCGAGGCATTGATGGCGGCCGCGCGCACCGAGGCGGCCTGAGCCCATGTCACGCGTACAGTTGGCCATTATCGGCGGCGGCCTGGTGGGTGCCAGCCTGGCACTGGCCCTGCAGGACACGGCGCGTCAGCGTGGTTGGCGCATCGCCCTGATCGAACCCTTCGCCCCGGGCAGCGAATACCAGCCCAGCTATGACGCGCGCTCTACCGCGCTCTCCTATGGCAGCCGGTTGATCTACGAGCGCCTGGGCCTGTGGCAGAGCATTGCCCAGCGGGCCGAGCCGATTCAGCAGATTCATGTTTCCGACCGCGGCCGCTTCGGCGCCACGCGCCTGCAGGCCATCGAGGAAGGCGTACCGGCGCTCGGTTACGTAGCTGAGAACGCCTGGCTCGGCCATTGTCTGTGGCAGGCGCTGGATGCGGATGTGATCGAGTGGCGTTGCCCGGCCGAAGTGGTCGGCATGCAGCGTCTCGACGACGGCTATCGCCTGACCCTGAACGACGAAACCTGCCTCGACTGCGACCTGGCGATTCTCGCTGATGGTGGGCGTTCCGGCCTGCGTGAGCAGCTTGGTATCGGCGTCAGCAGCAAGCCTTATGGGCAGAGTGCGCTGATTGCCAACGTCAGCCCGCTGGAGGCGCACCGCGGGCAGGCCTTCGAGCGCTTCACCGATGACGGCCCGATGGCGCTGCTGCCCTTGAGCGATAACCGCTGCGCACTGGTCTGGACGCGCGCCGCGGCTGACGCCGAACGTCTGTTGCGCGCCAGTGAGGCCAGTTTTCTCAGCGAGTTGCAGCAGGCCTTCGGTTATCGCCTGGGCGCCTTGCGCCAGGTGGGTGCGCGGCATCTCTATCCGCTGAGCCTGGTCGAGGCGCAGGAGCAGGTGCGTCCGCATCTGGTGGTGCTGGGCAACGCCGCGCACAGCCTGCACCCCATCGCCGGCCAGGGCTACAACCTGTCGCTGCGCGATACTCTGGCGCTGGCCGAGGTGCTTATCGATAGCGAGGCAACACTGGGCGATTTCGCCACCCTGCAGCGTTACCAACAAAGGCAACAGCTCGATCAGCAAATGACCGTCGGCTTCTCCGACCAGGTGACGCGCCTGTTCAGCAACGCGCAGCCGCTGCTGACTGCCGGGCGCAACCTGGGTTTGCTCGGCCTCGACCTGCTGCCGCCGGCCAAACGCTGGTTCGCCCGTCAGGCCATGGGCATGGGAACCCGCAATCTATGATCAGCTCCGCAGAGTGCGCTGTGCGCACCTATAGGGAGTCATGATGCGCACAGCGCAACCTGGGGTTTAAGGAGTGATATGCGAGCGGATCTGATCATCGTCGGCGCCGGTATGGTTGGCAGTACCCTGGCCTTGGCGTTGGAGCACTGCGGTCTGGATATCCTGATTGTCGACGGCAGCCCGCTGAGCGTGGCGCCGTTCGATGCCCGGGCGCCGTTCGAGCCGCGTGTCAGCGCGCTGTCGATGGCCAGCCAACGCATTCTCGAACGCCTGGGCGCCTGGCAGGGCATCGCCACTCGGCGTGCCAGCCCCTACGGCGAGATGCGCGTCTGGGATGGCTCTGGCACCGGCAGCATCCACTTCGCTGCGGCCAGCGTGCATGCCGAGACGCTTGGCCATATCGTCGAGAATCGTGTGGTGCAGGATGCCCTGCTCGAAAGGCTGCACGACAGCCAGATCGGTCTGTTGCCTGGCGCGCGCCTGGAGCAGCTGCGCCGCTCCGGCGATGACTGGCTGCTGACGCTTACCGATGGTCGCCAACTGCGCGCACCGCTGCTGGTCGCGGCCGACGGCGCCAACTCCGCGGTGCGTCGCCTGGCCGGCTGTGCCACGCGCGAATGGGATTATCTGCACCATGCCATCGTCACCAGCGTGCGTTGCGAGCGACCGCACCAGGCCACTGCCTGGCAACGCTTCACCGACGATGGTCCACTGGCCTTCCTGCCGCTGGCAGGGCCTGCCGGCGAGCATTGGTGCTCGATCGTCTGGTCGACTGTGCCGGTCGAAGCCGAGCGCTTGATGGCGTTGGACGACGAGGCTTTCTGCGTCGAACTGGGCAAGGCTTTCGAATCGCGCCTGGGCATGGTGCTGCACGCCGACCGTCGTCTGTGTATCCCGCTGCGCCAGCGTCATGCCAAGCGTTATGTCGAGCCTGGGCTGGCGCTGATTGGCGATGCTGCGCACACCATCCATCCGCTGGCGGGGCAGGGCGTCAACCTGGGTTTCCTCGATGCCGCCGTGCTGGCCGAGGTGCTGCTGCATGCCGCTGAACGCGGTGAGCACCTCAGCGATGAGCGCGTGCTGAGCCGTTTCGAGCGTCGGCGCATGCCGCACAACCTGGCGATGATGGCGGCGATGGAAGGTTTTCAGCGCTTGTTCCAGGCCGACCCGTTGCCGCTGCGCCTGCTGCGCAACGTCGGTCTCGACCTGGTCGACGGCCAGGCCGAGGCCAAGGCGCTGTTCGTGCGTCAGGCGCTTGGGCTGGCCGGCGACCTGCCGGAACTGGCGCGAGCCTGAGCTGACGCAACTTGTAATAACTGCTGCGTGTCGTCTCGCTGTTTACGTTGAGAAGGCAAATAACATTCACTACTATTCAGCCACTTTGCTCACCCACAAGAGGCTGGTCCCATGAAGGCTCGCAACGCGCTTCTCGCTGCATTCACCCTCAGCACCCTGGCAACCGCCGTTCAGGCTGCTGATGAAGTGGTGGTCTACTCCGCCCGTATCGACGAGCTGATCAAGCCGGTATTCGATCTCTACACCGAGAAGACTGGGGTCAAGGTGAAGTTCATCACCGACAAGGAAGCCCCGCTGATCGCCCGTCTCAAGGCCGAGGGTGCCAACACCCCGGCTGACCTGCTGATTACCGTCGACGCCGGCAACCTCTGGCAGGCCGAACAGGAAGGCGTGCTGCAGCCGACCAAGTCCGACGTGATCGACGCCAACATCCCCGCCCAGTACCGCTCCAGCACCGACAGCTGGACTGGCCTGTCGCTGCGCGCGCGGACCATTTTCTACTCCACCGAGCGCGTCAAGCCGGAAGAGTTGTCCACCTACGAAGCCCTGGCTGACAAGAACTGGGAAGGCCGCCTGTGCCTGCGCACCAGCAAGAAGGTCTACAACCAGTCGCTGACCGCCACCCTGATCGAAACCCATGGCGCCGAGAAGACCGAGGAGATCGTCAAGGGTTGGGTCAACAACCTGGCCACCGACGTATTCCCGGATGACACCGCGCTGCTGCAGGCCATCGACGCCGGCCAGTGCGACGTGGGCATCACCAACACCTACTACTACGGCCGTCTGCACAAGCAGCAGCCGGATCTGAAGGTCAAACCTTTCTGGCCGAACCAGGACGACCGTGGCGTGCACGTCAACCTGGCCGGTGCCGGTGTGACCAAGCATGCACCGCATGCCGAGCAGGCCAAGAAGCTGCTGGAGTGGATGACCACCCCGGAGGCACAGAGCATCTTCGCTGGCGTCAACCAGGAGTTCCCGGCCAACCCGGCGGTCGCACCGTCCGATGAAGTGGCTGCCTGGGGCAGCTTCAAGGCTGACTCGATCGCTACCGAAGTGGCGGGCAAGCGTCAGGCTGAAGCGACCATGCTGATGGATCGCGCCGGCTGGCAGTAAAGGGGATCGCGCCCACGCTTCGGCGTGGGTACGTCGTCAGTGACGCCCCGGCCTATTGGCTTCTGACGCTGGAGCGTCGAGAGCTGCATTTCCACGCGGAGCGCGGGAACGATCATCGACGAGCACAGCGCTGCCGTTATACTGCGACGCCCCGCCTAGCCGGGGCGTCGTCATTTGCGTAGTCGAGGAATCCGCGTGCCGCATCCCGTCCAGCGTCGCTGGTACCCCATCGTCCTTGCCGTCGCCGTTCTGGTGCTGATGCCGTTGTCGGTATTGCTGCTGAGCTGGCATGAGGTGGATCAGCAGATCTGGTCGCACTTGTGGCAGACACAGATGGCGCGGCTGATTGGCAACACGCTGACGCTGGTGATTGGCGTCGGTGTGGGCGTGACACTGCTGGGCGTCAGCCTGGCCTGGCTCACCAGCCTTTGCGAGTTCCCGGGTCGGCGCTGGCTGGACTGGGCGCTGATGCTGCCCTTCGCCATTCCCGCCTATGTCCTGGCCTTCGTCTTCGTCGGCCTGCTGGATTTCGCCGGCCCGGTGCAGACGCTGCTGCGCGAATGGTTCGGCAGCGGCTTGCGCTTGCCGCGCGTGCGCTCCACCGGTGGTGTGATCATCGTGCTGGTGCTGGTTTTCTACCCCTACGTCTACCTGCTCGCCCGTGGCGCGTTTCTGGCCCAGGGCAAGGGCCTGATGGAGGCAGCGCGGGTGCTCGGGCAGAGCCCCTGGCAGGCGTTCTGGCGGGTGGCGCTGCCGATGGCGCGACCGGCCATTGGCGCCGGTCTGGCCCTGGCTATCATGGAAACCCTGGCCGATTTCGGTGCGGTGTCGGTCTTCAACTTCGACACCTTCACCACGGCGATCTACAAGACCTGGTACAGCTTCTACAGCCTGACCAGTGCCACCCAGCTGGCCAGCCTGCTGCTGCTGGCGGTGGCGCTGGTGCTCTAT
>JBLUOL010000150.1:0-11379 GCA_048065775.1 Pseudomonas sp. GW6
CCTTGAGCGCCTGGTGCAGACGCTTGCGCGCATCCTGGCTGGCTTGCACCAGGTTCAGCGCATGTTGCAGGGCGCCGACCGAATCCTGATCAGCCTGCGGCCGGTAGCAGCCCTCCAGTACCGACTCCAGTGCCGGGTCGCCGGCCTGGCGGCCAATGATCGCGGCCACTTCGGCATCCAGTTCGTCGCTCGGGCCGTGATGGCGGCGACCCAGCGGGAACACCAGCACTTTCAGCAGGCAGCCGAACAGGCGGTTGGGGAAGTTGCTCAGCAGGTCATCGAGCGCCTGCTCGGCGTGGTAAAGGTTTTCCTCCATGGCCCAGCGCAGCAGCGGACGAATTGCTTCCGGGTAGTCCAGGTCGTGGTAGCGCTTGAGCGCGGCCGAGCCCAGGTAGAGGTGGCTGAGCACGTCGCCGAGGCGGGCGGACAGGCGCTCGCGGCGCTTCAGGTCACCACCGAGCAGCATCATGCTGCTGTCGGCGCACAGGGCGAAGGCCGCGGCCAGGCGGTTGAGCGCGCGGTAGTAGGGCTGGCTGAGGTCGTCGCCGGGCACCTGGCCCAGGCGGTTCAGGGTCAGCCCCAAGAGGAAGCTGCTGGCGGCGTTACCGACGGCGAAGCCGATATGGCTCATCAGCAATGCGTCGAACTCGGCCAGTGCCTGATCCTTGTCCTCGCGGTCGGCCAGGGCCATTTCCTTGAGCACGTAGGGGTGGCAGCGGATGGCGCCCTGGCCGAAGATCATCAGATTGCGCGAGAGAATGTTGGCGCCCTCGACGGTGATGAAGATCGGCGCGCCCTGCCAGGAGCGGGCCAGGTAGTTGTTCGGGCCCATGATGATGCCCTTGCCGCCGTGCACGTCCATGGCGTGGCCGATGCACTCGCGGCCGCGTTCGGTCAGGTGGTACTTGAGAATCGCCGACAGCACCGAGGGCTTCTCGCCCAGGTCGACGGCGTTGGCAGTGAGGATACGCGCGCTATCCATCAGCCAGGCGTTGCCGCCGATGCGCGCCAGGGCCTCCTGAATGCCCTCGAAGGCAGCCAGCGGCACGTTGAATTGCTCACGCAACTGGGCGTACTGGCCGGTGACCAGGCTGGTGAACTTGGCTGCGCCGGTGCCGACTGCCGGCAGCGAGATGGAGCGGCCGACCGACAGGCAGTTCATCAGCATCATCCAGCCCTTGCCGAGGTACTCCTGGCCGCCGATCAGGTACTCCAGCGGAATGAACACGTCCTTGCCCGAGTTCGGCCCGTTCATGAACGCCGCGCCCAGTGGCAGGTGACGACGGCCAATTTCCACGCCGGGTGTATCGGTGGGGATCAGCGCCAGGCTGATGCCCAGGTCTTCCTTGTCGCCGAGCAGGTGATCCGGGTCGTAGGCCTTGAAGGCCAGGCCGAGCAGGGTGGCCACCGGGCCAAGGGTGATGTAGCGCTTCTCCCAGTTCAGGCGCAGGCCGATCACTTCCTCGCCGTTGTACTGACCCTTGCAGATGATCCCGGTGTCCGGCATGGCACCAGCGTCGGAGCCGGCCAGCGGGCCGGTGAGGGCGAAGCAGGGGATGTCTTCACCACGCGCCAGGCGCGGCAGGTAGTGCTGGCGCTGCTCATCGGTACCGTAATGCAGCAGCAGCTCGGCCGGGCCAAGAGAGTTGGGCACCATCACGGTGGAGGCCAGGTCGCCGCTACGAGTGGCCAGTTTCATCGCCACCTGCGAGTGGGCGTAGGCGGAAAAGCCCTTGCCGCCGTACTCCTTGGGAATGATCAAGGCGAAGAAGCCGTGCTGCTTGATGTGTTCCCAGGCTTTCTCCGGCAGATCCATCTGCTGGCCAACCTGCCAGTCGCTGATCATCGCGCAGAGTTCTTCGGTGGGGCCGTCGATGAACGCCTGTTCCTCTTCGCTCAGCTTGGCCTTGGGGTAGGCCAGCAGCTTGTCCCAGTCCGGTTTGCCGCTGAACAGCTCGCCATCCCACCACACCGTGCCGGCTTCGATGGCATCGCGCTCGGTCGCCGACATTGGCGGTAGTACGCGCTGGAACCAGGCGAACAGCGGGCTGGTGAACAGTTGCCGGCGTAGATCGCCGAGCAGGATGAACGCGGCGACGGCGCCGGTGACGATCCACAGCAGCAGTTGCAACCAGCCCGGTACCGGGCTGAACAGTGCCATGGCCACCAGGTAGGCTGCGGTGATGCCGAGGGCAGGTAGGGCGGCGGTACGGCTATGGGCCAGGTAGGCGACCCCGAGCAGCAGAACCAGCAACCAGATGACGAGCATGTGCATTCCTCCATGATTCGAGCGGGCGACGCCCCGAGCATAGCCATAAAAAATGGCCGGGAGCCATTTTTAACGTCGCGTAGCGCCGACCCGCAGGGTGGCAGCCAGGGATGGCGGGCCATAAATGGCGGCAGGGGCGGTGAGCTTGGCCGGATCGTCGTCAACGTGGCGCAATCGACGGGATTAGACTGAAGCGAACTTCAGGAGTCCCCCGTCATGCAGACCTGTCTACGTCCCGGCCGCTTCATTGACAGTGACCACCCAGCGGTAATCGAGTTCGCCGAAACCTGGCGTGGCGCCTCGCGAGAACCGATCAGTCAGGCCGTGGCGCTATATCTCGCGGTACGTGACGAGATTCGTTACAACCCCTATGCCTTCAGTCTCGATGCGCAGACATTGAAGGCCAGCCATGCGCTGGCGAGCGGTGAGTCCTACTGCGTACCCAAGGCCAACCTGCTCGCTGCTTGCGCCCGGCATTGCGGCATTCCCGCGCGTATCGGTTTGGCCGATGTGCGCAATCACCTGTCCACGCCGCGCCTGCTGGAGTTGCTGCGCAGCGAGGTGTTCGCCATGCACGGTTACACCGAATTGCACCTGAACGGGCGCTGGATCAAGGCCACGCCGGCGTTCAACGAGGCGCTGTGCCGGGTATTCAAGGTGGCGCCGCTGGCGTTCGACGGCGTGCATGACAGCGTCTTTCATCCCTATAACGACAAGGGCGAGCGCTACATGGAGTACCTGCATGACCACGGTCAGTTTGAGGATCTGCCCGAGCAACTGTTCTTCGACCATCTGCGCGGGTGTTATCCGCATCTGTTCGAGGTAGGTGCGCTGGAATTGAGCGGCGATATGCAACGTGAGGCCAGTGTTATCGACTGAGTCGATAATCAAGATTGGCATGACGGTCTTTTATCTGCGCGTCAGGGTCGGTAGGGTGCATGCCAGAAAGAAATGGGCGAAACACCCGGTTGCAATCGGGGCTCTTCGTACCCATCTATAACGACCTCACTCTCGCGCGGGAAACCCCATCTTCATGAGCTCCGCCCTGACCATTCGCCAGTTGACCAAGACCTACGGAAACGGCTTCCAGGCCCTGCACGGCATCGATCTGGACGTTGCCGAAGGTGACTTCTTCGCCTTGCTTGGCCCCAATGGCGCCGGCAAATCCACCACCATCGGTGTGCTCTCCACGCTGGTGAACAAGAGTGGCGGCACGGTCAGCGTGTTCGGCCATGACCTCGACCGCGAGCCTTATGCGCTCAAGCGCTGCCTGGGCGTGGTGCCGCAGGAGTTCAACTTCAACCAGTTCGAGAAGGTGTTCGACATCGTCGTCACCCAGGCCGGCTACTACGGTATTCCGCGCTCGATCGCCAAGGAGCGCGCCGAGCAGTACCTGACCGAACTCGGCCTGTGGGACAAGCGCGACGTGGCTTCACGCGAGCTGTCCGGTGGCATGAAGCGCCGCCTGATGATCGCCCGCGCTCTGGTGCACCAGCCTCGCCTGCTGATCCTCGATGAACCGACTGCCGGGGTGGATATCGAGCTGCGCCGTTCGATGTGGAGCTTCCTCACCGAGCTGAACAAGCAGGGCACCACCATCATTCTGACCACCCACTACCTGGAGGAGGCCGAGCAGCTCTGTCGCAACATCGGCATCATCGACCACGGCCGTATCGTCGAGCTGAGCAGCATGAAGGATCTGTTGAAGAAGCTGCATGTCGAGACCTTCCTGCTCGACCTCAAGGATTCCTATAGCGAGGCGCCTAACCTGAGCGGTTATCCGGTGCGCCTGGTCGACCACCACACCCTGGAGGTGCAGGTGGAGAAGAGCCAGGGCCTCAATGCACTGTTCCAGCAGCTGGCGCAGCAGCAGGTCGAGGTACTCAGCCTGCGTAACAAGAGCAATCGCCTGGAGGAGCTGTTCGTCTCTCTGGTGGAAAAGAACCTGGCCAAGGTGGCGCAATGACTTCTCAGTACCTTAACAGCGAGTTCGCCGCCAATCTGGTGGCCCTGCGCACCATCGTTCACCGTGAGGTGCGCCGTTTCCTGCGTATCTGGCCGCAGACGCTGCTGCCGCCGGCAATCACCATGGTGTTGTACTTCGTCATCTTCGGTAACCTGATCGGCCGGCAGATCGGCGACATGGGTGGCTTCAGCTACATGGAGTACATCGTGCCGGGGCTGATCATGATGTCGGTGATCACCAATAGCTACGGCAACGTGGTGTCGAGCTTCTTCGGCAGCAAGTTCCAGCGCAACGTCGAGGAGTTGCTGGTGTCGCCGGTGTCACCGCATACCATCCTCATCGGTTTCGTCGTCGGTGGCGTGCTGCGCGGCCTGGCGGTGGGCTTCATCGTCACCCTGCTGTCGTTGTTCTTCACCCACCTGCAGGTGCATCACCTGGGTGTTACTGTGCTGGTGGTGCTGCTGACGGCGACCATCTTCTCCCTTGGTGGCTTCGTCAACGCGGTGTATGCGCGCAACTTCGACGACATTTCGATCATCCCGACCTTCGTGCTGACGCCGCTGACCTACCTGGGCGGGGTGTTCTACTCCATCACTCTGTTGCCGCCGTTCTGGCAGACGGTGTCGCTGGGCAACCCGATCCTGCACATGGTCAACGCCTTCCGTTACGGCATTCTTGGGGTGTCCGACATCCGTATCGGCGTGGCAGTCGGCTTCATGCTGCTGGCCACCGCTGTGCTCTATACCCTGTGCATCCGTCTGCTAGTCAGCGGTCGTGGCATGCGCCAGTGACGTTTGCCGCTCATGTAGGAGCGGATTTATCCGTGATTCTCGCGGCGCAACCGAGCCTGAACGTTAATGTGTAGCCCGGATGCAATCCGGGGGATGGCTGCTGTGCTCCCCGGATTTCATCCGGGCTACCGTTGAATGCTCGCGGCTAGAGCCGCTCCTACAGAATGTGGCGGCGACCGAAAAAACATAGCGAAATAACTTGCGCCCCTGTCAGTAACGCAGCAGCCGGTTAGACTCCGTCTCTACCAAGAAAAAGGGGCTGATCATGACCGTGTTGTTGCGTGCTCTTCCATGGCTGTGTCTGGGCTTGTTCACAACGCCTGCGCTGGCTGCCGAAGGGCCAATGGTCGAGATCGTGCCGGTACGGCAGATGGAGGTGCGTGACGAGCTGATCACCTTCGGTTCGCTGCGCTCCGACGAGTCGGTGATGATTCGCCCGGAAGTGGAAGGGCGCCTGGCCACCCTGCATTTTCGTGAAGGCCAGGCGGTGACCGCCGGCGACCTGCTGATCAGCCTCGATGATGCGATTGCCCGCGCCGAATTTGCCCAGGCGCGGGCCAATCTTGATCTGGCCGAAAAAAACCACCAGCGTGCGCAGATGCTGTTCCAGCGTGGTGCCAGCAACGCCCAGGCGCTGGACGAGGCGCAGAGCCAGCTGCAGGCCGCCCGTGCCAGCCAGGCCCTGGCCCAGGCGCGGCTCGACAAGACCCAGATCAAGGCCCCTCACGACGGTACGCTCGGCCTGCGTCAGGCTAGCGTCGGTGACTACCTCAGTGCCGGGCAGAACATCGTCAACCTGGAGGTGCTCGACCCGCTCAAGGTCGACTTCCGTGTTCCACAGAAGGCCGTGGCCCAGGTGCGCCTCGGCCAGACCGTGGAAATCACCCTCGATACCTATCCGGGCGAACGCTTTCGTGGCGAGATCTTCGCTATCAATCCGCGCCTCGACGAAGCCGGGCGCAGCCAGGCGATCCGCGCGCATATCGGCAACGATGACCGCCGCCTGCGTCCCGGTCAGTTCGTCCGCGTATCGGTGATTCTCGAAGAGCGCCCTAATGCGCTGGTGATTCCCGAGGAAGCGGTGATGCCGCAGGGCGACAAGTTGCTGGTCAATCTGGTGGTCGATGGCCAGGTCGAGCGCCGCGAAGTGACGCTGGGCAAGCGTTTCGACGGGCTGGTCGAGGTGCGTGAAGGCCTGCAGGGCGACGAAACCATCATCAGTGCCGGTTGGCAGCGTGTGCGCGAAGGGCTGGCCGTACGCACCAAGAGCGGGGAGCGCCAGCCGTGACACTCTCCGACGTCTGCATTCGCCGGCCTGTATTCGCCACCGTTCTGTCGCTGATCGTGGTGCTGCTGGGGCTGATGGCCTACGACCGCCTCAATGTGCGTGAATACCCCAATATCGACGTGCCCATCGTCACCGTGCAGGTCACCTATCCTGGTGCGAGTCCGGAAATCATGGAATCGCAGGTGGCGCAGCCGGTGGAAGACGTGCTCTCGGGCATCGAGGGACTGGATTTCGTCACCTCCATCAGCCGCGCGGAAAACACCCAGATCACTGCGCAGTTCCGCCTCGGCCGCAGCGCTGATGAGGCCGCCAACGACGTACGTGATCGCCTGGGTCGGGTACGCAGCCTGCTGCCGGACGAGGTCGACGAGCCCATCGTGCAGAAGGTCGAGGCCGACGCTCAGCCGGTGATCTGGATCGCCTTCCACAGCCAGCAGCACAGTGCCATGGAGATCACCGACCTGCTCGAGCGGGTGATCAAGGACCGCCTGCAGACCATTCCTGGCGTATCGGAAGTGCAGGTGCGCGGCGCACGTACCTTCTCCATGCGCATCTGGCTGGATCCAGAGAAGCTCGCCGCGCACAACCTCACCGTGCAGGATGTTGAGGATGCCCTGCGCCGGCAGAACGTGGAGATTCCGGCCGGGCGCATCGAGTCGCGTGAGCGTGAGTTCAGTGTGCTCTCGGAGACCGATCTGCGCACCCCGGAGCAGTTCAACGAGCTGATCCTCGATGACTCACAGGGCTACCTGCTGCGCCTGTCCGATGTCGGTCGCGCCGAAGTGGGGCCGCGTGACGAGCGCACCGTGGTGCGCTTCAATGGTCTGCCGGCGGTGACCCTGGGTCTGGTCAAGCAGGCCACGGCCAACCCGCTGGATATCTCCGATGGCCTCGAAGCGGCCTGGGATGACGTCAAGGCACTGCTGCCCGACGGCATGAACATGACCGTGGCCAACGACAACTCGCAGTTCATCCGCGAATCCATCGACAACGTCTTCACCACCATCTGGGAGGCGGTGGCGCTGGTCATCCTGATCATCTTCATCTTCCTGCGCTCGCTGCGCGCGACGCTGATTCCGCTAGTGACCATCCCCGTCTCGTTGATCGGTGCCTTCGCTCTGATGTCGCTGATGGGCTTCACCATCAACACCCTGACGCTGCTGGCCATGGTTCTGGCTATCGGTCTGGTGGTAGACGACGCCATTGTCATGCTGGAGAACATCCATCGCCATATCGAGGCCGGGATGAAGCCCATGCAGGCGGCCTTCAAGGGCAGCCGCGAGATCGCCTTCGCGGTGATCGCCATGACCCTGACCCTGGCGGCGGTGTTCGCGCCCATCGGCTTCATGCAGGGCACCACCGGCAAGCTGTTCACCGAGTTCGCCTGGACCCTGGCTGGCGCCGTGCTGGTTTCCGGTTTCGTGGCGCTGACGCTGACGCCAATGATGTGCGCGGTGATGCTCAAACCGCACCAGCACGAACAGCGTCATGGCCGCGTGTACAACCTGATTGAAGGCTTTCTCAATGGCCTGACCTATAGCTACAAGCACAGCCTGGACCGTGCCCTGCACGCCTGGCCGCTGGTGCTTGGCGTGCTGCTGGGTGCCTTCGTGATGTGCGCCTGGTTGTTCGGTGGCTTGCGTTCGGAGCTGGCGCCGACCGAAGACACCGGCACCATCGTCGGCGTGTTCAATGGCCCGGACGGCGCCACCATCGACTATACGGCGCGCTACGGCCGCGAGGTCGAGGCTGCTTACGCGAGCATTCCGGAGACCAATCGCTACCTGATGATCGCTGGTTTTCCCACGGTGGCCCAGGGCATCTCTTTCATGAAACTGGAAGACTGGGGCGACCGCTCGCGTACCCAGTTCGAGATTCGCAACGAGTTGTTGCCAAAGTTGCAGGACATCGCCGGCATGCGCGTCACCCCGGTCAATCGTCCGCCGCTGGGGCAGAGCGCGCGTAACCAGCCGATCAACTTCGTCGTGCGCTCGTCCATGGAATACGCCGAGCTGCAGGTCTACGTCGATCAACTGATGGAGCGCATGCGTGATTATCCGGGCCTGGAGGGGCTGGACAGCGACCTCAAACTCAACTCGCCGCAGCTCAAGATCACCGTCAATCGCGAGCAGGCAACGGCGGTAGGCACCGATGTATCGGTGATCGGGCGCAGCCTGGAAAGCCTGTTCGGCAGCCGCCAGGTGACCCGCTTCAAGCAGAATGGCGAGCAGTACGACGTCATGGTGCAACTGCAGGATATTGATCGCAGCAATCCGCAGGACCTGGATCGGGTTTACGTACGTGATCGCGACGGCGGCATGGTACAGCTATCCAACCTGATCGAGGTGCGCGAGACGGTGGCGCCGCGCGAGCTCAATCACTTCAACCAGCTACGTGCGGTAACCATCAGTGCCAACGTCGGCACCGGATACACCCTGGGCGAGGCGCTCAATCATCTGGAAGTTGCCGCCCGTGAGGTATTTCCGCCAGAGACGCAATACGACTACACCGGTACCTCGCGCGATTTCAAGGAATCCAGCTCGGGCATCCTGCTGATCTTCGCCCTGGCCCTGGCGTTCATCTTCCTGGTGCTGGCGGCGCAGTTCGAGAGTTTCAGTGACCCGCTGATCATTCTGTTCAGTGTGCCCTTGTCGATGGCCGGCGCCTTGCTGGCACTGAAGCTGTTCGGCGGCACCTGGAATATCTACTCGCAGATCGGCCTGGTGACCCTGATTGGTCTGATCACCAAGCACGGCATCCTTATCGTCGAGTTCGCCAACCACCTGCTGCGTGAGGGCAAGGCCCTGCGCGAGGCGGTGATCGAGGCCTCGGTGCAGCGCCTGCGGCCGATCCTGATGACTACCGGCGCCATGGTGCTGGGTTCGCTGCCACTGGCCATCGCCACGGGGGCCGGGGCCGAAAGCCGTCAGCAGATCGGTCTGGTGATCGTCGGCGGGTTGCTGGTCGGCACCTTCTTCACCCTCTACGTGATTCCGACGCTGTACCTGCTGCTGCGCCGCTGGGCGCCACTGCGCAAGATCGAGGAGGAGCCGGTGGCGGTCTGAATCCTGTAGGAGGCGCTTTAGCGGCGAGCTTTTGCAGCCTCTCACAGTTCACTGGGCTACTGATTTTTGTTGTAGGAGCGAGCTCTGCTCGCGAAGCTTCTGGCTGTAAGGCAATTCGCGAGCAGAGCTCGCTCCTACAGGTAGTCTGCGTAGTGCTTCGCGGGTGCGGCGTGGCGCTCAACCCGTTAAACTTGCGCGGTTTTTCGCCACCCTGGATTGCGCGCCATGCAACACCCCGCCGAACATTCCCCGCTGGGCAAGTCCAGCCAGTACATCGCCGAATACAGCCCAGAGCTGCTATTCCCCATCTCGCGCACCACCAAGTGGGCGGAGCTGGGTCTGGATGGCGCCAGCCTGCCGTATCAGGGCGTGGACTACTGGAACTGCTACGAGCTGTCCTGGCTGCTGCCGTCCGGCAAGCCGGTGGTGGCCATCGGTGAGTTCGCCATCCCCGCAGACTCGCCGAACATCATCGAGTCGAAGTCCTTCAAGCTGTACCTCAATTCCCTGAACCAGTCCGCTTTCGCCAGTTGGGACGAGCTGCAAGCGACATTGGTGCGTGATCTGTCGGCGGTGGCAGGCAAGCCGGTGGCGGTGCGCCTGCGCTCGCTGGCTGAGGTTGCTGAGGAGGGCGTGGCGACGCTGCCGGGTCAGTGCATCGATGATCTGGACATCAGTGTCAGCCAGTACGACCACCCGCAGCCCGAGCTGCTGCGCTGCGATGCCGGTCGCGTGGTGGAGGAGAGCTTGCACAGTCATCTGCTCAAGTCCAACTGCCCGGTTACCGGTCAGCCGGATTGGGGCAGTCTGGTCGTCGAGTATCGCGGTGCCGCGTTGGATCATGCCAGCCTGCTGGCCTATCTGGTGAGCTTCCGTCAGCACGCGGATTTTCACGAGCAGTGCGTCGAACGCATCTTCCTCGATCTGCAACGCCTGCTGCAGCCGCAGGCGCTGACTGTCTATGCGCGCTACGTGCGCCGTGGTGGGCTGGACATCAATCCGTATCGCAGCACCGAGGCGCTCACGCCGGAAAATGGCCGCCTGGCGCGCCAGTAACCCATGAAAAATGCCGCTTAGACAATGCTGCCAATGCGGCCTTTGTAGGAACCCCGCCCCGGGGCGAAGCTTTTCGCGTCAGCCCCGCTCAGGTTCGCGGCGGGGCGCCGCTCCTACACGTTCGATGCATCGACGCTTGGCTAAGTGGCATTGGCCAAGCGGCGACATTTTGCTTGAAACGCCGGGCCTGAGCCGGGGCAGGGTATTCAGATGCCCATATTGGCCAGGCTCTGCATGATGTTGCGCAGGGTGCCGGCTAGGGTAGGGTGGCTGGCCTCAAAACGTTCCACCGCCAGATTGACGCCATCGATCAGCGTGGCGTCAGGCGCTGAGGCGGCTTCACGCGCCAATTGCACTTCGATTTCCTGGGTCAGCAGGTAAAGCGATGCGCGTTCTTCCTCGCTGAGCGGCGTGTCCTGGGCCAGGTGTTGCTGGAGGGCTTCCAGTTGCTGCTGCAGGTCGCTTGCTGGCATAGAGTTCTCCTTGTCGAATCAGCTTAGGCATTGACCTCCAGCGGCGCTGGAAGTTTTCAACCCGTACCTGAAGGTTAATCCAAGCGGGCCGGCTTTGCCTGATCCGAGTCAAAGGCTCAGGGCTTTTCGCCCTTGCTCCGGCGCACGCCGATATCGTCCAGGCTGGCCTCGATTTCTCCCAGATGATCGACCACCGAGTGCACGCCCAGACGATAGAGCTGCAGCGTGGCCTCGGCGCGCAGGTGTTCCTGATCGCTCGCGCCCAGTGCCTGCCAGTCGGCCAGGGCGTAGCCGCACAGTGGCCCGCAGGCCGCCAGGCCGATGGTCCAGCAGCCGGCATTGAGCCCGGCTTGCAGCAGTAGCGGATTACCGCTGACGACAACACAGCCATCCAGCCGCTCGACGTCCAGCTGGCTCAATGCCTGCCAGCAACTGTCTGGCGCCGGCCACGGCCTGGCCTGACGCGCCAGC
>JBLUOL010000151.1:0-11252 GCA_048065775.1 Pseudomonas sp. GW6
ACAGCGCGCAGGACAGCATCAACCAGGTCGGCCAGGAGATGACCCGGCGCAACATGAACATCCAACCGACGTTGAGCGCGCGCCCCGGTCTGCCGGTGCGTCTGGTCGTGAGTCGGGACTTGGCGCTGCGCCCCTACCAGCCCCTGTTCTTCAACCGAGGGACTTCACGATGAGCACGACCAGGAAGCTGCGGTTGGGACCGCTGCCGAAGACCGAGAACATCAAGCTGACCTTTCCTTGCCCGGCCAGCCTGAAAGCCGACCTCGACCGCTACGCCGCGCTGCATGCGCAGACCTATGGCGAAGCAGTCGATGCCGTGACGCTGATCCCGCACATGCTCGAAGCCTTCATCGCGGGGGACCGGGGATTCAGGAAGGGAAGCGTGAGCAGGACGGTGCCAGCGAAGCCGGGCTGACGATGCACGGTCTCGCCGGCGGCCATCCCTCGAATGCGCAGCCCAACGCTGCGCGTTCTTCGTTCTGGAGGATGGCGACAGAGTGGGCTATGATCGTGCGGCAAGCCCGCCGTCTGCCGGTGATCGTCCCCGATGCAGCACGACTTGGCCCTCTACCGCGACGCTCCCATGTGGCTCCTAGTCCATATGGCCGCCGCCCCGCAAAGCGGCCCGAAGTAGAGCTAACTCCCTGTCTTGTTTAAGCTTTCGGACTCTTGGCGATTTTCGCCGAGGGCTTGACACAGGCCCTTTTTTGCCCGCCCTCGACATCAGCTGGAAGAAGCCCGCACGCCGCTGGTGCCACGCATCGAAGCCTGGTTTCGCGACACCCTCAAGCTGTCGCGCTGGCTCTACACCGATGCCGTCCTGGCCAGCCTGCTGATCAACCTGCTGGGCCTGATGGTGCCGCTGTTCGTGATGCAGACCTACGACCGTGTAGTGCCCAACCAGGCGACCGCAACGCTCTGGGTGTTGGCCATCGGCCTGTTTATCGGCACCGGTTTCGAACTGCTGCTCAAGGTGCTGCGCGCGCACCTGCTCGACACGGCAGGCAAGAAGACCGACGTGGTGCTGTCGGCCACCTTGTTCGAGCGCATCACCGGCATGTCGATGAAGGCGCGGCCGGCCAGCGTGGGCGGTTTTGCACAAAGCATTCATGATTTTCAGGGGCTGCGCGACTTTCTCACCGCAGTGACGCTGACCAGCCTGATCGATCTGCCCTTCTCCCTGCTGATGCTGCTGGTGATCGGGCTGATCGGCGGCCCGCTGGTGTTCATCCCGCTGTTGGCCTTCCCCATCACCGCGCTGTTCGCCTACATCATTCAGGCACGCCTGCGCGACACGGTGCAAAGAAGCCTGCAGCTTGGCTCGCAACGCCAGGCGCTGCTGATCGAAACCCTCGGTGGCCTGGAAACGCTCAAGGCCTGTGGTGCCGAAAGCGAGCGCCAGCACCAATGGGAGCAAACCCATGGCGCCCTCACCCGCCTGGACGGCCATGCAAAATTCCTCGCCTCGCTGGCCACCAACGGCACCCTGTTCCTGCAGCAGTTCGCCGGCATGGCCACCATCGTCGCGGGGGTCTATCTGATCATCGCCGGCAATCTCAGCGTCGGTGCGCTGGTGGCCTGCTACATGCTCGGTAGTCGCATCCTCGCCCCACTGGGACAGATCGCCGGGCTGATCACCCGCTACCAGCAGGCACGCCTGACCATGACCAGCACCGATGCCCTGATGGCCCTGCCGCAGGAGCGTCAGGACAAGCAGCAGCCGCTGGATCGCACCCAGCTCAAGGGGGCACTGGAGGTACGGCAGATCAGTTTCACCTACCCCGGCCAGAGTGCACCGGCGCTGAACAACGTCAGCCTGCGCCTGGGCGCTGGCGAACGCCTCGGCATCATCGGTCGCAGCGGTTCGGGCAAGAGCACCCTGGCGCGACTGCTGATGGCCTTCTACAGCGCCGACGAAGGACAGATCCTGCTGGACAACCTCGACCTGCGCCAACTCGACGTCGCCGACCTGCGCCATCAGATCGGCTACGTCGCCCACGACCTGCCACTGCTAGCCGGCAGCCTGCGCGACAACCTGACCCTCGGCGCCCGTTACATCAGCGACGCGCGCATGCTAGAAGTCGCCGAGCTCACCGGCGTGGTGGACCTGGCCCGCCAGCACCCGCAAGGCTTCGACCGCCCGGTAGGCGAACGCGGCCAACTGCTCTCCGGTGGCCAGCGCCAGGCCGTGTTGCTGGCCCGTGCACTGTTGCTCGACCCGCCAATCCTGGTGCTCGACGAACCCACCAGCGCCATGGACAACACCAGCGAAGACCTGCTGCGCCAGCGCCTGCACAAGTGGGTGCAGGGCAAGACGCTGATCCTCATCACCCATCGTGCCTCCATGCTCAGCCTGGTGGATCGCCTGGCCGTGCTGGACAACGGCCATGTGGTGGCGGACGGGCCGAAGGAAGCGGTGATCGAAGCCTTGCGCAAGGGCCGCGTCGGCCCGGCCAGCCTGTAGGAGCGACGAGCGATGCAAGCGACCCAGAGCCTCGGCAACTACTTCAGCAGCCTGCGCGAGAAACGCCAGGACACCGAGTTCATGCCGGAAGTCGAAGGCGCCATTCTGGAAGACTCGCCCTGGCTCAGCCGCGCCACGATCTGGGTGGTCAGCGCCTGCCTGCTGGCGGCGCTAGTCTGGGCAAATTTCGCCGTACTGGAAGAGGTCACCACCGGCGAAGGCAAGGCCATTCCGTCGAGCAAGGTGCAGGTGATCCAGAACCTGGAGGGCGGCATCGTCAGTGAGATCTTCGTGCGCGAAGGCCAGGTGGTGGACAAGGGCGATACCCTGCTGCGACTGGATGACACGCGTTTTCTCTCCAATCGCGGGGAAACCGAAGCGGATCGACTGGCGCTCATCGCCCGTCTCGAACGACTGAGCGCCGAGGCCGAAGGCCGCGAACCGCAACTGCCCGAAGAAATCACCCGCGACGCGCCACAGCTGGCCGAAGACCAGTTGGCTCTGTATCGCTCGCGCCAGCAACGACTGCGCAGCGAGCAGCGCACATTGGGCGAACAACTGCGGCAAAAGGAGCAAGAGCTCGCCGAATTTCGCTCCAAGGCCCAGCAATACCGTTCCAGTCTCGGCCTGTTGCAGCAGGAGCTGAACATGTCGCAACCTCTGGTGGCCTCGGGCGCCATTTCCGAGGTCGAGGTGTTGCGTCTGCGCCGCAGCGTGGTGGAAGTACGCGGCTCGCTGGAGGCCACCAACCTGGCGATCCCACGCGCCGAAGCGGCTATGAGCGAGATCAAGAGCAAGATGGAGGAGTCCGAGCTGGCATTTCGCGCCGAGGCCTTCAAGGAGCTCAACGAATTACGCACAGAGCTGCAAAAGATCACCGCCACCAGCGTCGCCATCCAGGACAAGGTGACCCGGACCACCGTGACCTCGCCGGTGCGTGGGGTGATCAAACAGCTCAAGGTCAACACCATTGGTGGCGTGGTGCAGCCGGGCAGCGACATGCTGGAGATCGTACCGCTGGACGACAGCCTGCTGATCGAAGCCAAGGTCCGCCCGCAGGACGTGGCCTTCTTGCATCCTGGGCAGAAAGCCATGGTCAAGTTCACCGCTTACGACTACACCATCTACGGCGGGCTCAAGGCCAACCTCGAGCTGATAAGCGCCGACACCATCACCGACGAGGAAGGCAACAGCTTCTACCTGATCCATGTGCGCACCGACAAAAGCCACCTCGGTGGCGAGGAACACCCGCTGCTGATCATCCCCGGCATGGTCGCCACGGTAGACATCATCACCGGCGAGAAGAGCGTACTGGCCTACCTGCTCAAGCCCGTGCTCAAGGCCCGCTCGGAAGCCATGCGCGAGCGTTGAACACCTGCCGTTCACGCGCGTAGCCCGGATGAAATCCGGGATTGATTATCGAGACGCACAATCTCCCCGGATTACATCCGGGCTACGCGGCCGAAGCGATTTCGTAGGGTGCGCCGTGCGCACCGCCCTAGCGCCGGTGATTGCGGGTGAACACCTCTTCTCCCATCGCCGCGATCTGGCCTTCGATCAGCGCATCGAAGGGCCGCAGCAGCGCGTCGAAACGCCGTGGCGCCTCCAGCACATCCAGCGCGGCAACGATCGCCTCGATGGTCGACAGCGCCCCCTCTTCCGGCGCCTTGCGCAGACGGTAGCGCGACGGGGCCACGGCTCCCAGGCTCACGCGCGGCAACGCCGCCAGGAGCGGGTTGAGATGCAGCAGCTTGCGCGCCTTGCGCCAGGTGCCGTCGGGTACCACCAACAGCAAGGGTTTCTCGTCAGGTGCATAAGCACTCAGAGCGACGGACTCTTCACCGGGAAACAGCAGGCAGGCGCGATAATCAGACTGCGCGAGCAGTTGCGGCAGATCATCGAATACCTCACCGACGCGCAGCTCCGCGTTGCGCAAGCCAAGCGCAGCCAGGCGAGCGGTATTGAGGGCATGGCCGACTTCGCTCGGGTGCTGCAGGATGAGCACACGAGTACGACTCTCGAGGTCGGGAATCAGCAGGCAGAGGCAGTGGCCAAGCGGGCGCTGGCAGCGGGAGCAGGTCGGACGAGGCATGCCGCGCAGTGTGCCAGAACGGCTCGAACTCGCGTAGCCCGGCTGCAATCCGGGCCCCCCAGACTGCATCCGGCTTCAGAGTCAGCGGTTGAAGCGCTCCGCCAGACTGTGCAGGTAATCGGCCATTTCCTCCAGCTCGCGGCTGATGGCCGCGCCCTGATGCGCCTGCCCAGCACTGTGATCGGAAAGCTGAGCGATACGAGTGATCTGCCGGCTGATGTCCTCGGCCACGTGGCTCTGCTCTTCGGAAGCCGCAGCCATCTGCTGACTCATATTGGTGATGCGCGTCACTGCAGAGCTGATGCCCTCCAGCGCATCGCGTACCGACTCCACGCTTTGCACGCTGCCACGGGAAATGTCCTCGCCCTTGCCCGCCGTGACCACCGCACGCTCGGCACCGGCACGCAGGTCAGCGATGATCTGGTGAATCTGCTCGGTGGACTGGCGCGTACGCGAAGCCAGCGAACGCACTTCATCGGCCACCACTGCAAAACCGCGACCCTGCTCCCCTGCGCGCGCGGCCTCGATGGCAGCGTTGAGCGCCAAGAGGTTGGTCTGCTCGGCGATCGAGGTGATCACGTCAGCCACACTGCCGATGGACTGCGTGGAGTTGGCCAGTTCGTTGACCGCCTGACCAATATCGTTGACCGCCTTGGCCATCTGGCGCATGGAGTCAAGGCTGCCTACAGCCAGATCACGCCCCTCACGTGCCAGGCGATCCGCCTCTTCGGCAGCATGCGAGGTGTTCTGCACGTTGTGCGCGACTTCCTGAATGGTCGCTGCCATCTGGTTGATGGCCGTGGCCGATTGATCGGTCTCGGCACGCTGTTGATCGAGCATCTGCGCGCTGGATTGCGACAACTCGGCGGACTGCGTGGCGCGCTTCTTGACGTTCTCGCCAGCATCCTCCAGTCGCGTCAGCGCCGTCTGCAAGCGCGCCTCCTCACTGATCATCGCCATATCCAGCAACGCCTGGGCACCACGGTTGTCGCTGTAGGTCAGCGCCACCAGGCCGCTGGTAAAGGCTTTCGGATGATCCGCCAGGGTGCGGCGAATCAGCTGCCGAGTCCGATAAAGCTGGTAGGAACCCAGCGCGAACAGTGTCAGCACGATAAAAGCCATCAACGGCCAGCCAGAAACCACCCAGTGCGCCGCAACGATCAGCAGCGACGCGGCGATCAGTGGCCAGGAGCGCAGCAAATCGTAGGTCCAGTACTCCAGCTTCGGCACCGGTGGTTTGCCGGCCCGCAGACGGGCATAGAGGGCTTCGGCACGACGTTTCTGGGCCTCGGTTGGCAATGAGCGTACCGACTCGTAGCCGGAAATTCGGCCGTTCTCGTAGACGGGCGTGACGTAGGCACTGACCCAATAGAAATCGCCATTCTTCGAGCGGTTCTTGACGATGCCCATCCAGGGTTTGCCCTGCTTGATGGTGTCCCACATATGGCCGAACACCGCTGGCGGCATGTCCGGGTGGCGCACGAGGTTGTGCGGCTGGCCGATCAGCTCCTCGCGGGTGAAGCCGCTGATCTCGACGAAGGCGTCATTGCAATAGGTGATCTTGCTGTTGAGGTCGGTGGTGGAAATCAGGCGTTCATCAGCGGGGAAGGTTCTTTCCCGCTGAGTCACGGGCAGGTTCTGGCACATCGAGGCTTCCCTGTTCGAATTGAAGTTGGTACAGACGTATGAATAAGTACTAGCACAGCCTAATAACCGCGCCAGTTGCAGGCTCTAAGCCTTTCGGAGGAGAAAGACGACCCTGTTTCAGATTTGATTCAGTTGCGTTTTGAGCAAATCGCGAAAGGTCTGAATCAGCGGCTCGCGAGTACGCCCTCGGCGCAGGATCAGCGAGAACGGTGCCTGGTAGCCAAATACCGCTGGCAGCAATACCCGCAGCTTGCCCTGATCCACCCAGGGCTGGGCGTAGTGCTCCGGCAGATAGCCGATGTAGGCGCCAGAGAGCACCAGAATCAGCTGCGCCTCCATCGACTCCACCGTGGCCGCACTGTGCTTGAAACCATGGCGTGCCAGTTCGGCCTGGCTCCAGTAGCCACGGCCCACCATGCGTTGCTGGGTGATCAGTTCTTCGGGTATCCGTCTCTGCTCGAACAGGGCATGCCGCTCGCTGCAATACAGCCAGTGTTGCTCGCGATACAACGGCTGGTAGACCAGGCCGTTCATGCGCGTGGAGAAAGCACCGATGGCCAGATCCAGACGATTGTCCAGCACCGCCAGTTGCAGCTCATAAGGGCTCATCACCGACAGGTGCAGATGCACGCCAGGGTGCTCCTGGCTGTAGGCGCCGATCACCTCGGCCAATGGCAGGGCCGGATCGCTGACCGTGGAGTCCAGCACACCGAGGTTGAGGGTGCCGCGCAACTCGCCCTTGAGCGCCGCCGAATAGCGCTCGAAACCTTCCAGTTCGCCGAGCAGGCGCAGGGTTTCCTGGTGAAACAGCTCGCCCTTGCTGGTCAGGCTGAAGCCGCCGCGGCCTCGATGGCAAAGCACAATGCCAAGCTGGCTTTCCAGCTGGCTCATGTAGGTGCTGATCGCAGAAGTGGACAGGTTCAGTTCCTGCTGCGCGGCGGCGAAGCCCTGATGACGCACCACGGCGACAAAGATCTTCAGCAGTTTCAGGTCGGGTAAAGCGAGGGACATGGCGGCGCACGGCAGAGGAACGGAGCGCCAGTGTAGCGCCCTGCCCTGGCCTGGCACATCCAGCAAACGTAGCCCGGATGAAATCCGGGACAACAGCCAGCCTATTTCCCCGGATTGCATCCGGGCTACAAGACTACACCGCCCTGCTCTAGGCACAGACCGACGAAACAACAGGTGCGCGCGGCGCATCCTACGGAGCGGCGCTAGCTTAGTACCCGAATGAAATCCGGGGCAGCGCATGGCGTATCAATAGTTCAGCAATCACTGAACTAAGTATTTGTTCGATGCGATTTAAACCATTCGCAGGCTGAGCCAACAATGCTGCCATAACCAGGCGCCGACTCGAATCGGCCGCCACCGGGCGCCACACCACGCCCCTTGCCAATCTGCCGCTGACCTTCGTCCTCTTCAGGAGACGGCCATGCGACTGGAAATCTTCCGCACCCTCTGGGGTTACCGCGGCAGTTGGCAGCAAGCGCTCGACGAAGCGCTCGGTGCCGGCTTCGACGGTATCGAAGCGCGCATCCCCGAGACCGCCGCGCAGCGCGCCATCAATGCCCGTCTGCTGCGCGAGCAGAATGTCCCCTATATCGCCACCCTGTTCACCTCCACCCCGGTTCTGCCACGTCAGAGCGACAGCCCGCAGGTGCACCTCGAAGACCTGCGCATGAAGCTCGACTGGGCCGCCGAACTCGGCCCGCGCCTGGTCAACGTGCTGCCCGGCAATGATCGCTGGGCGCTGAGTGAGCAGGTCGACTTCTTCGCCCGAGCCGTCGAACTGGCCTCGGCCAGCGGTCTGCGCGTGTGCTTCGAAATTCATCGCGGCCGCTCGCTGTACAGCCCCTGGGTCACTCTCGACGTGATTCGCCAGGTGCCCGAACTGCGCTTCACCAGCGACATCAGCCACTGGCTGGTGACCTGCGAGCGCCTGCTCGACGATCCCGCAGACGACCTTTCCGCCTTTATCGAGCGGGTCGACCACATCCAGGCTCGCGTGGGCTACGACCAAGGCCCGCAGGTGCCGCACCCCGGCGCCCCGGAATACGCCGAGGTACTGGCCTTCCACCAGCGCCACTGGGAAAGCATCTGGAGCAGCCAGGAAAAACGCGGCCTGCAGACCACCACCCTGACCCCCGAATTCGGCCCGGACGGCTACCTGCACCACCTGCCCTTCACCGACATGCCGGTGGCCGACCTGTGGCAGCTCAACCAGTGGATGGCGCGCTGCGAGCGCCAGCACTTCCACCGTTTCACCAGTCGCTGAGGAGCCGTGATGAACAACAACGCCAAGCATTTCACCGAAATCCCCGTGGTCGACATCGCCGGCCTGTTCAGCAGCGACCCGGCCGAGCGCCTGGCCGTGGCCGAGAACCTGGGCCGCGCCGCCCGTGAGGTGGGCTTTCTCTACATCAGCGGCCATGGCATCGAGCAGACGCTGATCGATGGCCTGCACCGCGCCGCCGAGGACTATTTCGCCCAGCCCCTGGACGCCAAGATGCGCCACTACATCGGCACCTCGGCCAGCCACAAGGGCTTCGTGCCCGAGGGAGAGGAACGCTACGGCGCTGGCAAGCCGGACCACAAGGAAGCCTTCGACATCGGTTTCGAAGTCCCCGCCGACAACCCGCTGGTGCTGGCCGGCACGCCGCTGCTGGGGCCCAACGACTGGCCAACGCTGCCCATTTTCAAGGAAGCGGTGCAGGCCTACTACGCGCGCATCTTCCAGCTTGGTCGCATGCTGTTCCGTGGCTTCGCCCTGGCCCTCGGCGTGCCGGAAAACACCTTCGACGAGATGGCCAACTTCCCGCCGTCGAAGCTGCGCCTGATCCACTACCCCTTCGACGGCGACGCCCAGGATGCCCCCGGCATCGGCGCCCACACCGACTATGAGTGCTTCACCATCCTGCTCGCCGACCGCCCGGGGCTGGAGGTGATGAACGACCTCGGCCAGTGGATCGACGCACCGCCGCGCGAGGGTACCTTCGTCGTCAACATCGGCGACATGCTCGAGGTGATGAGCGCCGGCACCTTCGTCGCCACCTCGCACCGTGTGCGCAAGGTCAGCCAGGAGCGCTACTCCTTCCCCTTCTTCTATGCCTGCGACTACCACACGCAGATCCGCCCGCTGCCGCAGTTCGAGGCCACCGGCCAGAGCTACGAAACCATCAGCATCGGCGAACACATGTGGAGCCAGGCGCTGCAGACCTACCAATACCTCAAGAAGCGCGTCGAGGACGGCCAGTTGCAGCTGCCCGAACGCGCCCGCGCACCGTCCAGCTTCGGCCACCTGAAGCACCAGCCGAGTGCGCTGTGACTTTCCACGCTGCCAACACAAGCCCTGACCCGGAGATAAACAATGACAACCCGTAAACCGCTGCGCACCACCGCCCTGGCTCTGGCCTGCACCCTCGCTGGCCTGTTCAGCACCGCCCACGCCGCAGAAACGCCCAAGACCCTCGCCAGCGGCGAGTTGAAGGTGGGCATGGAGATTTCCTACCCACCGTTCGAATACTACGAAGGCGACAAGGTGCTCGGCTTCGACCCGGAGGTTTCCGCAGCGCTGGCCAAGCGTCTGGGCCTGGAGGCGAGCTTCAGCGACATCACCTTTCCCAACCTGATCCTCGGCCTCGACGCGGGCCGTTTCGACACCATCATCTCCGGCATGTACATCCTCCCCGAGCGCCTGGAGAAAGCCGATGCCATTCCCTACGCCAAAACCGGTGCGGCGATCATGGTACGCAGCGACGCCGAAAAGAAACCGGCTACCCCCGAAGAACTGTGCGGCATGACCGTTGGTCTGCAACAGGGCACCTCATGGATTCCGGCACTGCAGAAAGTCTCCGACGGCTACTGCAAGGAGCAAGGCGCCGGCGCCATCACCATCAACCAGTACCCGACCACCGCCGAAACCACCCAGGCGCTGCTCTCCGGCCATATCCAGGCACACCTGGAGATCGACGCCGCCTCGCTGCGCATCGTCGAACGTGCCAAAGGCCGTATCGCCATCAGCTCCAAGGGCTCGATCTATCCGCAGGTGCTGGGCATCTACGTGAAAAAAGGCAACGCCCAGTTGCTCGACGCCCTGAAAGCCGCGCTGGACGAGTTCAAGGCCAGCGGCGAGTACAGCGAGTTGCTGAAGAAATACAACCTGGAAGAAGCCTGAAACCAACCCGTGGATAAGCCTTATGGCTCACCCACGGGCGCTGCATGGCATGACCGCTTCACCCCGCTGGCCGGTGCTTGATCAGGCCAGCGGCCTTTTTTCGGCTTGAGTAGCAGGTGCCCCATATGCCGTTCGAATGGAGCTATTTCTTCTCCCTGTTTTCCATGCCGGCCTTCTGGGCCGCGTGCTGGACGGTGGTCAAACTCAGCAGCCTGGCCTGGCTGCTCGGTCTGGTGCTGGGCTTCGGCCTGGCCAGTGCCAAGCAGGCCGCCAGCCGCTGGCTCAGTGCGCCAGCCGCGATCTACGTGTGGTTCTTTCGCAGCGTACCGCTGCTGGTGCTGCTGATCTTCGTCTACAACCTGCCACAACTCATCCCGGCCAGCGGCAAGGTGCTGTCCAACCCGTTCTATGCCGGCCTGTTCGCCCTGGTGCTGACCGAAGCGGCGTACATGGCGGAGATTCACCGCGGCGGCCTGCTCTCGGTGGCCAAAGGTCAGCGCGAGGCGGCCCGCGCTTTGGGCATCGGCCGCATCGGCGCGCAACGGCTCATCGTGGTGCCGCAGGCCTTTCGCATCGCCCTGCCGACCCTGACCAACGAGTACGTCACCATCGTCAAGCTGACCTCGCTGGTCTCGGTGATCTCCCTCAGCGAGCTGCTGCTGGTGGGCCAACGCCTCTACGCGCAGAACTTCCTGGTGCTGGAAACCCTCGGCGCCGTGGCCGTGTACTACGTGCTGATCGTCAGCCTGTTCGGCTGGGGCCTGCAGTATCTGGAGCGTCATCTCGACCTTGGCCGGCGTAAACCGAGCACCCTGGGTGAGGCCCAGATGGCCGAGCTGCGCAGCAGCCTGCCGCAGGTGACGGCCGGCGGCGCG
>JBLUOL010000152.1:0-11152 GCA_048065775.1 Pseudomonas sp. GW6
CGATTGAAAAGCTTCGCCCCGGGGCGGGGCTCCTACGAAAGACCGCTTTGGCAAGCTTATCTGATCGGCATTGGGCATTCGCCGGCTTTTTCGTTTCTGCGTGGGCTATCAGAACTTGTAGCCCAGGCCGACCATGTAGACGAAGGGATCGACGTCCACATCGACCTTGACCTTGTCACCGGCCAAGTATGTGGTGCCGGTGGTCTCGATGTCGATGTAGCGCACCTGGGCGTTGAGCATCAGGTTGTCGGTCAGCATATAGTCCATGCCGATCTGACCGGCCAGGCCCCAGGAGTCCTTCATGTCCAGGCCGCGGAAGCCCTTGGCTTCGGCTTCGCTGCTCAGTTCGGTATCGAAGAACCAGGTGTAGTTGATGCCAACACCAACATAGGGCTGGAAGGCCGAGCTCTTGTCCAGCGGATAGTAGACGGCGCTGATGGTCGGTGGCAGGTGCTTGAGGCTACCCAGCTTGCCGTTCAGGCCGGCAAAGGCGCCCGGCATGCCTTTGACGCCGACGTCATGGCTGAAAGGTGTGGCTGCCAGCAATTCGATGCCGAAGTTGTCGGTGACCATGTAGGCGAAGTTCAGGCCCAGCTGGGTATCGCTGTTCAGCGTGGCGCCACTGCCGGCGACTTTGCCCAGTACGGCGTGATCGATGTTACCGCTGTCTTCATGCGGATCGACGGTGATGGCACCAGCGCGAACGATGATATCGCCGGCCTGGTGGGCCTGAGCAATGGGGGCGGCGACGGCCAGGGCCAGCAGTGAGGCAGTGAACAGTGACTTGTACATAGCGAACTCCAGTTCGAGTCGGTTGTGTGTCTTGGCTGGAATCAATGCTAAGCCAAGCAACAATCCACTTTTTGACCTGGCTCAATAGATCGACGGGCTCTGCTGCGGTGTTTTGTCCATTGCTTCAAATGCATCTCTAGATGATAATGTTTCTCTTTTTGAAGCAAGCCTGTCTGTCGAGGACCCTCTGCGCATGAATCGCTTCCCCCTCCGTTCCCTGGCTGTGGCCCTGATGTTGGCCAGCGGCTCGCTGGCTGCTGCGCCGCTGGATGCCGCACTGGATGAAAGCCAGCGCCTGGCCGCCGAGGCAAAAGCCTCGCAGGGTCGTATCGAGCAACTGGATGACGCCAGCCGCGAGATGCTCACCGAGTACCGCAATGCCCTGCAGCAGGCTGAGGCTTTGAAAGGTTATAACAGTCAGCTTCGTGACCTGGTCGAAGCCCAGCGTCAGGAGCTGGCCAGTTATCAGAAGCAGCTCGATGGCATCGAACGTACCCAGGAAGCGGTAAGTCCGCAGATGGTCAAGATGGTCGAAGTGCTGGGTGAGTTCATCGCTGCCGATCTGCCGTTCCTGCCTGAAGAGCGCGAGGATCGTCTGGCTCAGTTGCAGGATTTGCTGCCGCGCGCCGACGTCAGTCTGGCCGACAAATATCGCCGCATCCTCGAGGCCTACCAGATCGAGAGCGATTATGGCCGCACGCTCGAAGCCTGGCGCGGCGAGCTGAATCAGGCAGACGGTGGTTCGCGCAGCGTCGAGTTCCTGCGCCTGGGCCGCAGCATGCTTTATTACCAGACCCTCGATGCCCACGAGAGCGGCTGGTGGAACCCGCAGACCAAGGCCTGGGAAGTGCTCGGCGGCAGCGCACGTCGTCCGTTGACCCAGGCCATCGCCATCGCCCGTCAGCAACAGGCGCCCGCCGTGCTGTCCCTGCCGATCAAGACCCTGGCCGAGGAGGCCGCACAATGAGTCGTCGTGTTGTAGCCGTACTGGCGCTCAGCCTGTTGCCGGCACTGGCCGCCGTGGCCGAAACCCTCAACCCCGATCAACTGCTGCAGCGCATCCGCAGCGAGCGCGCTGCCGAAGTCAGCGCCATGCAGGAGCGCGAACAGGCATTTCTCGCCAAGCGTAGCGAGCAGGCGCAGTTGCTGGCTGCCGCGCGTTCCGCGCTGAATACCCAGAAAGCCGAGAGCGAGCGCCTCAAGGCCGAGTTCGACCGGCAGGAGGCCGAGCTGGCCGAGCAGGAAAAACTGCTGGCGCAGCGTATCGGGCACCTCGGTGAGCTGTTCGGTGTAGTCCGTCAGAGCGCCGGTGATGTGGCCGGGCAATGGCAGGACAGCCTGCTCAACGCGCAGTACCCGGAGCGTCTCAAGCGCCTCAAGGCATTGGCTGAAAGCCGCTCGCTGCCGTCCGCCGAGGATCTCGACGGCTACTGGATGCTGCTGCTCGAAGACCTGGCCGCCAGCGGCCGTATCGAGCGCCTGCAACTGCCAGTGGTGAATGCTGATGGCTCGCGTAGCGAGCAGCAGGTGCTGCGCGTGGGCGCCTTCGCCGTGTATGGCGAGGATGCCTTCCTGCGTTACGACGCCGATGCCGGGCAACTGGTGGCGCCGCCGCGTCAGCCGTCCGGCCTGGGGCAGGTCAAGGACTACCTGAGCAGCACCGATGCGCTCGCCACGCTGCCCATCGATCCGAGCCGTGGCAGCCTGCTTGCGCAGCTGCAGCAGCAGCCAACCCTGTGGGATCGTCTGCAACAGGGTGGTCTGGTCGGTTGGGTGATCGTCGTGCTGGGTGCTTTCGGCCTGCTGCTCGCCGTGTGGCGCATGGTCTACCTCGCTCGCGTCGGCAGCGGCGTCAAGGCGCAGATGCATGACCTCAGCGCGCCACGTAATGACAACCCGCTGGGCCGCGTGATTGGCGTACTGGGCGCCAAGCCGCAACTGGCCGACCTGGAGACGTTGGAGCTGAAGCTCGACGAAGCCATCCTGCAGGAAACCCCGCCGCTGGAAAAAGGCCAGGGCCTGCTCAAGCTGCTGGCCGCCGTGGCACCGCTGCTCGGCCTGCTGGGCACCGTGACCGGCATGATCGTCACCTTCCAGGCCATCACCCAGAGCGGTGGCGGCGACTCGCGCCTGATGGCCGACGGTATCTCCCAGGCGCTGGTGACCACCGTGCTGGGCCTGGTGGTAGCCATTCCGCTGCTGTTCCTGCACAGCCTGCTGGCGAGCCGCAGCAAGGGCCTGATCCAGATTCTGGAGCAGCAGAGTGCCGGCCTGATTGCCCTGCACCTGTCGGGAGCGCCGCGCCGTGACTGATCTGTTCGCCTTCTGGCTGCGTGCGGTCGACAGTGCCTATGCACTGCTCGACTTCATGAGCGCCGGCGGCGTGGTGATGTGGGCGCTGGCGGTGCTCTGCGTGGTGTTCTGGACCCTGGTGTTCGAGCGCTTCTGGTACATGCGCAGGATTTTCCCGCGCTGGGTGCAGGAGCGTCGCGAGACCTGGCAACAGGTGCTGGCCGACGACAACGGCAACTGGCAGCGCGCCGTGCGTCTGGCCTGGCTGGCGCAGGCGCGTCAGCAACTGGCGGCGCCGCTGCGCCTGGGCAAGACCCTGGTGGCGCTGTATCCGCTTCTGGGCCTGCTTGGCACGGTGCTCGGCATGATCGCCGTGTTCGATGTGCTCGCCCTCAACGGCGCCGGTAACCCACGCGGCATGGCCGCAGGCGTGTGGCAGGCGACCCTGCCGACCATGGCCGGCATGGTCCTGGCCATTCCCGGATTGTTCAGCCTGGCGCGCCTCGAGCGCGAAGCCAGCCAGGCCATCGAGCGGCTGGCCGACCAGCTGCGTCACGACTGAGATCGCCCAACATGAGAATGCGTCGTCACCACCAGCAGGACGAAGACACCGGTATCGACCTTACGCCGATGCTCGACGTGGTCTTCATCATGCTGATCTTCTTCATCGTCACCAGCTCCTTTATCCGCGAATCCGGGGTCGAGGTGCAGCGCCCGCAGGCGGAAACCGCCAACCCGCAGGATAAGGGCAACATCCTCATCGCGGTCACTGCTGACGGGCAGATCTGGATGGACAAGCAGCCGGTGGACATTCGCAGCGTGCGTGCCCATGTCGAGCGCATGCGCGTCGACCAGCCGGAAGGCGCCGTGGTGGTGCAGGCCGACAAGGATGCGCGTACCGGCCTGGTGGTTCAGGTGATGGATCAGGCGCGCCTGGCTGGCGTGCAGGATGTCGCCCTGGCTGCCGGTAGCGGAGTCAACTGATGCGCCTGCCGCTGTCTTTTCTCGGCGCCTGCCTGATGGCCCTGGGGCTGTTCGCCCTGATGCTGTACATGGTCGCGCCGCCGAGTGCCAAGGTAAGCCAGGATCCGGTCAGCGTGGCCAACTTCGTGCGCATGGACGGCAACGCCAGCGAGACGGCCAGCCGTACCCGTCAGCAGGCACCGCAGCCACCTCAGCCGCAAACGCCGCAGCCACCCACGCCGCCGACACCGCAAACGGCTACGCCCAATGCCAACCTGCCAGCACTGGATATCCAGCTGCCCAGCTTGGCCAGCGGTATTGCCGTCAACAGCGCGCCTGCGCCGAGCTTGTCCGGTCTTGCACCGGGGGCTCCGGCACCGACGCCGCCGAGCGAGGCCGCCGAGTCCGGCGGGCAGATGGGCGGCATGGAGAGCGAAGTCATGCCGCTCAACGACGTGCGTCCGGAATACCCGCGCTATGCGCTGCAGCGCGGCATCGAAGGTTTCGTCAAGCTGGCGTTCACCATCAATCGCTCCGGTAACGTGGAGAACATCCGCGTGCTGGAGGCCAACCCGCGTAACGTCTTCGAGCGCGAAGCTCGTCGTGCTGCCTCGCGCTGGCGCTTTGCGCCACGTACCGAGGGCGGCCTGGCGGTGGACCGCGAAGCGGTGAAGACCCTCTACTTCCGTCTGGAAAGGAGCTGACCATGTACCGTTGGTTGTTGCTCGTTATGCTCAGTGCCGCGTCCGTGCCCGGCATGGCCCAACAGACCGTCGATCCGGCCGTGTTCAAGGCCCTGAATTCGGCGCAGAGCGCGCAGCAGAAGGGTGACTATGCCGCCGCACGGCGTGCGCTGGATGAGGTCCAGGCCAAGAGTGGCAGTCTCGAAGAAGCGCTGGTGTGGCGCAGCAAGGCCTATGTGGCCTGGTCGGCCGGCAACAACGGCCAGGCCATCGACTGGCTGGACAAGGCCGTGCGCAGCGGCAAGCTGGATGCGGAGATGCTGGCCGGCGAGCGTCTCAACCTGGCCAAGCTCAACCTGGGCGAGCGCCGCTATGCCAAGGTCGTCGAGCTTCTGGCGCCCGAGCAGGGCAAGGCTTCCGAAGAGGTGCTGCAGATCCTGGTGCAGGCCTACCAGGGCATGAACCAGCCGGCCAAGGCGCTGCCGCTGGCCGAGCGCTACGTGCAGGCCAATCCCAAGGCCGATGACATCTGGCTGCAGTTCCTGGTGGGGGCCAATGCCGACCTCAAGCGCTATGCCGAGGCCGAGCGCTGGCAGCGTCAGTTGCTCGCGCGCCAACCGAACGATGCCAAGGGCTGGCGTCAGTTGGCTGGCCTGCAGCAGATGGCCGGCAGTAATGACAAGGCGCTGGCGACCCTGCGTGCAGCGCACAGCAAGGGCCTGCGTTTCAGTGAAGCTGAGTTGGACAATCTGGTGCTGCTCGCCGGTGCTGCCCATCAGCCATGGCAGGGCGCCAAGCTGCTGGCCGGCATGCTCGATAGCGGCCTGCTGGCCAACACCGCCGCGCGTCAGGAGCGCCTGGGCCTGTTCTGGTGGCAGGCGCGTGATCGCGCTGCTGCGGTGCGCGTAGTGCGCCCGCTGGCCGAGCGCAGCGGCAACGGCAAGCACTGGCTTTATGTCGCACAGCTGGAGCTGGAACAGTCGCGCTGGCAGGCTGGCCTGGATGCGCTGGCGCGTGCCGAACGTGGCGGTGCCGAGCGAGCCAAGGTGCGCTCCTGGCGGCAGTGGGCGGAAAGCGAGCTGCGCTTCGAGCGGGAAAATCACGTCGCCAGTCGCAGTTGAGTCGTTCTCGGTACGTCGCGCGCACCAAGTAAAAAGCCAGACCTAGTGTCTGGCTTTTTCATTGGAGGTGTCGTTAGGCACGGTAGCGTCTTGGCTTTTGTAGGAGACGCGCCTCGCGGCGAATAGTGCTAACACCGCAGATGTTTCTGGATGACCGGCGACCGCTTCGCCCCGAGGCGGGGCTCCTACAAGCCCCCCGGCTGGGCTCAGCTGTCGGGCAATTCGTAGGCGTAGATCTTGTCCGCTTCCATCTGGTAGCCGACCTCCGCCAGCTCGCTGCTGACGTGTTCGACCTTCAGCGGGCCCTCCACCCAGAATGGCTGGTACAGCGCATCGAGCAGCACGCCCAGCTCGCTGGTGACGTGGACGATCTGGTTCGAGGGCGGTGGCGGCACGTGGATGCAGGCGCCGAAGTAGGGCACCAGCAGAAACTCCACCACGCGGCCTTCGTCGGTCACGTCCAGCGGCACGATATAGCCGGGCAGTTTCACCTGCTGACCATCGAGTGCCTTGACCACCGGCGCCGCCGGCGATTGCTGCATGGCGGCCGGGCCGGATTCGGCCAGGGCGTCGGCCAGTTGCGAGAGGTCGTGAATCGGCGTTGGGTCGACCACCTGTGGCGGTGCATCCGGCGGGATCAGGTCGGACCAGTTGAGTTCGCGCACATCAGCGGCAGCCAGTGGCAGGGCCAGGGTCAGCAGCAGGGTGGCGAGCAGGGGGCGGGACATGAGAAACCTCTTGGTAAAAGCGCCTGCGCAGTGTACGACAGGCGCCCGCAAATTTGCCTCAGAGCCGGATCGACAGCCCATCGGCCAACGACTGCCGATAGGCCCGCCAGGCCGGCACGCTGCCCATCGCCACGGCAGCGGCGATAATGCTGCCCAGCAGTTTCCACTCGTAGCTCGACGGGGCACTGAGTGCCAGGTACAAGCCGTAATTGGCCTGGACGAAGCCCTGGCTGCCGGCGATGCCCAGATAGAGCAGCGCGACACCGAAGGCCACGCCTGCCAGCGCCAGGGCGAAGGCTTCCAGTACCAGCAGGCTGGCGATATGCCAGGGGCGGGCGCCCACCGAGCGCAGAATGGCCATCTCCCGACGACGTTCGTTGAGGCTGGTGAGAATGGCCGTAAGCATACCGATCAGGCCGGTCAGCACGACGAACAGCGAGACCACGAACAGCGCCTGTTCGGCGGTGCCCATCAGGCTCCACAGCTCCTGCAGGGCGACACCGGGTAGGATGGCCAGCAGCGGTTCGCCACGGAACTCGTTGATCTCCCGTTGCAGGCTGAAGGTGGCGATCTTGCTGTTGAGGCCGAGCATGAAGGCAGTGATCTGCTTCGGCTGCAGCGCCTGTTCACAAGCTACTGCGCTTGACGCTGCTGCGTTGAAAGCGGGCTCGGAATGCTCATTGAGACTCGACTCAACTGCGCTTCCTCGCCCGCTTTCGCCTTGCCCCGTCTGCGCTCGCGACGCTTGTGAACAGGCGCTTGCCCACTCTCGCACCTGATCCGCGCTGATCTGCGCCGCGCCGCGGGCCGGCATGCCGTTCTGCCAGTCGATGTGCAGTGCCTCCATCCCGGCCAGGGAGATATGCAGGGTGCGGTCCACCGGCGTGCCGGTACGTTCGAGGATGCCGACCACGGTGAACGGCTTGTCGTCATGCTTGACCAGGCTGATGGTAGCGACGCCGTGGGCCAGGACGATCTCCTCGCCGAGGCCGTAGCCCAGCGCCTGCGCCACCTCCGCGCCCAGAACCACCTCGAACGGGTCGTCGGCAAACTCGCGGCCCTGGGCCAGTTGCAGCGCCTGGCTGCGGGCGTAGCGGTAGTGCTCGAAATAGGCAGTGCTGGTGCCCATTACCCGGTAACCGCGGTGCGAGTCGCCGAGGGAAATGGGGATGGCCCACTTCACCTGACGGTGGTTGGCGAAGTGCTCGAAACTGTCCCAGCGGATGTTGTTGGTGGCGTTGCCGATGCGAAACACCGAGTACAGCAGCAGGTTCACACTGCCCGAGCGGGCGCCAACGATCAGGTCGGTGCCGCTGATGGTGTTGGCGAAGCTGGCGCGCGCCTCGGTACGTACACGTTCCACGGCCAGCAGCAAGCAGACCGACAGGGCGATGGCGAATACCGTGAGCAGGGCGGTAAAGCGGCGGTTGGCCAGGCTGGCCAGGGCTATACGCAGAAGATGCATCTCAGACCTCGACGGGCTTGGCGGCGCGGTTCAGTTCGCTCAGCGACAGGCTGCGGTCGAACAGGGGAGCCAGGCTCTGGTCGTGGCTGACGAACAGCAGGCTGGCGCCGGCAGCGCGGCATTCGGCGAAGAGCAATTGCAGGAAGGCCTCGCGGGCGTCGAAGTCCAGCGCCGAGGTGGGTTCGTCGGCGATCACCAGTTCCGGCTGGCCGATTAGTGCGCGGGCGGCGGCGACCCGCTGTTGCTGGCCGATGGACAGCTCATCGGCGCGCCGGCCAAGCAGCTCGGCGCGTAGCCCCAGGTGATCGAGCAGCGCAGCGGCGGCGGCATCGATGCTGCCGTGGCGCTGGCGCGCGCGTTCGGCACGCAGGCGTGAGAAGCGGCAGGGCAGCTCGACGTTCTCGCGCACGGAAAGAAACGGCAGCAGGTTGAACTGCTGGAAAATGTAACCGGTGTGATCGACCCGGAAACGGTCGCGGGCGCCGGCGGAGAGTTGGCCCAGATCCTGGCCGAGCAGGCGGATATGGCCGCTTTGTGCCCTTTGTACACCGCCGAGCAGGCCGAGCAGGGTGGTCTTGCCGCTGCCGCTGGGGCCTTTGAGAAACAGGGTCTCGCCAGGCGCCAGGGTGAAATGGGGAATATCCAGCAACTGCGCCTGGCCAGGCCAGGCGAAGCCGAGATCGGCGAGTTCGATTAGAGGTTCGGTCATGGTTTCTTCGAATCGTCGTTCATGAAAAGCCGGGCATGGTGGCCTGATCATCTGAGCCGAGCTCGCGGATGGCATTCACACCTCCGGAGCAGGTTTGTGGGAGGCGCTTTAGCGGCGAGCTTTTTCGTAGCCAAAGCGAGTCGCCAGCTGGCCCTCCCTCAAAGCAGCGTGGTGGATGAAAAGAGCGTCAGCTACGCGCCCCGATCCACCCTACGGCATCAGAAAGACAGACGTGGCTGAGCTGGAGTCAGTTCCACGCCCTGCTGGCCGTTCGGGCCGATCAGTTGTACCTGAATCTTCTCGGTGGCGGGGAAGCGTTTGAACAGCTCGGCGAGGTCCAACTGTTTCAATTCGTTGGCCTTGGCGCATTCGAAGCGGTAGTGCGCATGAATGTCGCTGTGTTCGCCTTCGTGCTTGTGATCGTGATGGCCATGCTTGTGGTCGTGCGCCTTGTCGGCGAACAGGGGGCTTTGCAGTTCGACCTGGGTGGCCTTGCAGTCGCCGCTGGTCAGGGCGAACAGGCTGATGGGCTGCTCCAGCTCGCGCTTGGCGGCCGCGACCTTGGCCTTGTCGGCATCGCTCTTGGCCGCATGTTCGAAGCCGACCAGGTTCATCGCCGGGCTTTCGAATTGCAGCTCCAGCAGGTTGCCGTCCAGCGCGGCATTGAGGCTGGCGACACCATGCTCGTGGGCACCCAGGCTGTCGTGGGAATGTGCATGGCCGTGATCATGGTCGTGCTCATGAGCCTGGGCGGCGACCAGGGGGAGTAAGGCGAAAGGCAGGACGAGGAGCAGATGACGCATGGCAGTCTCCAGCATAGGGATGGATGAGTTGTTACGTTATAACAACTTTCGTGGCGAACTGGCCAGCCTGGCACTGCCGTGGGAGCATGTGAATTCCTGACTGGAGGCTGAACATGGTGCGAATACGTGGGCGCATTGGCGACTGGCCGGTGGACCTGACGCTGGAACTGGATGCTGAGGACTGGGCGCAACTGGCGCAGCATGTCGCCGTTACGCCTACTGCTGGTGCGGTGGCACCGGCACCCACGGCAGATGCGGGCGATGCCCTGTGGCAAACCGCGCTGCAACTGGTCCGCGATGCGGGGCAGGTGGAAGGGCCGAAACTGATGGCGCAGTTGGCCGCGCTGGCCGGTGGTGAGGCCGCTGGCAAGCGCCTGCTGGTGCGTCTGCGCCACTGTGCACAGATCCGCATGGAGACCGGCGCGGATGCGCCGATCTATCACTGGCAGGGGTAGCCGCAAGCGGCAAGATAGAGCGTGGCATCTGGCATTTGCCTGAGGCTTGCCGCTGCTCTTAGTAGATCGCCTGATACAGCTTGCGCCGGTAACTGGTGACCAGCGGGTGATCGCCGCCAAGCAGGTCGAACACCTGTAGCAGGGTCTTGTGCGGTAGGCCATCCGCGTAGCTGCGGTTACGCACGAACAGCTTGAGCAGACCCTCCAGCGCCGCTTCGTATTGCTGGCGCGCCAGCTGTTGCACGGCCAACTGGTAGACCGCCTCGTCATCCTCGGCATTCTGCGCCAGGCGGCTTTTCAGCGTGGCCGCATCCGGCAGGTCGGCAGCCTGGCGCAGAAAAGTCAGCTGCGCCTTGGCGCCGGCCAGCGCCTGCTTGTGCTCATCGCCCTTGACCGCGTTGAGCACGGTTTCCGCCTCGCCCAGCTCGCCGCGTTCGGCCAGGCAGCGTGCGTAGAGAATCAGCGCCGCGCCGTTTTCGTTGTCATCGGTCAGCACCTGCTTGAGCAGTGCTTCGGTTTCAGCAAAACGGCCTTCGGCGAACAGCGCCTGGGCTGCTTCCATCGGGTCGGCAGCGGCGGGCGCCGGTTCGGCAACGTGGGGCTTGAGCATCTCGCGGATCGCCGCTTCCGGCTGCGCGCCGGCAAAACCGTCGACCGGTTGACCATCCTTGAACAGCACCACGGTGGGCAGGCTGCGAATGCCGAAGCGCATGACGATGTCCTGCTCGATATCGCAGTTGACCTTGGCCAGCAGCAATTCACCGGCGTATTCCTCGGTGATCTTCGCCAGCATCGGCATCAGCGCCTTGCACGGCGCGCACCACTCGGCCCAGAAGTCCACAAGTACCGGTTTGTGGAAGGAGTTCTCGATCACCAGTTGCTCGAAGCTGGCGGCGCCGGAGATATCGAAGATGTAGGGGGAATCGCTCATGGTCGGTCTCGAAAAGCAGGGCAATGGCCTATTAATGCGGGCAGGTGGCCGGCGAAACAAGGGGGCGCCGCTTATTGCCTGTAGCCCAATGAGATGGACTCCTCCCTCCTACGGCGTCATTGCGCCAGACTGAAGGTTACGAAACAAACAATCCCGGAGGGGGAGCCCGCATGAAACTTAAACGCATAGGCGTGGATTTGGCAAAGCAGG
>JBLUOL010000153.1:0-11105 GCA_048065775.1 Pseudomonas sp. GW6
TACACAAACTCCGCAAGCGCCGGCCTACCCTGTAGGAGCCGCGCCTCGCGGCGAATCGTAAGAACACCGCAAAGCCAAAAGCTTCGCCCCGGGGCGGGGCTCCCACAAAGGCGCTTCGGGCATCCTGCCAGATAAGCATCAGGCGATGCCCTGCTTCACCTGCGGCTTGAGATACCGTCAGGCTACCCGGTCGGGCGATATCACCGGTTGCACCGGCGGAGTGAGCGGCGGCAGACCGTAAGCCTTGCGCGCGTCGTCGCAACGCGGGTTGTGCTCACCGTTCGCCCATGACGCTTCGAACTCGCGGCAGCTACTCGAGCGCTGTTCGTACATGGTGCAACGCACACCACAACCGACGTCGCCCAACAGCTGGGTGCAACGTGCCGGTTTGCTCTCCGTGCCACGCATGGCGACGTAATGGGGGCTGATCTGGATGACCTGCTCGTCCGGAACGCTACCGCCCGCGGATTGGCACTCGCCCCAGAAGAAGGACACACGAAAAAACGCGCAGCAGGCGCCGCACGTGAGGCAGGGATTAGCTTCGGACATTTGAGGAGAACTCGGAAACCGACGGACGTCGGCAACTGGCGGCTATTCTATGCTCGGCGATGCGCTTGTAAAGCCCCCCACCGTTGCGGTTTACAGCCGCCCGTCCGCAGGTAGAATGGCGCATTTTCCAACCCGCCAGAGCCCTCTACATGGCCTTGCCGACGCTGCGCATCATCGGTTTCATCATCGGCATATTCCTGATTACCCTGGCGATCAGCATGGCCATCCCGATGCTGACCCTGCTGATCTTCGAGCAGCCTGAAGATCTCAATGCCTTTCTCTGGTCCAGCCTGATCACCCTGATCGCCGGGCTCGCCCTGGTTATTCCCGGCCGGCCGCAGAACGCTCAGTTACGCCCGCGTGACATGTACCTGCTGACTACCGGGAGCTGGACCTTGGTTTGCAGCTTTGCCGCGCTGCCCATGATGCTGATCGCCCATATCAGCTACACCGACGCCATCTTCGAAACCATGTCCGGCATTACCACTACGGGCTCCACCGTACTGACCGGGCTGGATGACATGTCGCCCGGTATTCTGATCTGGCGCTCGATGCTGCATTGGCTCGGCGGCATCGGCTTCATCGGCATGGCCGTCGCCATTTTGCCGCTGCTGCGCGTGGGTGGCATGCGCCTGTTCCAGACCGAATCCTCGGACTGGGGCGAAAAGGTCATGCCACGCTCGCACATGGCCGCCAAGTATTTGTTGCTGATTTATCTGGCCCTGACCCTGCTCGGGTTTCTGGCCTTCTGGGCTGCGGGCATGAGCCCTTTCGACGCCATCAACCACTCCATGGCATCGATTTCCACAGGCGGTTTCTCCACCTCCGATGCGTCCCTGGCGCACTGGCCAGAACCGGCAGTGCATTGGACGGCAGTCGTGCTGATGCTGCTCGGTGGCATGCCATTCATGCTCTATGTCGCCTTTGTCCGCGGCAATCGCCAGGCGCTGTTCAAGGACCATCAGGTTCGCGGCTTCATCGGCTTTCTGCTGCTGACCTGGCTGGTATTCGGCACCTGGTTGTGGATCAACTCGGACTACGCCTGGCTCGACGCCTTTCGCATTGTCGCGGTGAACGTCACTTCGGTGGTCACCACTACCGGCTTCGCCCTCGGCGACTACACCACCTGGGGCAGTTTCGCCGTGCTGCTGTTCTTCTACCTGACCTTCGTCGGCGGCTGTTCCGGCTCGACATCGGGCGGCCTGAAGATCTTCCGTTTCCAGGTCGCCTACGTGCTGCTCAAGGCCAACCTGATGCAACTGGTGCACCCGCGCGCGGTGATCAAACAGCAGTACAACAATCACAACCTGGATGAAGAGATCGTCCGCTCGCTGATCACCTTCTCCTTCTTCTTCACCATCACCATCGGTGTGCTGGCCCTGGCCCTGACCCTGGTCGGCCTGGACTGGGTCACCGCGCTGACCGGCGCCGCCACCGCGGTGTGCAACGTCGGCCCAGGGCTTGGCCCGATCATCGGCCCGGCCGGCAACTTCGCCAGCCTGCCGGATTCAGCCAAGTGGCTACTCAGTGCTGGCATGCTGCTCGGCCGCCTGGAAATTCTGACCGTACTGGTGCTGGTCACCCGTAGTTTCTGGAAACACTGACCGATGCCCCTAGCCAGCCTGCGCATCCTCGCCTTCATCAACGGCATCTTCCTCGTCACCCTGGCGCTGAGCATGCTGGTGCCGGTGATCACCCTGTTGATCTTCGAGCAGACGCAGGGCATCAATGCCTTTCTCTGGTCGAGCCTGATCACCGCGCTCACCGGCATCGCCATGATCGCTCAGGGCAGGCCCCAACAAACGCAACTGCGCCCCCGCGACATGTACATGCTGACGGTGTCGAGCTGGGTGATGGTGTCGATCTTCGCCGCCTTGCCGTTCATCTTCGCCGAACGGGCGAGCATCACCGACGCGTACTTCGAGAGCATGTCCGGCATCACCGCTACCGGCGCTACCGTATTCAGCGGCCTCGACGACATGTCGCCGGGTACGCTGATCTGGCGTTCGCTGCTGCACTGGCTGGGCGGCATCGGCTTCATCGGCATGGCCGTGGCGATCTTGCCGATCCTGCGCATCGGGGGCATGCGCCTGTTCCAGACCGAGTCGTCGGACCGCTCGGAAAAGGTCATGCCGCGCTCGCACATGGTCGCCAAGTACATGGTGCTGGCCTATGTCGGCCTGAGCACACTCGCGGTGCTGGCGTTCTGGTGGGCGGGTATGGGCCTGTTCGATGCGATCAACCACGCCATGTCGGCGATCGCCACCGGTGGTTTCTCCACGTCCGACTCTTCACTGGGCAAATGGCAGGAACCGGCGATTCACTGGGTCGCCATCGTGGTGATGGTGCTCGGCAGTCTGCCGTTCGTGCTCTATGTCAGCACCCTGCGCGGCAACTACCGCGCACTGTTTCGCGACGCGCAGGTGCGTGGATTCCTGCTGTTGCTGGTGGGCAGCTGGTTCGTGCTGGCTGGCTGGAAATGGCTCACCACCGACCTGTACTGGCTCGATGCGCTGCGCTTGGTGGCGGTGAACATCACCTCGATCATGACCACCACCGGCTTTGCCGTGGGCGACTACCACCTGTGGGGCCCGTTCGCCAGCATGATGTTCTTCTACCTGGGTTTCGTCGGCGGCTGCTCCGGCTCCACCGCCGGAGGTCTGAAGATCTTCCGCTTCCAGGTCGCCTACATCCTGCTCAAGGCCAACCTCAGGCAGCTCATTCACCCCCGTGCGGTGATCAAGCAGCAGTACAACCGCCACCGCCTGGATGAAGACATTGTTCGTTCGATCCTCGCTTTCGCCTTCTTCTACACCATCACCATCGCCACCCTGGCACTGGCGGTGGCGATGTGCGGGGTGGACTGGATCACTGCCCTGACCGGCGCTGCGGCGATGGTCTCAGGCGTTGGCCCAGGCATGGGCGAGATGGTCGGTCCGGCCGGCAACTACGCCACCATCCCCGATCTGGCCAAGTGGCTGCTGAGCTTCGGCATGTTGCTCGGGCGCCTGGAAATCCTCACCGTGCTGGTGCTGCTGTTCCCGGCCTTCTGGCGCCACTGAGCAGGCGCGCTACGCAAGCCCGCGACGACTGCGATACTCACCAGGCGTTTCACCGAACCAGCGGCGAAACGCCCTGAAGAAGTTGCTCGGATCGGCAAAGCCCAGCAGATAGGCGACCTCCAGCAGGGTCAGGTCAACCTGCCCAAGGTACTGCTCGGCCAGCTCACGACGGGTGTCATCGAGCAGTTGCTGGTAGCTGGTGCCCTCCTCCTGCAGACGCCGCTGCAGAGTACGCTGCGACAGGTGCAGCGTTTGCGCCACCACTTCACGCCGCGGCTCGCCCTGAGGCAAAAGGCGACACAGCACCTGACGCGCCTGATGGGTGACGCGACTGCTGCAGAAACGCGCCAGGTACTCGCCGGCAAAACGGTCATGCAGTTGCGCCAGCGCCTCATTAGCACTGGGCAATAGTGTCTCCAGATCGGCACGCTCGAAGATCAACCCGTAATGCTCGGCATTGAACTTCAGCGGAGCCTGGAACACCTGCTGATAAGGCGCCAGGTCGGCAGGTGGCGGACCTTGCAGGCGAATCTCGCGCGGGCGAATGGGCTTGCCGGTCATCCAGCGGCAAAAGGCCAGGCAGTATGCCAGCGACGCCTCGGCGCTCTGCCGGGCCGGCGGCAGGCGGTCGCCATGAATGGCCAGAGTCAGCGCATAGCCGTCGGGTTGCGGCAAAAAATTAAGGTCCGCGCCTTCACCGATGATGCGCTGGTAGCGCACCAGACGGGTGAAGCCATCACGCAGGTTGCGACTGGACATCAGTGCATAACCCACCACATGGAAGGACGCCGGGCGCACCACTTGCGCCATGTTCAGGCCGATCGCCGGGTTGCCCGACAGCGCCACGGCGCGCTGCCACAGACGGGTCATGCCGTCCTGCGGGAAGCGCGCATCGGGGTCGTTCAGCGCGGCGTAATCCATGCCCAGTTCGGCGAACAGGCTGGTGCAGTCTACGCCGCCCAGTTCCAGCGCCTGCACGATGGCCAAGGCCCAGTTGGAAGAGGTGGTTCTTTCGCTCATCGTCTTGTTCTTGTGATCAATCAGCAAGGCCATGGTTGGCGGCGCAAGGATACTAGACTGGCACCTTAAGTCAGTGGCCCACGGAGACAGCAGGTCTAGACTCGTGGGTGACAATAACAGGAGGTGCGCCATGACCGCCCAGACCACCGAACGCTACCAGAGCTTCGCCGAGTTCTACCCCTATTACCTGCAGGAACACAGCAACCCCGTATGCCGCCGCCTGCACTACGCCGGCAGCCTGCTGGTGCTGGCGATCCTCGCCTACGCCCTGCTCAGCCAACAATGGCTGTGGCTGCTGGCCATGCCGCTGGCCGGTTATGGCTTCGCCTGGGTCGGCCATTTCGTCTTCGAGAAGAACCGACCGGCCACCTTCGACTATCCGCTGTACAGCCTGATGGGCGATTGGGTGATGCTCAAGGATGCCTTTACCGGCCGCATCCGTTTCTAAGAACCTGGCTGCTCACACTAGGGTCTGTTGCCGTTTCGACGCGAGCCGCGTTGCTGCGCCAAATTGCGCCACGCGAGGCGCGGGATGCAGGTAATGGTCGTTCCCTTGCCAAATCCCGCAACGACGCATGGCGCAATTTGCCGCGCAACCCGAAGGGACGGGCCAGTTTTTGCGTGGTACGTCGTTACTCGACGGCTCATTTGGGCGACCAAACTTCGCGTCTCGCGCCTAGCCCCACGCAAAAACTGGCTCCGTCGCGGCCGTGCGCGAAACGGCAACAGACCCTAACAACAAGAACGAGAAAACCATGAATAGCCGCGCCCGCTTCACCCATATGCAAGACGGCCAGGCCGAGGACTGGGCCATCATCGCCCAGGACTTCGCCGCCTACGCCGCCCAGCTCCCCACACGTATCCTCGACCACCTGCGTCTGCTCGACGGCGATTTCGGTGGCTTTCCGGTGGACCGCCTGACCCACTCACTGCAAACCGCCACCCGTGCCTATCACGACGGCCGCGACGAGGAGTACGTGATCTGCGCGCTGCTGCATGACATCGGCGATACCCTCGGCAGCTACAACCACCCGGACATCGCCGCAGCCATCCTCAAGCCTTTCGTCAGTGCCGAGAACCACTGGATGGTGGAGAAACATGGCATTTTCCAGGGCTATTACTTCTTCCACCACCTGGGCATGGATCGCCACCTGCGTGAGCAGTTCAAGGATCACCCGCAATACCAGGCGACCATCGAGTTCTGCGCCAAGTACGATGCGGCTGCCTTCGACCCGGACTATGAAAGCCTGCCATTGAGCTTCTTCGAGCCCATGCTGCAGCGCGTGTTCGCCCGGCCGAAGAACTCCATCTATCTGGCTGCAATGGACAATACCAGCGCCTGACCGCTGGCCACTGTTGCGCCACCGTTCGGCGGCCATGCTTGGCTGGCCGCCACCCCCTTGGTTATGATCCCCGCCCAGCGAGCCTCTGGCTCAGGTCTTGCAGACCAGCCAGGCGTCCAGCAGAGACGCCAGAAATCCAGCAGGGACAGTTCCAGCAGATGAAGCCAGCAACCATCAGCCGTGCCAACGGGCTACCGACGCCGCCGTTGCGCGAATACTATTCGCGCGTACTGGCCTATATCGCCACGGCCGCCAGCATCGCCGCCGGCACCTATGTCGGACACTTCGCCTACGACATTCTGTGGATGGTGCCCTACGCCCTGCTCTACCCTCATCTGGCGCACAATCTCAGCCGCCGCTTCAAGCGCGACTACCCGCAGCAGACCGACCTCGCCCTGCTGTTCTTCGATGCCCTGCACGCCGGCGCGGCCTGCGTGCTGCTCGGCTTCTCTGCCGTGCCCAGCCTGATGTTCCTGCTGATTCTCTGTTTCAGTGCCCTGGTGGTCGGTGGCATGCGCTATCTCGGCCTGGGCCTGCTGGTGGCCGCCAGCGGCATGGCGCTGTGCGCCGCGCTGGTTGGGGTTCATCCCAATACCGACACGCCGACGCTGGTGGCGCTGGTCAGCATCCTCTTCGCTACTCTGTACATCTGCATCACCGCCTACTTCGTCAACCAGCAGGGCCTGCGCCTGGCTCAGGTACGCAGCGAGATCAAGCGTGAACAGGAAAAGGCCGCGCGCCTGGCGCGCAACCTGGCCAAGTACCTGTCACCACAGGTCTGGGAATCGATCTTCACCGGCAAGAAGAGCGTGCGCCTGGAGACTCAGCGCAAGAAGCTCACGGTGTTCTTCTCCGATATCAAGGGGTTTACCGAGCTGTCGGAAGAGCTGGAAGCCGAAGCGCTGACCGACCTGCTCAACACCTACCTCAACGAAATGTCGAAGATCACCCTGAAATACGGCGGCACCATCGACAAGTTCATCGGTGACTGCGTCATGGTGTTTTTCGGCGACCCGAGTAGCAACGGCGCCAAGAAGGATGCGGTCGCGGCGGTTTCCATGGCCATCGCCATGCGCAAACACATGAAGGTGCTACGCCAGCAGTGGCGCGCCCAGGGCATCACCAAGCCACTGGAAATTCGCATGGGCCTCAATACTGGCTACTGCACGGTGGGCAACTTCGGCGCCGACACGCGTATGGACTACACCATCATCGGCCGCGACGTGAACCTTGCCAGCCGCCTGGAAAGCGCCGCCGAATCCGGCGAAATCCTGATCTCCCACGAGACTTATTCGCTGGTCAAGGACGTGATCATGTGCCGCGACAAGGGCCAGATCGCCGTCAAGGGTTTCACCCGCCCGGTGCAGATCTACCAGGTGGTGGACTTCCGCCGCGACCTGGGCGCCACCTCCAGCTACGTCGAGCACGAACTGCCGGGCTTCTCCATGTACCTGGACACCAATGGCATTCAGAACTTCGACAAGGAACGGGTGATCCAGGCGCTCAACCAGGCCGCCGAGAAGCTGCGCGACAAGGTCATTCTCTGACGCGCACAACCTGAGCTCGATTCGCGGCTGAAGCCGCTCCTACATCCTCCCCTGTGGGAGCGGCTTCAGCCGCGATAAAGATCGCTCACAACGCAGTATCCGGTAACGCCTCATCCAACCCCACCGGCTCACCGTCGATAAGCGGCTGCAACGCCAGAAACTCCAGCGCCGACGCGCGCCAGGACTGCGCTGCCGCCAGTTCTGCGCAACGCCCCCGGTCCAGCTCCAGCGCCGCCAGGCAGGCGGCATGCAGATCCTCGGCCATCACTCCACTGACGCCCTGCTGCAGCACATCCAGCGGCCCGGCCACGGGAAACGCAGCCACGGGTGTACCGCAAGCCAAGGCCTCCAGCATCACCAGCCCATAGGTATCGGTACGCGAAGGGAAAACCAGCACCGAGGCATCCTGATAAGCCTCGGCCAACGCCTGGCCATGGCGGTAGCCGAGAAAGCGCACCAGCGGATACTGTTGTTGCAACGTCTCACGCTGTGGACCGTCACCAACCACACGTTTCTCCCCCGTCAGGTCCAGATCGAGAAAGGCCTGCAGGTTCTTTTCCGGAGCGATGCGTCCGACGTAGAGAAACACCGGTTGCACAGGTCGTGGACGCGTCTCGTCCGGCCGAAACAGCCGGGTATCCACCCCTTTGCACCACAGTTGCAGCCGTTGCAGAGCCCAGTTGGCGAACTCCTGGCGCAGCCGCTCGGTGGTCACCAGCACGGCGTGACTGGGGCGATGGAAAGCGCGTAGAAAGGCATAGCCCCAACGCGGCGCAATCCAAGGCCAGCGGGCGCTGACGTACTCCGGAAAACGCGTATGGATCGCCGTGGAAAACGCCAGCCCACGCTTGACCAGCCAACGCCGCGCTGCCCAACCCAGCGGCCCCTCGGTAGCGAGGTGCACGCAGTCAGGACGAAAGTTGCGAATCGCCGCACCGACGCGCCACAGATCCCACACCAGCGGAATCTCAGGGTAGGTCGGACAAGGCACGGCGCGGAAATCGGCGGGCGATAGCAGCTTGACCTGATGCCCCAGCCCACGCAGTTCGCCGACCAGCGCGGCCAGGCTGGTGACCACACCATTGACCTGAGGCGCCCAGGCGTCGGAGACGATCAGTATCCTCATGCGCCGGTCTCGAGGGCGACAGCCTGCTCCTCGCTGGCCAGTTGCGCCTCGGCCAGACGATAGAGCTCGATCTGCCCATCCCAGTGCTCGATCAGCGCCGTGCAGGATTCCACCCAGTCGCCGCAGTTCATGTACTCGACACCACTGACCTGACGGATTTCGGCGTGGTGGATGTGACCACAGACCACGCCCTGCAGGCCGCGCTTGACGCACTCGTGAGCGATGGCCTCCTCGAAGTCGCTGATGAAGTTCACCGCAGTCTTGACCTTGTGCTTGAGGTAAGCCGACAGCGACCAGTAGCCGTAGCCCCAGCGGCTGCGCCAGTGATTGAGCCAGCGGTTGAGGGTCAGGGTGAATTCGTAGGCCGAGTCGCCGAGAAAGGCCAGCCAGCGGTGATAACGGGTAATCACATCGAACTGATCGCCATGGATCACCAGCAATTGCCGGCCATCGGCCGTGACGTGCACGGCCTCGTCGACCAGTTGGATATTGCCCAGCAGCAGGCTAGAGTAACGACGTAGAAACTCGTCATGGTTGCCGGTGACGTAGATCACTTCGGTGCCGTGCTTGCTCATGGTCAGCAGACGGCGGATGACGTTGGTGTGCGCCTGTGGCCAGTAGATGCCGCCGCGCAGTTTCCAGCCGTCGATGATGTCGCCCACCAGGTAGATACGGTCGGCGTGGTAGCGCTTGAGAAAGGCTGCCAGGTGCTCGGCCTGGCAATCGCGGGTGCCGAGGTGTACATCGGAGATCCACAGGGTACGGACACGTTGCTTGCGGCTGGGCTTGGCGAGCTGGACGCTGGTCATGGGCGACCTCCGGCTGGGTTTAGACGAGCTTGAGGGGTCGCGGTGAAAGGCTTGTGACGGGAAAAAGACGGTCCCATGACGCAGCAGCGCCCCGGCCCAGGCGTTACACTGCGGCGGTTGCCGAGGAAACCGCCATGCTCCCGATCCTGTCCCTGCGTCATTACAGCCACGAAGTGCTCAGCCATAGCCACGACCACGCGCAACTGGTGTTCGGCCTGGCGGGCGAGCTGCAATTCGAAGTCGATGGCCAGGGCAGCCAGGTGCTGCGCCATCACCTGGCCGTAGTGCCGGCCGAAGCGCGCCATACCTGCGGCAGCCCACGCGGCAGCCAGTGCCTGGTGCTGGATCTGCCGGCCAACGACTGGCTGGAGCGCCAGCTTGGCCGCCATGCGAGCGACATCCAGCGTCTGTTGGACAAACCCAACGCACTGCAACTCGATCCCTCGCAGGGGCAGCTACTCAACTGGCTGGCCAGCAGCCCGATCAATGATCCAATCATCGCGGGCCAAGGTGCGGCCTTGCTACTCGGCAGCCTGGCCTGCAGCCGCCAGCATGCCGAGACGACCGGCTTGCCGCTGACAGCCCTGGATCGCTATATCGAACAGCACGCAGCGCATCCGCTGCAGGTGGCAGATCTGGCACGCCTGGCCGGTCTGTCGGTGGCGCGTTTCCATGCGCGTTTCCTCGCCGAGACCGGGCGCACGCCGATGGAACATATTCGCCAACGGCGCCTGCAACTCGCCGAACAGCTGTTGCGTGGCAGCGACCTGGCGGTTGGAGAAATCGCCGCACAGGTCGGCTACAGCTCGCAAAGCGCCTTCACCGCTGCCCTCTATCGCCATCTCGGCATGACCCCGCGACAGTTGCGCCGCACGCGCTAGCAGCCCCAGCGGCGCACCGCTCTCGTAGGGTGGGTTAGCCGCCTGTCACGCTGGTTGGCTACCCCGCCGAAACCGGTGTGGCGTAACCCACCATCGTCGCCAATCGTTACATCGTCTGGTGGGTTACGCGGCGCGTCACGATGGAAGTGTCTGATCGTTCGAAGGTTAGCGCCGCTAACCCACCCTACGTGCTCCTGCCACCTTCAGACCTGATTGAGAGTCCGACGACAAAACTCGTAGTTCCTGCGACAGACAGCCCTTCGCGAGGCGCCTAGACTGCGCGTCAGTAACCAGGAGTACCCCATGCAAACCATCGAATGGCAGGATTTCGAGAAAGTGGAGCTGCGCGTCGGCACCATTCGCTGCGCTCGTCCCAATGAAAAGGCAGTGAAGCCGGCCTACGTGCTGGAAGTCGATCTCGGCGAACTGGGCGTCAAGACCTCCAGCGCGCAAATCACCGCGCATTACAGCTGTGGCGAGCTGATTGGTCGCCAGGTGCTGTGCGTGTGCAATTTCGCCCCCAAGCGCATCGCCGGGGTGCGCTCGGAAGTGCTGGTCACCGGTGTCTATGACAACGACAACCGTGTCGTCCTCGCCGGGTTCGACCAGCCATTGCCCAACGGTGCGCGCCTGGCATGACGGAACGTAACGCCCTGCTGGCGATTCACCTGGGTGCCCTGCTGTTCGGCCTGTCGGGCATTTTCGGCAAACTGGCGGCGACCACGCCGAACATGATCGCCGGCGGCCGCGCGTTCTTCGCGGTACTCG
>JBLUOL010000154.1:0-11074 GCA_048065775.1 Pseudomonas sp. GW6
ACGGTGGTTACCGCCTGGTGGCCGGTTTCAAGCTGCCGCCCTTGATGTTCACGGCTGAGGAAGCTCAGGCGGTGGCGCTGGGCCTGCTGGCGACGGCCAATCTGGGCCTGGCAGAAACCGCCGTGGCGGTGGCCAGTGCCCGCGCCAAGCTGGAGCGGGTAATGCCCAAGGGGCTGCAGCAGCGGGTGCGCGCCCTGAGCCAGAGCGCCATTCTGGATCTGCCGCGCAGCCGCGCCAATGGCGACCAGCAACTGCTAGCCGAACTCGCCGCCGCCGCCGAGGCGCGCCGTCAGGTGCGGGTGAGCTATTGCAGCGATCAGGGCCAATGCAGCGAGCGCGAGGTCGATCCCTACGGTTTGGTGTTCCGCCAGGGCTTCTGGTACATGAGCGGCTACTGCCACCTACGCCAGGCGGTGCGTTCCTTCCGTCTGGATCGGCTGCGCGAAGTACGCGCCCTGGAGAGCCACTTCGAGCGGCCGGAAGCCTTCGATGCCGCCGCCCACCTCAATACCAGCATCGCCACCCTGCCACGAGCCTACCCGGTGAGTATCCAGCTGCACACCGACCTCGCCGGTGCCATCGCCGAACTCGGGCACAACGCCGGTCTGCTGATGCCCGAAGGCAATAGCGTGCGCCTGACCACCAGCACCGACAGCCCGACCTGGTTCGCTCGCCTACTGCTACGCCTGTCCTTCGACTTCACCATCGAACAGCCGGTCGAGTTGCGTGAGGCCGTACGCCAGCAAGCGCAACGCATGCTGGAACTGGTCGCGCGCTAAGGATGGTCTGGTACGCACCAGACCATCGCGCAGTCCCCGCTCGCTAGCAGGCCGTTGAAAAACGTAGGCGAGGCAAGCCAGTGCAATACCGATGGCGGCCCCACAAAAACAGGCGAAAAACGGCCGGGGTCGCGCTCGACTTTACGTGTTGTAAATGAGTATTTCGACCGGGCTGGCGCTCCAGTCTGTTTTTAACGCAGCAATGGCAACGCAGGTAGTTTTTCAACAGCCTGCTAGGGCTGCAGATCGAACAGCGCCTTGCCGCTTTCCATGTCACTCGGCGCAGAGAAATGCTCGTGGAAGATCAGCCAGCGGCCGCCCTGGCGGCGCAGGCACTGGGTCACGCGCATCCAGCAGGTCTCCAGCTCGCCCTTTTCATTGCTGCCGCCGCAATGCAGCAGGTAATGGGTCACGCCCAGATCGCCGCTGGCGGTGAAGGTCGGCTCGTGCGGTTCGAACATCCCCGGGCCACTGCACATCTCCATACAGGCCTGCCAATGCGCCTGGTACGCCGGGCGCCCCTGAAAACGCAACGGGCCGATGGCATCGTAGGACACCACGTCCTCGACGTAGTGACTCATGATGCGCGCCACGTCCTTGCTGCGGCAGGCTTCGGTCCAGTCGTTAAGGGCATCTTGCAGTTCGTGCTGACTCATGTCGTTCTCCTTCACCGAGGTTCAGGCCTTGTGGCCGCAGCAGTCGTGGGTGGGCGCGGTCTGTTCGTACTCGTCGTGCAGGCGCGTCCAGTTGAGCCCCTTGCCGTCCAGATCGGGCATACCATCCCAACCCTCGCCGCGGCCAAAAGGCGTGAAGTCGAGGAAATGGAAACTGCTCATCAGCATTTCCAGCCCTCGGCCATAACAGGAATAGGTGTGGTAGATCCGCCCGCCGTCACGCAGGAACACGCTGACACCGGGCTGCTCGCCCTGGATGTGATAGGTCAGGCCCAGGCGCTGCAGTTCGTCCTTGTCGCGGTAGTTGTATTCGACCGGCGCGACCTGCTCGTCGGTGGTGGCGTGGTAGTCGTAGTTGAAGCGGCTGCCGTAGGAGCTGTACCAGGGCAGGGTCCAACCCATGCGCCGCTTGAAGGCCTCGAGATCGGCCAAGGGCGCGCGCGAGACCAGCACCAGATTGGTGTCGCGAGCATGCAGGTGGGACTGGTGGCCGATGTTGTCCACCAGACAGGAACAGCCGTCGCAGCCCTCGCCGCGATCCATGTGGTACATGAAGTGGTAGACGATCAGCTGGCTGCGCTCGTGGAACAGCGCCTCCAGACCGACTTCGCCCTGCGGGCCGTCGAAGCGGTAATCCTCTTCCACCAGCACCATGGGCAGGGCACGGCGGGCGCGGTTGAGCGCGTCACGTTGACGGGTCAGCGCCTTTTCCTGCTCGAGCAGCGCCTTGCGCGCTGCCAGCCATTGCTCACGCGTGGCGACTTCGGGGATATAGCGGCGATCCATAGCGGTTCTCCCGGTTGATCGAGCCTTGCCGGCTCAGTGCTGGCCGGCCTGCAGCTGCGCCGGCTGGATATCCAGCTCACGCACCGGACGCACCTCCACGCAGCCGACACGGGCAGCGGGAATGTGTCCGGCGAGCTGGATCGCCTCGTTGAGGTCGCGCGCCTCCACCAGATAGAAGCCGGCCAGTTGCTCCTTGGTTTCGGCGAAGGGGCCGTCGGTGATCGCCAGCTTGCCGCCGCGCATGCGCACGGTGGTGGCGGTCTGCACCGACTGCAGCGCCTCGGCAGCGAGCATGCGCCCGCTCTCCTGTACTGCATTGGCGTAGGCGAAGCACTCGCTGTCATGCGGGCTGTCGGGGGAGCTGTGCAGCTCCTGTTCGTTGGCGTAGACGAGGCAGAGGTATTTCATGACGCACTCCAGTTCCTTGGCGGGTGGGTACTGGATAGTCGAACGCGGCGAGCACATTTCGACATTGGCCGCAAAAACATCACAGAAGCCGACGAACGGCAGGGTGCGCCGTGCGCATCGCCTCTCCGTAGTCCTTGCGCACTGGCGATTCACAGTCTGCCGGCGACCTCAGTGCGCGCAGCGCACCCTACTCGGGGACTTCGACGCTGACGTGAATGGCGTCGTGGCGCCAGAACTCCAGGTCGCAGTCGATGATGCGCCCGTGCTGATCGCGGTTGACCCGGGTGATGCGCAGCGCCGGGCTGCCCGGTGCCACCTTGAGGCTGGCCGCGGCTTCGGCGTGCAGCGCGGTGGGTACCATGTCGAAGCGCACGCGACCGTAGTGGATGCCGTACTCGCTGGCATACAGGTCGGTCAGCGAGCGAGTCAGGTCGAACTCGAGAATGCCGGGGAAGTAGGCCGGATTCAGGTAGTGCTCGACATATAGCACCAGGCGCCCGTCGATGCGCCGCGCGCGGCACACCTGATAGACGCTCGACAGCGCCGGCAGCTCCAGCACCTGACAGATCTGCGCGGAGGCCGGCATCAAGCGCGCACTCAGGACCTCGGTAGCCGGTACCCGCCCCTGCTCGGCGACCATGGCGTGGAAGTGGGTACGTACCAGAGGGTTGTAGGCCACCCGTTGCGGCGAAACGAACCAGCCACGACGCTCCTCGCGATAGACCAGCCCCTGCGCCTCCAACTGGCCGAGCGCCTCACGCAGGGTGATGCGCGTGGTATCGAACAACTCACTGAGCTTGCGCTCGGCCGGCAACTTGCTGCCGGAGGGCAACAGGCCCCGGTCGATCTGCTCCTGCAACGCGCGGCAGATGATGGTGACGGCCCGTGGCGCTTCTTCGCGCATCAAAATTTCCCCTTTTGGACTAGTCCAGCCCCATGACAGGGCAAAAGTCACTTGCTCAGACGGGTTACAAGCCTAGGCAGTCTAGATGACTGATAGATGACAGCCATGCTGCAAGCACGCCGCATGCCACCGCCATGCTTACTCACAGCCCAGCAAATCAGCCACTTATCCATGGTCTACGCTTGTGAAGCGCACCGGCCCGCTGCACCTAGACATCTGCCAGCCGTGGCCGGACATAAAACTGTCATCGAAGGCGCTTAGATTGGCTCGGGTATTGCTGATCTAGACCAACACTCTCACTGCAAAGGAGTTTCCAATGAAACAACTGCTGCTGGCTTCACTGATGGGTTCGGCCATCGCCCTGGCGACCTCCGCCATGGCCGAAGGCACCGACTTGCAGGCACTGGAACAGGCTGCACGCGCCGAGGGCGCGGTGAATAGCGTGGGTATGCCCGACAGCTGGGCCAACTGGAAAGACACCTGGGCGGACCTGGCGCGCCTCTACGGTCTCAAGCATCAGGACACCGACATGAGCTCGGCGCAGGAAATCGCCAAGTTCGCCGCCGAAAAGGAAAACGCCACCGCCGATATCGGTGACGTCGGCGCCGCCTTCGGCCCCATCGCCGTACAGCAAGGCGTGACCCAGCCGTACAAACCGAGCACCTGGGCGCAGATTCCGGATTGGGCCAAGGACCAGGACGGTCACTGGATGCTGGCCTACACCGGCTCCATCGCCTTCATCGTCAACAAGCAACTGGTCAAGGACATTCCGCGCTCCTGGGCCGACCTCAAGACCGGCACCTACAAGGTCTCTGCCGGTGACGTGAGCACCGCTGCGCAAGCCGTGAACGGCGTACTGGCCGCTGCCATCGCCATGGGCGGCAACGAGAGCAACGTGCAACCGGCGCTGGATTTCTATGGCGAACTGGCCAAGCAGCGTCGCCTGTCGCTGGCCAACCCGACCATCCAGACCCTGGAGAAGGGCGAAGTGGAAGTCGGCATCGTCTGGGACTTCAACGGCCTGTCCTACCGCGACCAGATCGACCCCGAGCGCTTCGAGGTGCTGATCCCGTCCGACGGTTCGGTGATCTCCGGCTACAGCACCATCATCAACAAATGGGCGAAGAACCCCAACGCCGCCAAGCTGACCCGCGAATACATCTTGAGCGACGCCGGGCAGATCAACCTGGCCAAGGGCAACGCCCGCCCGATCCGCGCCGAGCACATCGAGCTGCCGGCCGAGGTGCAGGCCAAGCTGCTGCCGCAAGAGCAGTACGCCAAGGTCCAGCCGATCAAGGATGCCGCTGCCTGGGAGGCCACCTCCAAGGCCCTGCCGCGCCTGTGGCAGGAGCACGTGATCATCAATATGAATTGATGCGGCCGCGACACCATTGATCCGTAGCCCGGATGAAATCCGGGGCAATCGCCAAGTACGCCCCCGGATTGCATCCGGGCTACGACCGAACGAGAGAAATCCATGAAGCACAACGTCATCCTGGTGGTACTGGATGGCCTGAGCTATCAGGTGGCCCAGCATGCGCTGGGCCACCTGTTGGCTTACTGCCAGGCCGGGCGCGCCGCGCTGTACAAGCTCGATTGCGCACTGCCGGCACTGTCCCGCCCGCTCTACGAATGCATCCTCACCGGCGTGGCGCCCATCGACAGCGGCATCGTCAATAACGATGTGGTGCGCCTGTCGAATCAGCGCAGCATCTTCCACTACGCCCGTGACGCCGGCCTGAGCACCGCCGCCGCGGCCTATCACTGGGTCAGCGAGCTGTATAACCGCGCCCCCTTCCAGGCTTCCCGCGACCGTCACACCTTTGAACCGTCGCTACCGATCCAGCACGGCCACTTCTATTACGCCGACCACTACCCGGATTCGCACCTGTTCGCCGATGCCGACAGCCTGCGCCAGCGTCACAGCCCCAACCTGCTGCTGGTGCACCCGATGAACATCGACGACGCCGGCCATAAGCACGGTCTCGACAGTTCGCAGTACCGCAACGCCGCGCGCATGGCCGACGTGCTGCTGGCCGAATACATCCAGACCTGGCTCGACGCCGGTTACCAGATCCTGGTGACCGCCGACCACGGCATGAACAACGACCGCAGCCATAACGGCGTGCTGCCGGAAGAGCGCGAAGTGCCGCTGATCGTTCTCGGCAGCGCGTTCAGCCTCGATCCTGCAGCCCGCCCACAACAGACCGAGCTGTGCGGCACCATCTGCCAGCTACTCGGCGCGGCCCACGACAAACCCTGGTGCAGGGAGCTGCTTGCATGAAGTCCACCATTTCCAGCAAGGGCTGGGCACTGCTGTGCCTGGTACCCTTCGCCCTGTTCTTCTTCGCCTTCCAGATCGCACCGTTGGCCTGGGTGGCGAGCAACAGCCTGAACACCGCCGAAGGCTGGGGCCTGGGCAACTTCCAGCAGGCCTTCTCCTCGGCGTTCTACCGCCAGGCCATGCGCCACAGCCTGGAGGTGGCCTTCTGGTCGAGCCTGTTCGGCATCGTCATCGCCATCATCGGCAGCTATTCGCTGCGCCAGGTCAGCAGCCGCCTGCGCGATTTCGTCATGGCCTTCTCCAACATGACCAGCAATTTCTCCGGGGTGCCGCTGGCCTTTGCCTTCATCATCCTGCTCGGCTTCAACGGCGCGCTGACCATCCTGCTCAAGCAGATGGGGGTGATCGAGGACTTCAACCTCTACTCCAAGACCGGCCTGATCGTCCTTTACACCTACTTCCAGATTCCCCTCGGCGTATTGCTGCTCTATCCGGCCTTCGACGCCCTACGCGAAGACTGGCGCGAGTCGGCCGAACTGCTCGGCGCCAGCACCTGGCAGTTCTGGCGGTATATCGGCCTGCCGGTGCTGACCCCGGCGCTGCTCGGTACCTTCGTCATCCTCCTGGCCAACGCCCTGGGCGCCTATGCCACGGTGTATGCGCTGACCACTGGCAACTTCAACATCCTGCCGATCCGTATCGCGGCGATGGTTTCCGGCGACATCTTCCTCGACCCGAACATGGCCAGCGCGCTGGCCATGGTGCTGGTCGGCCTGATGACCCTGATCACCATCGTCCACCAATGGCTGCTGCGCCGGAGCTACCATGTCACCCGCTGAAAAACGCTCGCCGCTGTTCCACCAACTGGTGGTCTACCTGCTGTTTCTGATCCTGCTGCTGCCGCTGCTCGGCACCCTGGTCTATTCGCTGTCCACCAGTTGGTCGGCGACCATCCTGCCCAGCGGTTTCACCTTCAAGTGGTACGTGGCGCTGTGGAGCGATGCACGCTTTCTCGCCGCCTTCGGCCGCTCGCTGCTGGTCTGCTTCGGCGCCCTGGCGCTGGCACTGCTGCTGATCCTGCCGCTGCTGTTCGTGGTCAACTACCACTTCCCCAAGCTCGACGGCGTGATGAACGTGCTGATCCTGCTGCCGTTCGCCATTCCGCCGGTGGTGTCCTCGGTGGGCCTGATGCAGCTGTTCGCATCCGGCCCGCTGCCGATCCTCGGTACGCCATGGATACTGATCGGCTGCTACTTCACCATCGCCCTGCCCTTCATGTACCGGGCCATCACCAACAATTTGCAGGCGATCAACCTGCGCGACCTGATGGACGCCGCCCACCTGCTCGGCGCCAGCACCTGGCGCGCGGCCTTCATGGTGGTGCTGCCGAATCTGCGCAAGGGTTTGATGGTTTCGGTGTTCCTGTCCTTCAGCTTCCTGTTCGGCGAATTCGTCTTCGCCAACCTGCTGGTGGGCAGCCGCTACGAGACGCTGCAGGTGTACCTGTACAACATGCGTAACGACAGCGGCCACTTCACCAGCGCCCTGGTGATCTCCTATTTCATGTTCGTGCTGCTGATGACCTGGGCAGCCAACCGTCTGAACAAGGACAAATCATGAGTTACCTGAATATCCGCGGCCTGCATAAAAGCTACGGCGCAACGCCCATCTTCACCGACATCAACTGCGAGATAGGCCAGGGCGAGTTCGTCACCCTGCTCGGCCCCTCCGGCTGCGGCAAGTCCACCCTGCTGCGTTGCATCGCCGGGCTGACCGACGTCGACGGCGGGCAGATCAATCTCGGTGGCGAAGACCTGGTACCGCTGCCGCCGCAAAAACGCGGTATCGGCATGGTGTTCCAGAGCTATGCGCTGTTCCCCAACATGAGCGTGGCGCAGAACGTCGCCTTCGGCCTGCGCATGCAGAAAGTGGCCAGGGACGAAAGCGAGCAGCGCGTGCGCGAGGCTCTGGCCATGGTCGAGCTGGGCGACTTCGCCGCGCGCTATCCGCACCAGCTCTCCGGCGGCCAATGCCAGCGCGTGGCCCTGGCCCGCTCACTGGTCACCCGTCCACGCCTGCTGCTGCTCGACGAACCGTTGTCGGCTCTCGACGCACGTATCCGCAAGCACCTGCGCGAACAGATCCGCGCCATCCAGCAGGAGCTGAACCTGACCACCATCTTCGTCACCCACGATCAGGAGGAAGCGCTGACCATGAGCGACCGCATCTTCCTGATGAATGCCGGCCAGATCGTCCAGAGCGGTGATGCCGAAACTCTCTACACCGCGCCGGTGGATGCCTTCGCCGCCGGGTTCATCGGCAACTACAACCTGCTCGAGGCCGATGCCGCCAGCCGCCTGCTGCTGCGCCCGGTCAACAGCCGTGTAGCGATTCGCCCGGAGGCGATCCAGATCGGCGGGGTGGGAATCGAAGGCACCATTGTCAGCCACAGCCTGCTGGGTAACGTCGTGCGCTACCGGGTCGAGGCCCGCGGCGTGCAACTGCTGGTGGACGTGCTCAATCGCTCTGCCGCCGACCTGCACCACAATGGCCAGAGTGTCAGCCTGGCCATTGGTGCCGATGCGATCCGGGAGGTGGCGTGATGGCCCTGGCGATTTTCGACCTCGACGAAACCCTGATTCACGGCGATTGCGCCAGCCTGTGGACACAGGAAATGGTCAAGATCGGCTGGGCCGATGGCGACTCCTTCCTGGCCCACGAGCAGGAACTGATGCGTCAGTACGCCGCCGGCACCCTGGCCATGGAGGATTACATGGCCTTCACCCTGTCGCCCCTGGTTGGCCGCACGCCCGAGGAGGTCGCCCATGTGGTCGAGCCCTTCGTCGAGGACGTGATCGAGCCGATCTTCTACAGCGACGCCAGCCGCACCCTGGCCACGCACCGCACCGCCGGCGACCGCTTGCTGGTGATCTCCGCCTCGGCGCATTTTCTGGTCAGCGCTATCGCCGAACGCTTCGGAATCGACGAGGTGCTGGCCATCGATTTGGAGCTGCAGCATGGCTTCTATAGTGGTCGCACCGAAGGCGTACTGACCTATCGCGAAGGCAAGGTGACACGTCTGCATGCCTGGCTCGCCGAGCAGAACGAAAGCCTCGTCGGCGCAAGCTTCTACTCCGACTCGCGCAACGACCTGCCGCTGCTGCAGTTGGTCGACAAGCCCTTCACCGTCAACCCCGACCCGACTCTGCGCGCCCATGCCGAACAGGCTGGCTGGCCGATTCTCAGTTGGCGCTGATCCTGTCGTAGGGTATGGCGGGGCCGCCCAGTTTCAAGGTGCGCATGGCGCACCCTACCCGGCCCCGTGACGCCCTATTGGCTCATGATCCCTTCGCAGGCCTCGATCAACGCCGCCGCCAGTTCCCGTGCATAGCCGGGCAACTGGTTGCGCGCATGCAAGGCCACTTCCACCGGCGCCACCGGGGCGAAGCCTTCGGCCTCACCCAATTCGCGGTGCGCAGCGGTGATCAACCGGCGCGGCAGCAGGGTTAGGCCCAGGCCACCTTCGGCCGCGGCGCTGACGCCGGGCAAACTGCTGCTGACATAGGCGATACGCCAGGGCTTACCCATGGCATCCAGCGCGTGGGTCATCTCCAGGCGATACAGGCCGTTGGGTGGAAACACCGCCAGTGGCACCGGGTTGCGCGCCAGGACCGGTCGCGCGCGGCTGTCGAGCCAGGCAACCGGCTCGGCCCAACTGGCCAGGCCCTTGGCACTGCCGACGCGCTGCTTGATCAACGCCAGGTCCAGTTCGCCGGCATTGAACGCGCGCCAGACGTCATGACTGAGGCCGCTGGTGATCTCCAGGCGAATGCCCGGATGCGCGTCGGCGAAATCGGCCAGATAAGGGGTCAGGCTATTGGCGGCGAAATCGTCCGGCACGCCAAGGCGCACCTCGCCTTCCACCGCACTTTGCCCCAGCGCCAGCATGGCTTCGTCCATCAGTGCGACGATGCGGTTGGCGTAACCCAGCAAGCGTTCACCCTCGGTGGTGGTCACTACGTAGCGGCCACTGCGGTCGAGCAGCTCAGCACCGAGCTGCTCCTCCAGGCGCCGCACCTGCTGGCTGACCGTTGACTGGGTCAAGTGCAGGCTGGCAGCCGCGCGGGTAAAGCCACCGGTCTGCACAACGGTCAGAAAACTGCGTAACAACACCGGATCGAGCATAGCGCCACCCATCATGAAATCCACTGACAGGCATTCTACTATTTAATTTCCGAATCCAGCTGCGAATTCCTATAGTGCATAGGAATCAATTTTCTGCGCCGGGAGCCAACCCTGCGCCCTTCACCCGCCGAGGCAACCTCTCGATGAGCAAATCGCCCTACTACTACGCACCGCATGGCGGTCACCCAGGTCAGGATCAACTGCTGACCGACCGCGCCATGTTCACCGAAGCCTATGCCGTGATCCCCAAAGGCGTGATGCGTGACATCGTCACCAGCCACCTGCCGTTCTGGGACAACATGCGCATGTGGGTCATCGCTCGCCCGCTGACCGGCTTCGCCGAGACCTTCTCGCAATACATCGTCGAAGTCGGCCCGAACGGCGGCAGCGACAAGCCTGAGCTGGACCCGACCGCCGAAGGCGTGATCTTCGTCGTCGAAGGCACCTGCGACCTGAGCCTCAACGGCACCCAGCACGCCCTGCGTCCGGGCAGCTACGCCTTCATCCCGCCAGAAAGCGATTGGTCGCTGCGCAACAACGGCAGCGAAGCCGTGCGCTTCCACTGGCTGCGCAAGGCTTACCAACCGGTCGAAGGCGTGCCGTATCCGGAAGCCTTCGTCACCCACGAGCAGGACATCGAGCCGATCGTCATGCCTGGCACCGAAGGCCGCTGGAGCACCACGCGCTTCGTCGAGATCAGCGACATGCGCCATGACATGCACGTCAACATCGTCAACTTCGAGCCGGGCGGCGTGATTCCCTTCGCCGAAACCCACGTCATGGAACATGGCCTGTACGTGCTGGAAGGCAAGGCGGTGTATCGCCTGAACCAGGACTGGGTCGAGGTCGAGGCTGGCGACTTCATGTGGCTGCGCGCCTTCTGCCCGCAAGCCTGCTACGCCGGTGGCCCGAGCCGCTTCCGCTACCTGCTGTACAAGGATGTGAACCGCCAGATGCCGCTGACCCTGGGCGGCCTGAGGCGCTGAGCGCGTCGCCCCATGGATGGGGCGTAACTGTGGGAGCGAGCTCTGCTCGCGAATCGCTTGGATTGCGA
>JBLUOL010000155.1:0-10995 GCA_048065775.1 Pseudomonas sp. GW6
CGCCAGCAAGCCGGCCGCCGGCGCCACCGCAACGCCCAGCGCTACCAGGCCAACACCACGCAGCGCCAGCGGCGTGGCCTGCACGCCTGGTGACGGCTCCTTGAACGTGCCGCGCACATACAGCGGCGAACGCAGGGAAAAGATACGAAAGCCCTTGGTCGCGGGCGTGATGGTGAAGTTCAGCCGCTCGTTGGCGAAGTTGGCACTGCCGTCGACCTTGATCACCGCATTGTCGGTGTCGATGACGAACAGTCGCGTACTCATCAGCCCCTGCTTGATGCCGAGATCCGCTGCCGCGCAGTGGATCTTCACATCCTCGTCGCCGAACAGCCTGCCGACCAGGTAGTTGCCGACGTTCAGCCCGGCGATTTCCATCAGCCCGCGACTCACCGCGCCATCGTTGATCAGCATCTTCAACTCGCCATCTGCGCTGCCGAGCAAAGCGGCCACCGAGTTGCCACGGCCGCTGATGCGCGCATCGCCGTTGAGCTCACCGAGGCTGGTCTGCATCGGCGCGAAGGTGGGAAACAGCTGCTTGAGCTTGAGATCACGCGCGCGCAGACGCATCTGGCCCTGCAGCGGCGTGGTCGCGCCATTCAGGCGGATTTGCGAGTCGAGCACACCGCCGGCCATGCCGAAACGCAGTGGCTCCAGACTCAGCATGCCGTCATTGAGCACCACATGGGTGTCGAGATCGGTGATCGGCAACTGTTCGCTGTGCACGATGCGCTTGCCGACAAAGCGCACATCGGCGTCCATCGCGCGCCAGCGGTCGGTACGAAACTCCGAAACGGGCAACACCTTGTTCGCCGGCTGCACGTCCCGTTCGCCACGTTCGCGCTTGTCCGCGCTGGAGTCGGCGCCGATCAGCGGCGCAAGGTCACTGAACAGCAGTTGGTTGGAGGTCAGCCTCCCCGACAGTTTCGGCCGTGGCTCGCGGGCCACGAACGTCAGGTCGCCATGGATATCGCTGTCACCGATCTGGCCGTTGAAGCCGAGGTAGCGAAAGATCGCCCCGTCGGCATCGTGCAGGTCGGCCTGCAAGCGACCGTCGGTGCTGTATGGCGGGGTATCCGGCAAGGTCACGCCGGTCAGCGGATACAGCTGACCGAGGCTGGCGCCGGACAGACGCAAGCGCAGATCCAGAGCCCCCAGGTTCTGCGGATCGGTCAGGCTGCCGGCCAGCACGATACGGGTCGCGCCAATGCGCAGATCGGCCTGCAACGGGAACGGCTGCGACGCGTCATGCAGCGCCAGCAGACCACCGACCTTGCCGCTGCCGGTCAACGGCTGGCCACGGAAGCTGCCCTTGGTCTGCCAGGCGAAAGCGTAATCCTGGGCGCTGGCATTGCTCTCAGCCAGGCGCTCGGCCGCGCTCTTGCCGACGATATCGGCGAATGGGATCGGCTCGCCCAGCGGCTGGATAATCGCCTCCAGGCGGGTATTGCTGACCTTGTCGTCGACCTTCACCTGCCCCTTGTCGAAGCCGATGGTGCCGATATCCAGCGTCCAGGGGCTGGGCTGCTTGCTGTCGTCCGCCTCCTCCTTGCCCAGATCGAACACCCAGTTGGCCCGGCCATCGGCCAGGCGCTGCAGATCGGCGACCGGCGCGCCGAGTTCGATACTGGGAATGCTCACCGTTTTCCACAGCAGCGGTAGGGGCGACAGGCGTAAACGCACGCTGTCGAGACTGACGAAGGTATCGCCCTGCGCCCAGTCCGGGTTGCCCAGGCGCAACTGCTCGGCAGCAAAATGGGGCCAGGGTAGCCAGGCGCTCAAACCCTGCTGGCCGGCTTCACGCTGCCAGACCACGCGCAGATCGCCCTCGATGGCGAATGGCCGATTCAGGGCCGCAGAAACCTGTTCATTGATCAACGGCCGCGCCCGGTTCCAGTCGAACAACACCAGAAATAGCATCAGTGCCGCCAGCAACAACAGGAAAACGGCGAACAATGCGCCTACAAACTTGCGCAAATGGCGCACCCAGCGACCTCCTTATTTCACTGCCCGAGTGAAACTCGTCCATGTCCATACGACTGAAAAGATTCGCCAACGCTCCCTTGCCCTGGCGTGAAAGGGGAAAATAGCCGATTCTGAACGCCCGCTGGTGAGCAGACCGATGCGCCTGATCGACACCCATACGCACCTGGACTTCCCCGACTTCGACGCCGATCGCGACGAAGTACTCGCGCGCAGCCACGCGCTGGGCGTGCAGCGCATGGTGGTGCTGGGCGTCTACCAGGCCAACTGGCAGCGGTTGTGGCAGTTGGTCGAAGAGGATGAAGGCCTGTACGCAGCCTTCGGCCTGCACCCGGTCTACCTGGACGATCACCACCCACAGCATCTCGATGAGCTGCGCGACTGGCTGGGCAAACTGGCCGGGCACCGCAAGCTGTGCGCCGTCGGTGAGTTCGGCCTGGATTATTACCTGGAACACTTGGATCGCCAGCGCCAGCAAGCGCTGTTCGAAGCGCAGCTGCGACTGGCCGCCGAGTTCGAGTTACCGGTGCTACTGCATGTGCGCCGTGCCCATGCCGCGACCATCGCCACACTCAAGCGTTTTCGCCTGGCACGCGGCGGCATTATCCACGCCTTCGCCGGTAGCTATGAGGAAGCCCGCGAGTACATCAAGCTGGGCTTTCGCCTCGGTCTCGGCGGCGCCGCCACCTGGCCGCAAGCCAATCGCCTGCGCAAGGTGGTGGCGCAGCTGCCGTTGCAGACCATCGTGCTGGAAACCGACGCCCCGGACATGGCCCCAGCCATGTACCCCAACCAGCGCAACAGCCCGGAGTACCTGGCTGACATCTGTGCCGAGCTGGCAGCGTTGCGTGGCGTTACAGCCGAAGAGCTGGCTACGGCCAGCAGCCGTAATGCGGATGAGTTGTTCGGCTGGGCATAGACCTCAGGAAAATCGTCTTACATGACCGTCTGTAGGAGCCCCGCCCCGGGGCGAATGCTTCCAGACCGTGTCGCCCTGATTCGCGGCGGGGCGCCGCTCCTACACGTGCCATCTGTGCTTCCGGTTGTTATGGAACAACCTTCACCGTCACTCCCGCGAAGGCGGGAGCCCAGGAGCTACAGAGACTCTGGATTCCCGTCCTCCGACCAGGAACGCTTCGAGGACAGGCTCTGCGCAGGAAAGGCGACTGGAGAGAGTCGCCCAAGCTCGCGGCGGGGCGCCGCTCCTACAGGGTCAGAGCAATGGCCAAGGGAAGCCTGTGGGAGGAGCGATCAGACCCGAAACGCGCCGATCAACTGCTTGAGACGCGTAACCAGCTCGCTCAGCTCGCGGCTGGCCTGCTCGGTTTGGCTGGCACCGGCAGCGGTGCGCTCACCCGCATGGTTGATCTCGACGATATTCTGGTCGATATCGTGCGCCACCGCCGTCTGCTGCTCGGCCGCCGCGGCGATCTGCTGGTTCTGGTCGACGATCATGCCAACCGCACCGAGGATGTTCTCCAGGGCCAGCTGCACCTTGGCCGACTGGCTGACTGTACCATCCGCCATCTGGTGACTGGCGTTCATCGCCTTCACCGCCGCCCCGACACCGCCCTGCAGCTTGGCGATCATCGCTTCGATCTCTTCGGTGGACTGCTGGGTGCACTTGGCCAGGTTGCGCACCTCGTCAGCCACCACGGCGAAACCACGCCCCTGTTCACCAGCCCGCGCCGCCTCGATGGCAGCATTGAGCGCCAGCAGGTTGGTCTGCTCGGCGATACCCTTGATCACATCGAGCACCTGGCTGATCGCCGCACTGTCGCTGGCCAGCTGGTTGATCACCGCCACTGACTGGTCGATTTCACCGGCAAGACGCTGGATCGCACCGACCTGCTGCTCGACCAACGCGCGACCACTGACCGTTTCCTGATTCACGCTCTGCGCGCTACCCACCGCAGCGGCGGCACTGCGCGCCACCTCCTGGGCAGTGGCGGACATCTGGTTCATCGCCGTGGCCACCTGCTCGATCTGTGCACGCTGGCTGGCCACCGCCTGGTTGCTCTCGCCTGAAACCAGCTCGACGCGATCCGCCTGGCCACCGACCTCGCCCACCGTATGCCCGACGCGCTCGATCAGGTCATGGATACGCACCACGGTCTGGTTGAACACCTGCCCCAGCTCGCCGAGCTCATCACGGCTCTGTGCCTGGAAGTTGGCCGTCATATCGCCTGCGGCAACCCTCTCCATCACCTTGCCCAGGTTTTTCAGGGTAGCGCGGGTGGAAACGTAGAAGCCGCTGTAGAGGTAGACGATCAACAGGAACACCACCACCAACGCCACCACCAGCAACACCATCTGCGCACGGTTCTCGGTCAGCCGCTCACTCAACTGGCTATCGAGGAACGCCAGCAGGCTGTCGTTGAAGGCGTAGGTCTTGGCCATTTCCTGGCTGACCTGATCGTAGAACTGCGCCCAGGGCGTATCCAGGCTGTCGGCGATGATCACCTGATCCTCGAACAGTACGCCGCTGTCCTTCAGACTCTGGCGACTGGCTTCGGCCAGACTGCCCAGCCCGTTCTGCGCCGCGACGTTACCGGCCAGTGCCTCCTGCAGATTCAGGCCGTACTCGGCATGCAACTTCTCCAACTGCAGCAGCAGATCATCGAACTTGGTACTGGCCGCCGAATTGAGAAAACCCTGCCCCAGGGAATAGGCGCCGATGGCACGGCCTTGGCTGAGCACATCGGTGATCTGCGGAGTGACGTTGGTGATCAGCTCGGTAATCTGCCGCACCTGGCGTTGCGGGTCCTGGCTCAACCCCGCCTGGCTGGCCACCAGCTTGATGAAGACCTGGGATGAACCCAGCAGCTTCTCGACGATGACGGTCTTGCTCTGCAAAGAGGTCTCGGCCTCTGCGCTTTTCAGCTCGGCCAGCAATTCGTCGCGCTTGGCGACGAACTCCGCTGCCTGCTCGGCATCGCCGGTCACCGGCTGCAGCCCTTGCAGGCCGGCATTGAGCGACTGCTGCAGTTGATCTATACGCCCCTCCAGATCCCCCGCCTGACCGGACTGACCGATCATCGAGTTGATCTGCACCAGATCGTTGAGGCTTTCAAGATCACGGCGCAGCTGCAGGCTGCTGCCGAGTAGCTCGAGGCTTTCCAGGGCAGTCTGGGTGCCGACGAACTGACGATAGGAGTCGCGCACCAGATAGAAGTTGGTGACGAGCATGGGCAGGAAGAATAAAACGCTGATCAGGCTGAACTTCATGCCGAAGCTGAGGCGATTCATCAGCGCGATGGCCGGATACAACACGGTCTTCACTAGACGTCTCCAGTTGCCATTATTGTTATTGGTATAGCTCGAACGGCCGCAGAGCCTCTCACGGGCTGACAACGGCGTCCTGCGCAGCCCGACCTGTGGCGCGTGAATCTACGCGGCGAATACAGGCAGATAAAGTGACGAAAATCACCAAACAGGGTCGGCTACCGCCTCCTTATACCCCTTATCGACACGCGCCTCTGTAACTTAAGGTTAAATGCGCGCCCAGCGAATCCAGCTAAGGCCGTGTAGGAGCCCCGACTCGGAACGAATACTGTTTTGCCATTCGCCGCGGGGCGCAGCTCCTACAAAGCCAGCACGACGAAACAGGGGGGACTGAGGCTCTCGACGGGCACTTCTAGATGAACAACACCCAGACCGCGTAACCGGCGTACCAGACCACCGCAGCACGGATCAGCAGTTGCCACAGCTGATCCAGGGTATTGACGCCCTCCTCGCCCATCACCGGCGGCGGCATCTCACCGGCCGCACGCCCGGCCTTGATCACCAGTTGCGCGGCAGAAATGTCCCAGCTCAGTAGCTCATGCAGCAAGGCGCGGCTGACGGCGACGAAATTACCAACCAGCGCGAAACTGGAGGCCAGTACCCGCGCCGGCAGCCAATCGAAGGCGTGGCGCAGTTGCACGGCACGCTCACGCAGAGCGGCTTGCTGCGCATGCTCGGCGCTCAAGGCCAACAGGCGATAAGCCAGCGCCGCCATGGGGCCGAGCAGCAGATACCAGAAGATAACGGCGAAAAAGCTTTGATAGGCCTGCCACAACAGATGCCCCTGAACCTGCTGCAGCAGTTCGGTCCCCTCCTCCGGCTGCAGTGCCAGATCACGTTCGGCGACGTGGTAAGCCGCCTGACCGTCACCGCGCCGCCAGGCGTCGCGAAACGGCCCCAACGCCGCAAGCAGATCACCACGCCCCAGGCTGTAGATCAGTACCAGCAAATGCACTGGAAATGCCAGCCAGCCATATGCCAGCGGCTTGAGGATCAGCAACAGCAGACCCAGCGCCAACACCGGCAACAGCACCAGAATGGCCAGGCACAGCCATGGGGCCTGCTGCAAACCGCCTTGTTGCAGGCGCTGCAGTTGCGCCAACCAGGGGCCGTCCTGCTGGATGCGCAGACGCCAGGCAGAAAATTTCTCGACCCACAGCACCAGCAGAATCACCAGAAAACTCATTGCTACCTCTCCTTCAATTCGGCGTGCAGGTGCGACCAGTCGAACGCTGCCCCCGGGTCGGTCTTGCGCCCAGGCGCGATATCGCTGTGGCCACGGATACGTTGCGTCGACAGCGCCGGGTAGGCGTCCAGCAACTGTCGCGTCAGCTCGACCAACCTGGCGTACTGAGCGTCGGTGTAGGGCTGATCATCCGTCCCTTCCAGCTCCACTCCTAGCGAAAAATCATTGCAGTTATCGCGCCCCTCGAACCAGGAAACCCCGGCATGCCAGGCACGATCGAGGCAGGAGACGAACTGCGTCAGCCCGCCATCACGCTCGATGAAGAAATGCGCAGAAACCTGCAGGGACGCGATCTCGGCGAAGAAAGGATGCTCGTGCACGGGCAAGCGGTTCTGAAAGAACGCCTGCACTTTGCCAGTGCCGAACTGCCCAGGCGGCAGGCTGATGTTGTGCACCACCAGCAGAGATATCTCGCCACCGGGGCGAGCGTTGAAATTCGGCGATGGGCAGTGAGGGATGCCCTGAAACCAGCCAGTGGAAGGGTCGAGCTGCATGTGGCACTCCTGAACGTGTCACCACTCTAGAGCAGGTGGCTACGGCGGCCAAGCGCGAGGCCGCAACAGGATGTGCAAAGGCGGGAAAACGAGGATAGCGACATGTAGGAGCCGCGCCTCGCGGCGAATCGATATCGAGCACGCCGCAGGATTTAAAAGCTTCGCCCCGGGGCGGGGCTCCTACAGACCAGGCCGTTGCCAGGAGCGAAGCGCTCCTGGCAACAATCAGCTGTGCTTGAGCTTGCGCAGATTGCCGATGACCGACTCCAGGGCGCGGTCGAACAGCAGCGCATCGTCAAGCAGGCGCACAGCGTTGCGGCGGAACTCCACCGCCAGCGCGTTGCGCGTTTTCTCCAGCACCTTCATCCCGGTGCGATTGACGAACACGTACTTGCCAGTGGGCTTGATGATGGCCGCCAGCTTGCAACGCAGCTTGTGCTCTTCATCTTCCTGGATTTCCACCCAGCTACCCACACGCAGGCTGTCTACCTGCAGCAGCGCCTCGTCGTCGTCCGGGAGCACCACGTCCGGCTCCTGCGGACGGGTCTGGCCCGGCGCGAGCAGAATGATCTCTTCGACCACCTCGACCATCGCCGGAGCGTCCTCGACCTCTTCAGCTGCCGGTAGCTCCAGCAGTGGCAGCTCGATGCCGGCTTCGCTCGGATCGGTGTGCGCGGCATCCTCGGCAACGGCCGTCTCGGCTTCCGGGGTCGCGCGCTTGAAGCGCTGGAAAGCCTGCACATGCAGCACTTCCAATTGGCTGAAGAACTCGCTGGTCGAGAACGGATCGAACGCGGCACTGGCCATGCCTTCACGCAGCGCCTTGAGCAAGCCAGGCACCAGCTCCAGCAAACGCAGACGCGCCTCGGGATCTTCGTGCGGGGCGACACTCCAGACCAGCTCATCCATGGTCTGCAGCGCAGCCTGCCATTCGTCCGACTCCACGCCATGCTTGAGGCAAGTGAGCATCAGCACCTTGCTCCAGGCTTCCTGCAGCAGCCGCACCACCACTTCCGGCAGGGTCTTGCCCAGCAGCCGCTCGTTCAGTGCATGTTCGACCTGGCGGCGGGCCAATTCGGCCTTCGCGCTGCCTTCCTCGGCGTCACGGGTACGCTGCTCCAGCAGTTCACTACGACGACGCTCATCGCCAGTGAACGCCATGAATTCGGCCAACAGCTCGGAGAAGATCGCCGGATCATCAACGAAATCGTTCAGCAGACGCTGAACCACCTGTTCGATCTTCTGATAGAGGCTGTCACGCTGCGCATCGTCCTGATCGACCCAACCCAGCGCAGCAGAGGCGATTTCGTTGAGCAAGCGGCGCGCCGGATGGCTGCCACGGCTGAAGAAGGTCTTGTCCAGCACCGCGACCTTGAGCATCGGGATCTGCAGACGGCCAATCAGTGCCTTGAGCGAATCCGGCAGGGTGCGGTCATCGAGAATGAACTCGAACAGCATCGACACCAGATTGATCACATCTTCATCGACCTCGCCAACCACCCGCGCCTTGCCACTCTTGGCGCTGGCACGCTCGAGCAATCGCTCGAGCTGGTCGCGAAGGTCGAAATCTTCGACGGTGACCTGCGCCGGGGCACGTTGCTGCATGTGCGACAGCAGGCGCATCAGGTCGTTGCTGGTGATCGGCAGTGCATCGGCTGTCTGAGCCCGGCGCGGCATCGATGTGCCACGCACTTGCGAGAGCAGATCCTGCAGCGCACCGAATACTTCCTGCACGCCCTGATCCGCGCCCTCGAGCAACGGCATGCCTTCCTCGCCGGACGACTGGACATAAGCGGAAGCTGCCGGGCGCTGCTGACGGCGCGGCGGTGCAGTCTTCAGCTCAGGCAACACGCCAGCGCTGACCAGCGCCTGATTGGCCTCGGCATAAAGCATGTCGCAACTGCCGAGCACGTACTTTTCGAACAGTTTGAGGATGATCAGCTTGACCTTGATCTCCACACCCAGGCTACTGCAGGCATCGAGGAAGTATTCGCTGAGCAGGGTCGGGCCGAGCGGGTTGCTCTTGTCGTCCAGCTTCTTGCTGATCACTGCATTGAGGCGCGTGGTGAGATGGCCCAACGCAACAGCGTCTCGGCTCATCACCTTGGCCACCATGGCGTCCAGCGCCACGGTTTCTTCCAGCTCGTCGTTCTGCACCAGGCTCAGGCTGTCGAACGACACGGCATCCAGCGCTGGCTGTGGTTTGCCGATTTCGTACTGATTGAGATTAGCGAAGGACTCGAACACCTTCTGCAGAAAGCCGCGCTCGATATTCTTGCGCTTCAGACGCAGGTCACGCATGGCTTCGAAGAAAGCATTCTGCTCGGCATTGCTGGTCGCCCGATCCGCCATCTCGAAGAGGGTATCGTCAGCATTGTCGAACAGGCTCTGCAGGTTCTGCTTGAGCTGTTGCGCCGCTTTGTCACGCACCTGAATCAGCGCCACGGGCAGTCTTCCTACCGGCGAAGTTGGCGATTGCTCTGCGGTGGCCTTGTTCAGGTGCACCACATTCGCGTCGGTCTTCATTCTAGTCTCCCGCAGACTGCCCGAACTCGAGCTTCCTGGTCTGCACAGCGTCAACCGAGCGTCGTCCGTAACGTCAAAGGCCTGGCGTCAATAATGAAAAAAGTAAAGCCATTATAGGGAGGCTGCGCGTCATACCAAGCCAATTTTTCCCACAGACATGACCCAGATCACAGATAGCCACACGCCACCTCCAGACGGTAGCCAATACACGACAGCCGTATCTCTACAGCCTAACGCTGACAGCCCTGTGACGCTGCCCCGCTGGTCGGGCCGCACATGCCTTTTCTGACGCTGCACGCCGCAGCGAAATCCTTTGCCCTTCGATGGCTGCGAGCACACTCCAGCCCATTGCCCTGCCCCTGCCTGCCTCTATAATCGCCGCTCGTCTACACCGGAGCCGATCATGCCCAACCTGACCCTCGCCGACCTCAGCAGCGAAATCGAAGCCAACGTCCGCCGCGCCCTGGCCGAAGACATTGGCAGCGGCGACATCACCGCCCAGCTGATACCGGCCGAGCGCCTGGCCAGCGCCCGCGTGATCACGCGTGAAGAGGCAGTGATTTGCGGCACCGCCTGGGTCGATGCGGTATTTCGCCAGCTCGACCCGCGCGTCGCGGTGCATTGGCAGGTGCAAGATGGTGACAAGGTCAGCGCCGACCAGACCCTGTTCCGCCTCGAAGGCCCAGCCCGTGCCCTGCTCAGCGGCGAGCGCAGCGCACTGAACTTCCTGCAGACCCTGTCTGCAGTCGCCACCCGCTGCCGCCACTATGCCGACCTGGTTGAAGGCACCCAGGTAAAACTGCTGGACACCCGCAAGACCCTACCGGGCCTGCGCCTGGCCCAGAAGTACGCAGTGACCTGCGGCGGCTGCCACAACCACCGCATCGGTTTGTACGATGCCTTCCTTATAAAGGAAAACCACATTGCTGCCTGCGGCGGCATCGCCCAGGCCATCAGCGCCGCCCACCAGATCGCCCCGGGCAAACCGGTGGAAGTGGAAGTGGAAAGCCTGGAAGAACTGCGCGAAGCGCTGGAAGCGGGAGCCGATATCGTCATGCTCGACGAACTGTCACTGGAAGATATGCGCGAAGCCGTAAAACTCACCGCCGGCCGCGCCAAGCTCGAAGCCTCGGGCGGCATCAATGACAGCACGTTGCGCGTTATTGCAGAGACAGGCGTGGATTACATCTCGCTAGGGACGCTGACCAAGGATGTGAAGGCAGTGGATTTGTCGATGCGCCTGGCCTTGTAAGCCACCTACTCACTGTAGGAGCCGCGCCCCGCGGCGAATCGCGGCCTCAGCGAAATCTCACTGGATTACAAAAATTCGCCCCGGGGCGGGGCTCCTACAATTTTCAGGGCTGCTGAAGGCATCGCGCGGGATGGATTAACGAAGCGTAATCCGTCGGACGCAGCCCACACCTGGCACCTGAGTAAGCCACCGACCCACTGTAGGAGCCGCGC